>PLGM01000365.1 GCA_003139795.1 Acidobacteriaceae bacterium | reverse complement strand
TTCGGTGGTGGGGCACTGTTTTTCTCATTGAGGCCAAAGTCGGCGCTGCTGAGCGACTCAAACCCAGAGCTGATAAACGCTTACGTGCAGGTTCGCGACAACCTTGGCGCTGTCGTTCAACATCTTCGGAGGATGCCGAACAAAGAAGAAGACTATTACCGAATACGGGGCTGCGCACCAAGCAGCTTAGCCGGGAGAGCGGCGCGCCTGATTTACCTTTGCACCCTCTCCTTCAACGGAATATACAGACAGAACCTTCAGGGCGAATTCAATGTCCCTTACGGAGGGAAGACTCATTTGAACCCCTGTGACCTTGCAAGGCTTAGCCAAACGAGCGAGAGCCTGAGGGGGCGCGACCTTCGTCCGGACGATTTCGAGCAGGCCGTGCGTCAAGCAAGACGGGGCGACGTGGTCTTCTTCGACCCGCCCTATACGGTTGCCCACGGGAACAATGGGTTCGTAAAGTACAACGCCAAGATCTTCTCATGGGCCGATCAAGTTCGACTTGCCAAAGTTGCCTCCCGGCTGAAGCGCATTGGCGTCAATGTGATCGTCAGCAACGCAGACCACCCAACCATCCGCGAACTGTACGGCCAGTTTGCGGTCAAGGTGATCGATCGCCACTCAGTCATGTCCGCGTCGCCCGATTTCAGGCGCCCGGTTCGCGAATGCCTTTTCTTCTAGCACAAATTGCGCCCGAGATCCAGGCGAGTGGCCACATCTCCCTCTTCCCGACAAGAATGGGTACCCCAGGTCCTCGCCCTTGAGATCTCTGAAATCCCCGAACGCCGGCAACCCGAAGCCGCTTCCCGCCGGCTGCCCGCCTCCCTCCCCCGGATCGTTACCCGGTATAGCCTTAAACCCCGACATTATGCACCTTGATTGTGTGCAAAATCGCCCCAAAAACGTGCCAGAAACACTCGTTTTTAGCGGTTTTGGTCCGGTTGCAGCCGGACATTCCGCTTTCCTCCGGCGGCTTCCAGGCGGACTTTCCGCTTTTTCCGCCGGCCCGCAGGCCTACTTTTTCCCATTCGGCAATTCAGCCTTTTTCGTCGGCCTGCGGGTGGACTCTCTCACTCCCTTTGTCCACCTGCGGGGCAGCATCTTCGAATTTCGGAAATCGGATCCTTTTGTGACTGCGGGACGACACCTTTCTCCCCTTGCTACCTCCCGTCCCGGCAGTGCTACCCTTCCCGGTGGAGCAAAAAACAGGAGGAACTTGTGCGTATTTCATTTGCAGGACTTGCCGTAATCTCGCTCGCAATCGGACTCAGTGTTGGATTAACGGCGCAGACGCCGGCGCCGGCGGCTGGACAAGCCGCTAAACAGGCCGTGGCGGCAGCATCTTCGCCGCCGGCAGTGCAAGCGAAACCGGCCGGGGAGGTTGCCAATCCGGTGGCCGATCCCAAGGCTATAGTCACAGTGGGCAAGGCGCGGTTTACCGTGCTGACGCCTGAATTGATCCGCATGGAGTGGGCGGCGGACGGGAAGTTCGAGGACCACGCTTCGTTCGTCTTTCTCAATCGCCGGCTGCCGGTCCCGAAGTTTGAAAAGACGGTGACCATGGACGGCCAGAATCAGGTCATGACCATCAAGACCGCTGCGCTGACGCTGACGTATTCGCCCGGCGCGGCTGGCCCATCCGCTCCGGATGGGCGGTTTACGGCCGAGAACCTCTCCATTCAAATGACCGTGGAAGACAAGGCGGTGGTGTGGCATCCGGGTCTGACGGACCCGGAAAACCTGCAAGGGACCACGCGCACCCTGGACGGCGCGCTGGGCTCGAAGACCCAGGAGCCGATTGGGGAGGGTTTGGTTTCACGCTCCGGCTGGGCTCTGGTGGACGACTCTACCCGTCCGCTCTTCGATTCCGCCGACTTCCGCTTCCTTCAGGGTGAAAAAAGCCCATGGCCGTGGGTCATCGAGCGGCCGGCCGGCGAGCGACAGGACCTCTACTTCTTCGGCTACGGGCACGACTACCGGAAAGCGCTGGGCGACTATGTGAAGGTGGCCGGACGCATCCCGCTGCCGCCGCGGTTTGCCTTCGGCGCGTGGTGGTCGCGCTACTGGGACTACAGCGACCAGGAACTGGACGAGCTGGTGCGCGGCTTCCACGAGAACGACGTGCCGCTGGACGTATTTGTGATCGATATGGGCTGGCACATTAGCAAGGAGCAGCTCACGGCCGCGGGAGAGGTGGATCAGTCGGGCCATGATCTGGGCTGGGGCGGCTATACGTGGAACAAGATGCTGTTTCCTGACCCGGGCGATTTTCTGGCCAGTTTGCACGCCGAGGGGTTGAAGACCACGCTGAATCTGCATCCGGCGTCGGGAGTGGAGCCCTGGGAAGCGGCTTATCCGGCGATGGCCAGGGCCATGGGCATCGATCCGGCGACGAAGAAATATGTGCCCTTCGACATTACCGACAAGCGCTGGGCTACCAATTACATGAATCTGGTTCTCCATCCGCTGGAGAAGCAGGGCATCGACTTCTGGTGGCTGGACTGGCAGCAGGAATCTACCACCAAGATGGCCGGCGTAAACCCCACTTGGTGGCTGAATTACGTGCACTTTACCGACCAGCAGCGGGAGGGCAAACGGCCGCTGCTGTTCCATCGCTGGGGCGGACTGGGCAACCACCGCTACCAGATTGGATTTTCAGGCGACACCATTTCGGTGTGGGATTCGCTGGCCTTCCAGCCGTGGTTTACGGCTACGGCGGCCAACGTGGGCTACGCCTACTGGAGCCACGACATCGGCGGGCACATGCCGGGCGCCGTGGGGCCGGAGCTTTATACGCGCTGGGTGCAGTTTGGCGCCTTCAGCCCGATTCTGCGCACCCACACCACCAAGAATCCTGATTCGGAGCGGCGCATCTGGGCCTATCCCGAGCCGTACTCGTCGGTCCTGCGGTCGACCTTCCAGCTTCGCTACGCGCTCGAGCCTTATCTCTACACCGAGGGGCGGCGCACCTACGACGCCGGCGTGGCCTTCTTCCGGCCGCTTTACTACGACTGGCCTGAAGAGCCTGCCGCATACGAGAGCAAGGGCGAGTACCTGTTTGGCGACCAGATGCTGGTAGCGCCGGTGACGGCTCCGGCCGACAAGGCCAGCGGCCTGGCGACGGAGAAGGTGTGGCTGCCCACGGGCGAGTGGATCGAATGGCCGACGGGCAAGCACCTGACCGGGCCGGCCGTGGTCGAGCGCAGCTTCTCCATCGACCAGACGCCGGTTTACCTGCGCCCGGGGGCGATTGTGCCCATGCAGCCGCCCATGCGGTATACGGGCGAGAAGCCGGTGGACCCGCTGATTGTGACCATTTGGCGGCTCAATCCGGGTACCAGCTCCAGTTACTCGGTTTATGAGGACTCAGGCGTATCTGTTGAGTACCAGCGCGGCGTGTTTGCGCGCACGCCCATCAAAGCCACCCAAACCGCCGACACCTTGCGGGTGGAGATTGGGCCGGCAGAGGGCAGTTATCCGGGAATGCTGAAGACGCGGGGCTTTGAGGTGCGGTTGCCTGCCGACTGGGCGCCCGCGACGGTGACGGTGAACGGCGTGGCGGTGAAGCATGCCGGGGTGACGGGCAAGGGAGGGTGGAGCTTCGAGGGCAACACGTTGACGACGGTGGTTCCCGTGCCGAGTGGGAGCGTGGCGGCCAAGGTGACGGTGGGGGTGCGGCGGGCCGCGGGGCTGACGGCACGGCGCGGCGAGCTGGATGGGTTTGCCGGGGCCATGACGCGGCTGCGCGGGGCTTACGACGCGATGAACCAGACCTGGCCCGTGAGCGATCCACCGGATGTGCTGATCGACGCCATGCAGACGGGCGACCGGCTGAGCTACCACCCGGAGCGCGGCGTGGAGGAGATTGCACACTTCCACGAAGCGCTGCCCAAGGCACAGGCTGCGATCAAGGAGATCGATGCCGGCTTTGCCCAGCACCTGGACGACTATGTGAAGCGGTTGATGGCCAGCAACCCGCGGCCGCCGGGCATGGATCTGGAGAAGCAGAAGCAGCCTCGGCTGGACGCGGCGGCAAGGGCGGACCGGCAGGTGGAGGATGCTGGGAAGTAAGCTCGGCGGCAGGCCGGAAACGATACGCGGGGAGCGGTGCCTCATGCTATGCTCCCCACCATGAATGTTCTGTCTCTTGCTACCATTTTGCTGGCCGCCGGCATTGCCTGTGCCCTGGCGCAGCCGGTTGCGGCTCAGTCCGCCTCATCCACTCAGGCCTCCACCACGCCCGCGAAGATGACCTGGTTCATCCGCCTGATCCCACCCCGGCCCCACTTCGACAAGGACTTGAGCGAGGCGGAAGCGAAGATCATGGAGCAGCACTTCGTCTACTTGAAGGGACTGTATGAAAAGGGCGTCTGTCTCTTCGCGGGACCGGTTCTGGATCCCAAAGGGGTTTATGGCGTGATGGTTATCGAGGCTGCGAACGAAGATGAGGCCCGGGCTATCGCCGCCGCCGATCCCAGCGTGAAAGCCGGAGTAAACCGGATCGAAGTCGCTGAGATGCGGGTTGCGTTTCCGCCAAAAACTCACTAACTCTCCTGGAGAAAACTATGAGTGCACTCACGCACCTTGACCGGCGAGGATTCCTCGCCGCGTGCAGCGGCGCAGGCATTACTTCGGCGCTGCTGCCGGGCATTTTGTATACGCTGGCCGCGCAGGCGCAGGAAGCCGCGCCTGGAGCCAAGGCAAATGAACTGCCGAAAATCACGTCAGAGATGATCGACCAGGCGGCGGCGCTGGCGGGGGTGGGGCCGTTCAGCGCGGAACAGAAGAAGATGATGCTGGAGGGGCTAAACGACCAGCGGGGGTCGTATGAGCCGATTCGGGCGCTGAAGCTGGCCAACTCGGTGCCGCCGGCGTTTGTGTTTCATCCGCTGCCGGCAGCAAAAGAGAGCGAAGGGCCCGCTCCCGATTGCGAGTTCGTCAAAGGGTTCACCGATCTGCCAGATAGCTCTCTTGCCTGTATTGGCGAAATCGGGGAGGATCGGGCCGCTGTGCTCGTTGCTCCCCCGCGAATCGAGGATCTCGCGTTCTCCACGGTGAAAGAACTGAGCGAGCTCCTAGCCGCTCGTAAGATTACATCGCTCTCCCTGACGCAAATGTACATTGCACGCCTGAAGCGCTATGACCCTAAGCTGCACTTCGTGATTACCTTGACGGAAGAGAGAGCACTCAGGCAAGCGAAGGAGGCGGACAAGGAAATTGGCGCGGGAAAATGCCGCGGGCTGCTGCATGGGATTCCGTGGGGGGCGAAGGATCTGCTGGCAGTGAAGGGCGATCCCACCACCTGGGGCGCGGGCGGGTTCGAGAAGCAGTCGTTCGACGAGGACGCGACCGTCGTCGAGCGGCTGGATGCGGCGGGAGCCGTGCTTGCGGCCAAATTTTCCCTCGGCGCGCTGGCCATGGGGGACAAATGGTTTGGAGGGCGGACGCGGAACCCTTGGAATACTGAGCAGGGATCGAGCGGGTCTTCGGCGGGTTCGGCGAGCGCGGTGGCGGCAGGGTGCGTGGCCTTTGCCATTGGCTCGGAGACGCTGGGGTCGATCTCGTCTCCATGCACCCGCTGCGGCGTGACCGGCCTCAGGCCAACTTTCGGACTGGTGCCGCGCACCGGCGCCATGGCGCTGAGCTGGACGATGGACAAGCTGGGGCCCATCACGCGCTCGGCACAGGATTGCGCGCTGGTTCTGGCTGCGATTTATGGGCCGGACGGCAAGGATGCGTCGGTTGCGCCGGCCGATTTTCGCTGGGATGCCGGAGCGGACTGGAAGAAGCTGCGCATCGGCTACCTGAAGAGCGAGTTTGACCCGCCCGAGCCGCTCAAGCTCCATGAGCCAGCGCCCAACGAGACTGCCGAAGAAAAAGCCAAACGCGAAAAGAGCAATGAGGAGATGACGCAGTGGCGCGCGCGGCGCGATTACGACCGGCGCTACGAGCTGGCCGCGCTGGATAAGCTGCGGGCGATGGGGGTCAAGCTGATTCCTGTAGAGCTTCCCAAACTGCCTTACGACGCCATGGTGCCCCTGTTGACCGCCGAGGCCGCGGCGGCGTTCGACGACCTGACGAGGTCGGGCCGCGATGCGCTGCTCACCGAGCAGGGCGTGGAGGACTGGCCAAATGCCTTCCGCATTGCGCGATTCTACCCGGCGGTCGAGTACATCCAGGCGAACCGGGCGCGGACGCTGGCCATCCGGCAGGTTTCGGCGCTGTTTGAGCAGGTGGATGTGATTGTGACGCCGTCAACCGAAACGCAGTTGACGGCTACCAACCTGACCGGGCACCCGGCGCTGATTGTGCCCAACGGGCTGCGCGGCGCCGACGCACCGAAGCCTCCGAAGATCGACGACGGCGACCACGACGACATCGGTGGGCCGGGGACGCCGGTTTCGCTGACGTTTCTGGCCGGCCATTACCAGGACGCGAAGCTGGCGGCGTTTGCGTGGGCGTACCAGCAGGCCACGGAGTTCCACAAGCTGCATCCGAAGCTGGACTGAAGGGTGCGTTTGCCCGGCGCAGCGCCGGCCGCGCGCCATGTACCATTTGGGCATGGCGCTGGTTGAGGTGGATGGGGTCTCAAAGAGCTATCCCCGGCGGGCGGGGCTGCGGACGGAGATGCAGCACGTCGTCGAGGATGTGTCGTTGACGATCGGGTCCGGAGAGACGCTGGGGCTGGTGGGCGAGTCGGGGTCGGGCAAGACCACGTTGGCGCGGATGATTCTGGGGCTGGCGGAGCCGAGCCGCGGGACGGTGCGCGTGGAGGGCATCGACGTGGCGCGGGCCTCGCGGGCGGAGTTGCGGCGGCTGCGGCGGCAGATGCAGCCGGTGTTTCAGGACCCCTACGCGGCGCTGAATCCACGCATGAACGTGCTGCAAATTGTGACCGAGCCGTGGGTGATTCATGGCCGCGAGGCGGGGATGGCGCGGGGCCGGAGCGCGTTACGAGCCAAGGCCGTGGAACTGCTGGGCGAAGTGGGGCTGGATGAGTCGGCGCTGGGACGGCATCCGCACGAGTTTTCAGGCGGGCAGCGGCAGCGGATCAACATTGCGCGCGCGCTGGCGCTCAGGCCGAAGCTGCTGATTCTGGATGAGCCCGTTTCGTCGCTGGATGTGAGCGTGGGAGCGCAGATTGTGAACCTGCTGCGGCGGTTGCAGCGCGAGCACGGGCTGACCTACCTTTTTATCTCGCATTCCATGCCGCTGGTGCGCTACCTGAGCACACGCATTGCGGTGATGGAGCGGGGACGGCTGGTGGAGACGGGCGAGGCCGTGGCGTTGTGCGCCAACCCTCAGGAGAAGTACACGCGACGACTGATCGCGGCCACGCCGGAGTTGCCTGCCGACGTGGCCTGAGGGATTCGAGGACAATTGCGGTTTGAGGTTCGTGGTCTCCCACCCTTTTCGCAAAGAACGCCAAAAGGATGGGGCACCCAGCCCTACTGCGGTTGCGGCTGGCCCGGAGTTGCGGGCGGCGCCGGGGCTGCCGGGGCGCCCGGTGCTGATGATGCGGGCGGCGGTGCCGGCGCAGCGTTCGGGGCTGCCGGTTGGGCCGGCGGAGCCGGAGTTGGCGCAGAAGCCGGAGACGCGGGTTGCGGCGGTGCTGCCGGTGCCGGAGCAGCGTTTGGAGCAGCTGGGGCCGCAGGCGTTGCGGGAGCAGCCGCTGTGGGCGCTGCGCCTGGCGCCGGCGGTGCTGCCGCAGGTGCAGGCGCACCGGGCTGAGCCGGGGTCGGCGGCCCTCCCGGAGTTCCGGGCTTCGGCGGCATGGACCGTCCGCCGGGCATTCCCATCGGCGGGTGACTCTGCGCCGCCGGCAGATCGGTCACGTCCACCAGCTCGACGTCGAAGATCAGATCGGCCTTGGGAGGAATCCCCGGATGGGTTGGGTCGGGACCGGGGCGGCCTTTGGCGCCATAGGCCAGTTGCCAGGGGATGAACAGGCGGCGCCTGCCGCCGATCTTCATGCCGGTGAATCCCTGGTCGAAGCCGGGAATCAGGCGGCCCATGCCCTGGGGAAAGGACATGGGCTGCGGATCGCCCTGCTTGGGCTTGCCGTCGTCGCCGAGCACCGGCTTGCCGTCCTTGTCTTTGAGTGGCTGTCCGGGGTGGTCGTAGGAGGAGTCGAACTTGTGCCCGTCAGCGGCCAGCCAGCCAGTGTAATGAACCTTGTACATCTTGTTGGGCTCGGCCTCGGCGCCGGCGCCGATTTTGAAGTCCTCGTAGCGCAGGGAAAAGGCTGTCTTGACGATGCCTTTCACCACGGGCACTCCGGGAGGCAGCTTGACGCCGGCCGATGCGGCAGCCGGATGGTGCGCCGTGGCCGCGGGGGCAGCCGGCTTGGCAGGGGTTTGGGCGCTTGCGGCAGTGGCGCTTGCCGCCAGGAACAGAATCAGAATGGTGTGTTTCATTGAGTATTGAAGCTCCATAGGTTCTTGACGGGAGTGTATCAGGCTCACCCGTTCCGCATCACGTCGCAAGCAGAGCCGCCAGCAGCGCCGTCCTTGGCGCCAGATATTCCACCATGATGGATTCGTGGCGGGCGTGCGCGCCCTCGCCGACGGCGCCCATGCCGTCGAGGGTGGGAATGCCGAGCGCGGAGGTGAAGTTGCCGTCTGAGGCGCCACCGGTGGCGGCTTCTTCCAGCGTGAAACCGAGTTCGGCGGCGAGGGCCCTGGCCTGGCGGTAGAGCTGAACTGTCGAGCGGGTGCGCGCCATGGGCGGGCGGTTGATGCCTCCCGTGACGGCCAGCGTGCAGCGCTTGTCCACCGGCTTGAGCGCAGCAAACTTGCGCTCTATGCGCGGACCATCGGCCTTGCGGGCGATGCGAACATCGACCTCGGCCCAGGCCTCGGCGGGAATGACGTTGTTCCTGGAGCCGCCGCCGACAAGGCCCACACTCACCGTCAGGCCGCTCTTGAGATCGGTCCAGCCGCTTACTGTCTCCACGATGCGGGCCAACTCGCGGATGGCGCTCGACCCTTTTTCGAAGTCCACGCCGGCGTGGGCTGCCACTCCCTGCACGTCGATGCGCCAGTTTCCGGTTCCCTTGCGGGCGGTCTTGCAGGCCAGGCCCTGGGCCGGCTCCAGCACGTAGACGGCGGCGGATTCGACGGCAAGCCGCTCGGTGATGGGCCGCGAAACGGGGCTGCCCACCTCCTCGTCGCTGTTCAAGAGCAGCACGATCTCCCGATTGAGGAGTGCGGCCTCGGTGAGCATCTCGAGGGCGGTGAAGGCCATGGCGACGCCGGCTTTCATATCCAGGGCGCCGGGACCCCACAGGCGACCCTCGCCCAGGCGGCATGGCATGGACTTGAGCGTGCCCAGCGGCCAGACCGTATCCAGGTGACCGAGGAGGAGGATCGGTTTCGCAGAGGCTGATTTTGTCCGGGGGCCGAAACGCGCCTCGAAGATGTCTCCAAAGGCGCGCTGGCGGTGCAGCTTCACGCGTCCTCCCAAGGCCCTGGCATGCGCCGCGGCCAAGGCGACGCAGGCATCGACGGCGGCTTTGTCGTCGGAGGGCGACTCGGCCTGCACCAGTTGGCGGAGCAGATCAAGCAAGGCGGGTTGATTGCGGCGGGCCCCAGCCAGCAGGGCGCGCATGGGAATGGGGAGTTCGGGAGTGGTGGGCATCCGTGTGCCTTTCAGGGAGTCCTTCGAGCGGCGAGACCGAGGATTCCTTGATTCTACGACGGTTAAGGCGCGTGCCGGCGCTCGATTGGCATCCTGATTGCAAAGCAGGGAATTAGTCTATGAGGCGCAGAGTGTGGCTAAAATGCCACAGGACGGATCAGGCATTTCGCGTCTAATCTAACGATTGCGCTCACATTTGCGCAGTTGGAGAGCTAGTTTTGGCTAGTCCGGCCCACCTGGAACAGACAATTGCGGCGCCCATCGCATTTGAGGGGGTGGGACTCCATTCCGGCGCACCGGTTGCGATGCGGCTTTTGCCTGCGCCGGCAGGGTCAGGCATCGTCTTCCGGCGCACGGACCTGGACAACTTCGAGATTGCGGCCAATGGGCGCAACGTAGCCAAGGTGAGCTACGCGACCAGCTTGATGCGCCAGGGCGTGCTGATCTCGACGACCGAACACGTGCTCTCCGCGCTGATCGGGATGGGCGTTGACAACGTGATCATCGAGCTGGACAACCTGGAGCTGCCCATTCTGGACGGCAGCGCGTTGCCCTACGTGCAGGCCTTTTTGAGCGTGGGCATCCGCACCCAACGGCGGCGGCGGGAAACCATCCGCGTGCTGCACCCCGTGGAGGTCCGCGAGGGCAACAAGTTTATCGGCGTCTATCCGGGCAAGGGCTACAGCATCCAGTACGCCATCGACTTTCCGGCGCCCATCGGCCAGCAGAGCGCCAGCGTGGACCTGGCCGCGGAGACTTACGGCGAGTCCATTGCCCCGGCCCGCACGTTTGGTTACAAAGCCGACGAGCAGCGGCTCCGGGACATGGGGTTGATCCGCGGCGCGAGTGCGGAGAACGCAATCATTCTGGGAGCGCGAGGGCCGGAAAACGGTCCGCTGCGCTTTGCCGACGAGTATGTGCGGCACAAGGTGCTGGACCTGATCGGCGATCTGGCGCTGGCCGGGCGGCGCATCGAGGGCCACGTGGTGGCCGAGCGCGCCGGCCANNCGTTTGCTCAAGGACCGCTCGGCCTGGGAACTGGCCCACGTGCCGGTGGAAACGGCGCCCGCCGGAGAGACTGCCCCGTCAACCCTGACCGGCAGCGCTCTTTCCAGCCCGGCCTTGATGGGTGCATAGACGCGGCGTCAGTTGTCAGTGGTCAACTGCGACCCAGGGGCTGGCGCATTCGCTGAATACAGCTACAGGGTTTCTGCTGATCGTTCCGCTGGCCTGCGCTGTTGCGGGGCTGGTGTTCGCCTTCTTTGGGCAGAACCAGAAGAGCTGAGCCAGGCTGCCTGCCCGTTGAACTGATCCGGCTGTTACGCAAATAGAATGCACATGGGCGCGGGGGCGGCAAAGCTCTTGCCCTGTTCGGCCAGCACGCCGGTCTGGGGGTCGCGGGCGAAGACGCTCACGTTGTTTGAGTCCTGGTTGGCTACCAGCATCCAGCGCTCGGTGGGGTCGAGCACAAAGTTGCGCGGAGTCTTTCCGCCGCAGCTGGAGCGGCCGATGGGCGCGAGAGCGCCGGTCCTGGCGTCAGCGCGGAAGCTAAAGAGAAAATCGTTGTCGCGATTGGCGAAGTAGACTGACTTTCCATCTTTGGAGATGACCGTGTCGCAGGCGCGGGTGGGGCCGTGATAACCCTCGGGAAGCAGTTCGATGCGCTTGACGAAGGTCAGGCTCCCGTCGGCCTTGCTCCACTCCAGGACGTCCACGGTCGAGTCCAGCTCATTGACGGAGTAAGCGGTGTGGCCGTTGGGGTGAAAGTGCAGCGTGCGTGGACCGGCGCCGGGTCTGGCATGGTAAGTTCCGACGGGGGTCAGCAAGGCGGTGGCTGTGTTCAGATTGTAGATGTGGATCACGTCGCCGCCCAGGTCGTTGATGTAGGCGAATCGGTTGTCGGGCGAGTAGGAAGCGAAGTGGGCGTGGGCGCTTTGCTGGCGATCGGCGTTGGGGCCGTGGACGGTGTAGTGCTCCGTCCAGACGGCGGGCCTCAGTTGGCCCGCATCGATGAGAAAGCTGGCCGCGCTGCCGCCGCCGTAGTCGGCGGAGAGCAGAACGTGGCCGGTGTGGTCCAGGGCCACGTGGCAGGTGCCGTCGCTGGCTGAGTTCCGGGCGGAAAGCGGATGCAACTCGCCGTTCTGGACGCGAAAGCTGGCCACTTCGCCGGTCGGCTTGCCGTTGAATGAATCGACCTCAGAGGCGGCGTAAAGAAATTCGCGGCCAGGCGAGAAGGTGATCCAATCCACGTTGGCGAGTTTGGCGGCTACGCCGGCCGGGGAGACCTCGGCGGTGGCCGGGTCCCAGTCATAGGCCAGGATTCCGTCCGGCGTACCGGAGCCGATGAAGACCCGCTGATGGGGAGATGCGGCAAACGAGGGCGATGCGGCGGCAAGTGTGGCGGCGGAGGCGGTCATCAGAAAGTCCCGGCGATTGAGTTTTCCCATAGCAAGAGAGATTGTCGCCGATGGGGCGTGGAAAGCGCCAGTCAAGAGAATGCGGCTGCGGGAGCCGCTGCCTGACTGGGACGGCGATCACAAACCGCAATCCCTCGCTCTTCTACACTGGAGCCAGAGAGCCTGGTGGGCGAGGGAGCCCGGTTTGTCGCACTTTAACAGCTTTGTCCGCATTCCGGCGTTGGCCATCCGGCAGCATCTGCGGCCGCTTGCGCCGCTGGGCGTACTGGACGAAGACGGTCTGCGCATGCGCGTCTGGCCCAACGACATCGACATCAACATGCACATGAACAACGCCCGCTACCTGAGCATCATGGACTACGCGCGCACCCACCTGTTGGCGCGCACCGGGCTGCTGGAGCACATCATCCGCTCGCGCTGGCAGCCGATGGTGGGCGCGGTGTGGATCACTTACCGGCGGTCCCTGCCGCTGTTTTCGGCCTCCTGGCTCAGCTCCCGGCTGGTGTGCTGGGACGAGCGGTGGTTCTACATGGAGCAGACCTTTACCGGGCGTGAGGGGCTGGCCGCGGTGGGGTGGGTAAAGGGTATCCTGCGCGATGCACGGGGCAGCGTGGAACCGCAAGCCGTGGTTGAGGGTGTTACGGCCGGCGTGGTCAGCCCGCCCATGCCGGAGGCCATTGCGGCATGGAACGAGCTGACCCGCGAGAAGCTTGCAGGCGGGTAATCCCCAGCCCCGACTCGCCCGCCTGTTCCGCGAAACGGCTTAGCGACTCAGGGTGAAGATGACATTGATCGTGGTCTCCACTTCAACAGGTTGGCCGTTGAGCAGATAGGGCCGGTATTGCCAGGTCTTGACGGCATCGAGCGCGGCCTGTTGCAGCATCGCCGGACCGCTGACCACGCGCAGATTCTCGATGGTTCCGGCTTTGGAGATGGTGGCTGCCAGGATCACAGTGCCTTGAATTCCGGCTGCCTTGGGAATGGATGGATATACCGGAATGGTCTTCTGCAACAGCAGCGCAGCGACCACCGTGGACGGGAGACGCAGCGGAGCCTTGGGTTCCGGACGGACGACGGGGAGGACGGTTTGGCCAGGAAAGACCTGACCGGGACCGCCGGGACCGCCGGCATCCGATCCCCAGCCTGCGACATCCACGTTGGGCAACGTTTCCGGCTTGCCGACCTGCAGGATGTGCAGAGGGATCACGGACGGCGCAAAAATTCGGCCAGCCTCCATCTCGGGATGGAAGGAGGAGGTGTGAACCGGTTGAGGCTTCGGCGGCTCTGGAGTCGTTGGCGGCGGCGGCACTTCCATGAGGAAGGCGATGACTTGGCGCGGCAACGCCTCAGGGTAGATGAGCGGAATGAGGATCAACGCCAGCAGGATGGAACCGTTGAAGATGAAGGCCGCGATCATCCAGCCGCGGCTGCGGGTGCGGATTCTGCCTGTGGATTCGAAGGTGGAGTCTTCAAACATGGCTTGCCTCCCTTTGTTGCAGCGAATCAGCCGCGCCGGCCGGGAGGTGAGGAGTGGTCTTCTGCAAAGCGCAGGCGGGCTGGCCGCTCTGCGCACTAAGCTGGCGCGGGGAGCGGGGCTCAAGGCACTGTGCCCCAGCGACGATGACCAGTCGCTGGGGACCCAGGCACTCCGTTCATCCCAATCGGAACCACTGTGCTTGTGTAGACACCGGGGCGGAACGAATGGTTCCCGGCGGAGAGCAAACAGTGTGCCCGCTGCGTTACACTCCAGAGGATTCCAGAACGGCAAACGTTGGAGTTGGTATGAAACTGTTTCACTTGTTTTTCCTTGCAGCAGCCGCAATCGCAAATTCAAACGCTCAAGCGCCGGACGTTGGCGCAGCGCCCAACCCAGTACCCAATCCAGAGGCCACGCTCAGTTACATTCACGGCGCCTGGGACACCCTCACGCGGTCGATGACCGACTGCCACTCGCTGGTGGACATCAAGATCACCGCCAACCCGGTGCTATATGTACCCGCTGAGATGACGGTACCGGCGGAACTGAAGGCAGTGGAGGAGAAATGCCACGTCAAGGTCGTGGCGCTTCCCCGGCGCATTGAGAAGCTGGGAGACCTGCGTCCCGAGGAACTGCGCGCGGCCGGGCTTCTCTATCTGCCCAACCCCTATGTGGTTCCCGGCGGACGCTTCAACGAAATGTATGGGTGGGACAGTTACTTCATTGTTCTGGGACTGGAAGCCGACCATCGGGAGGCATTGGCCAAGGGCATGGTGGATAACTTCCTGTTTGAGATCGAGCACTATGGGGCAGTCCTCAACGCCAACCGCACCTACTACCTGACGCGCTCGCAACCTCCGTTTCTTACCTCGATGATCCGGGCAGTCTATGAGAATCCCGCCAGCTTCCCGCCTACTCCGGCTGGGCGGACCGAGGCGCGGCAGTGGCTGGAGAGCGCCTACACGCTGGCGGAGAAGGACTACTCCACCTGGATGCGGCCGGAGCACCGGGCTGGGACAACGGGCCTGACGCGCTTCTTTGACTTTGCCAGCGGGCCGGTGCCCGAGATGGCCGACGACAGCACGTACTATCCCGACGTGATTCGCTGGCTGGCGGCGCATCCCAGGGAGAGCGGCGAAGGCTTTCTGGTGAAAGGATCCGAGCACCCGGATGCGGCGGAGGCAGCGCGGCTGAAGCAGACAAGTTGCGACGTGCATGCAAGCGTGGTGTGCGAGAGGGCGTGGGCTGAAGGCTACCGGCTGAGCCGGGATTTCTACCAGGGCGACCGTGCCATGCGCGAGTCGGGCTTCGATCCCAGTTTCCGCTTTGGCCCCTTCGACGGAGCTACGCACCACTACGCGCCGGCGTGCCTGAACAGCCTGCTCTACCGCTATGAGCGGGATCTGGCCCACTTTGCACACCTGCTGGCCAAGCCTCAGGACGCCCTCCGCTGGGAACGGGGCGCCAAGACGCTGGACGCCGCCATCCAGCGCTATCTTTGGCGACCCAAGGAAGGCGTGTTTGCGGACTATGACTTTGTTCACGCCAAGGCGTCGAGTTATGCGTATATCTCGTCGCTGTATCCTTTGTGGGCGGGGGTGGCAACGCGCGAGGAAGCCGGACAGATGGTGGACAAACTCAATCTCTTCGAGCGGCCCGGCGGGCTGTCGATGAGCAATTTCAACTCCGGAATGCAATGGGATGAACCGTTCGGATGGGCGCCGACGAATTGGATCGCAGTCGCCGGCCTCGAGGCCATGGGCTTTCGCGAGGACGCCCGGCGCATAGCCCGCGCGTTCGACGCTACCATCGACGTGGGCTTTGCCAAGGACTGGACCATCCGCGAAAAGTTCAATGTGGTCTCCGGAAGTTCCAACGTTCACGTAAGCACCGGATACAAGGCAAACCAGATTGGTTTTGGCTGGAGCAATGCCGTGTATCTGAAGATGAAAGAAGTTATGCAGACGCCTGTGACGGCTCCTGCGAATTAGCAGGTTTCAGGAAAAGCCGCAGGAGACCGCGTTCGGTCAAAGAGAAGGGCCACTTCCACAAATCGGGCGCCCGCTTCTGACCGCTGCCGCCGCCCGGAGCTTCTACAACAACCGCAACGCCTGGGGCTCGATATCTTCACCATCGCAGCCCATCCCCAGGGCGGCCTGTGCCCTTGAGCGATTCCTCAAGAATCGCAGCCGGGGCCGCCAGACGCCCCGCACTCTTTCCACAGCTTTTCCCAATTCCAGATCCCGGACGCCACCTTGATCGGCAACGGGAATCCGAGCTGATGCGCGAGCATGCACACCTGCCCGCGATGGTGGGCTTCGTGAGAAAGCATGTAGCACAGCATCTCCGGGCCAACCGGCCAAGGCCGAGCCCATCCGTCTCTCAAAAACTTCTCGACGCGCCCTCCACCACCGCCGAGCGCTTCAGCGAGCATCTCCGCGCAGCGAGCGGCGCTCTCGGCCAATCCCGCTTGGGCCTGCTGCGGCGTGCAGTGCGCGCGGTTGAGCTCAGGTGGAACCTTCAGGTGCGGAGCCGTAAGCCTGACCCACTTGCAGCGGACATTGTGCATGTGCGTGAAGATCGCCGCAATGGTGCGGGCCTTGCCGGGCGGTTTGGCTGGTGGTTTGGCCTTCCAGGCGGCAGGGTCAAGATGTTCGATAATAACCTGGTTCATGCGATCGTTGGCGGCGAAGATCTGGACTGCGGCTTGAGCGAAACCAGAGTTAACGTGCCCTGGCAAAGGGTGTGCGAGGTGGCTCTTTCTTGAGGAAAAAGCCACTTCGCATGGTGCTTCCTGGGTGCTGCTACTCTGGTTTCGCTGTCGGCCGAGTTGAGTGTGAACCTTGTGTTGACGCGCGGTCACGGCTCCCTGCTCCTTGACCTATGGTACTTCCCGGCCGTCGGCCATCCGGAGAGCGCCGGGATAAACCGGCATGTTGCAGGGGATGAAAGAGCCCTACAGGAAAGGAATCAGCGAATCCATCCTGGTCTCAAGTGTGGAAGCGGCCCTCTTCGGGACTGCGAGATTGTTGTTATTCCGGCAAAGTCAACTTGCCCTTCACGTTGAACGTTCGGTTCAGCACCGGCACATCGGAGTGCGGCTGGCCGCCGCCCACGGAGACCAGATACTGTCCTTCTGCGACGATGGGCTCGCCGGCTTCAGTAACCATGCTCAGGTCGCGGGGCTGAAGCTCAAAGCGCACCTTTTGCGAGGCTCCAGCTTCCAGGTGGACTCTCTGGAACGCGCGCAACGCCCGCAGCGGCGCGCCCGGAACGTCCGGGAATTCGAGATAGAGCTGAGCCACTTCGTCGCCTGGCCTGCGCCCGGTATTGGTCACCGTGACTTCAACGGCCACCGGGCTGCCTGCAGGCACCGCAACGGTGGGACCGGTAAGTCCGCCATAGGAGAAGGTGGTGTAACTGAGGCCGTATCCGAAGGGATAGAGCGGAATTCCCGTGAAATAGCGATAGGTGCGGCCTTTCATCGCGTAATCTTCGAAGGACGGCAACTGGCTCACATCCTTGTAGAAGGTAACGGGCAGCCGGCCGGCGGGGTTGTTGCGGCCGGAGAGCGTTTCAGCCACAGCCGCGCCGCCCTCTTCGCCCGGATACCAGGCTTCGAGGATGGCGTTGGCGTGGGCCTTGGCCCAGTTGACACCGAGGGCGCTGCCGTTGGTGAGCACCACCACCAGCGGCTTGCCGGCGGTGGCCACAGCTTCAAGCAGTTCCTGCTCAGGCCTGGGCAGATCGATGCTGGTGCGGTCGCCGCCTTTGAAGCCTTCTTCGCTGACCTGCATCTCTTCGCCTTCGAGTTCGCTGGTGATGCCGACGACAGCGACGACGACATCAGCGTCACGGGCGGCGGCGACAGCGGCGGGGTCGGGCTTGAGGTTGACTTTGGACCAGACGAGGCGGGCAGCGGGATCGGACTTTTCGCCAGGTGCGTACTCGATCTGCACCAGCGCCGGCTTGCCCGCATCGAGATGTACGCGGCCGAGTTTGGTTTCGACGCCGTTTGAGTCCCAGGCGGAGGTCACGTCCTTGCCGTCAAGGCGGATGCGGAAGAATCCGTTGGACGCGAGCCCGAGGTTGTAGTCGCCGGTCTCCTGTGCGGTGAGCATCGCCTCCCAGCGAATGACGAGCGGCCTGACGCCGGCGACCTCAATGGGCAGGGGAGCGGCAGCGGCATCGACAGATGGCTCGATCCGGGTGGCCAGCGCGACGGGCTTGGCGGCCGGATTGTTCATGGAGCCCAGGTCGAGTTTGGCGTAACTGGCCCTGACGCCGGGCTTCCCGTCGGTGGAGAGCGCAGAGGCCGGAACCGGCGTTGCGTCATGGCCCAGAAACTGCGTTCCGGCAACATAGTTGATGGTGGCGTTGGGGAACTCGGCGCGCAGGCCCTCAAGCAGGGATATGGTGTGGGAGGGAGTGCCATTGTAGTTACCCAGCAACACCTTGGTCTGATCGGCCAACGGACCGACGACGGCGATTTTGATGCCCGAGGTCCGGAGCGGCAGCACGCCGTCATTCTTCAACAGCACCATCGACTCATTGGCCAGTTTGCGGGCCATGGCGCGATGTTCGGCGCTGTTGAGCAGCTTTTCGTCGATCTTCGAGTAAGGGACCATCTCGGGCGGATCGAACATGCCCAGCTTCATGCGCGCGGTAAACAGGCGCGTGACGGCCACGTCGATGTCGCTCTCCTTGAGGAAGCCCTGCTTGACGGCATCGAGATAGGGTTTGTAGTCGTGGTCGTCGGTGACCTTGAAAGTGAAGTCGATGCACTCGTTGTCCATGCCGCGCTGCAGGCTGATGGCTGAGGCCTCGGCCTGGGTGGGCTTGTAGTGGTGGCCGTTGAAGATGTCGGTGACCGCACCGCAGTCCGACACCACGTAGCCCTTGAAGCCCCACTTGCCGCGGAGCTGGTCCTGGAGCAGGAACTCGTTGGCGCAGGCGGGCTGGCCGTTGATGCTGTTGTAGGCGCACATCACGGAATCGGCCTTGGCCTCGGTGACCGTGGCGCGGAAGGCAGGCAGATAGGTGTCGAGCTCGTCGTGCTTGCTCACTATAACGTCGGCGGTGTGGCGTGTGGGCTCGGGGCCGCTGTGCACGGCGAAGTGCTTGGGAGTGGAGATGACGCGGTAATAGTGCGGATCGTCGCCCTGCATGCCGGTAACAAAGGCCACGCCCATGCGGGCGGTCAGGAACGGGTCTTCGCCGTAAGTCTCCTGGCCGCGGCCCCAGCGGGGATCGCGGAAGATGTTGATGTTGGGAGCCCAGAAGTCGAGGCCCTCAAAGATGTTGCTGTGGCCGTCGCGCACCGCCTGCACATGCTTGATCCGTCCCTCGGTGCCGATAACTACCGCCATCTCGTGGATGGCCGGGACGTCGAAGGTGGCAGCCAGGCCGATGGGCTCGGGAAACTCCGTGGTTCCGTCGCGCAAAACGCCGTGCAGCGCCTCGCTCCACCAGTCGTAGGCCGGCACGTTGAGCCGCGGAATGGCCCGTGCCTGGTTCACCAGCTGTGTGGCCTTCTCTTCGAGCTTCATCCTGTGCACCAGGTCTGCCGCTCGCTGCTCGGCGGGCAGGCTGGGGTCAAGGTAGGCGGGCTTCTGGGCGTCCTGCGCCCCGGCAATCCACGCCGCCGCGCTGCACGCCAGCGCTCCCGCTATCATCCGCAATCCAAGGTTCTTCATCGCAATCCTCTTTCAGAGATCTGAGATCAGGGGTCAGAGATCAGTGATCAGTTTTCAGAACAGGCGGTCCAATGGAGTTCAAGTTGCCGGCTCCAGCAAAAAACCGGACCGCCCTCCGGTTGCCAACGCTAAAGTGCGCGGGAGGCCGCTGTCAAGCGACGGGTATATCCGGCATTTCTGTAATGGAAAATCGCTTTATTTTCCCACGGCCATACGCCTGCGAAAGCCTCCCGCGGACGGAGATTGGACGGAGATTGCGGCGGCCTTTGTGCCCCGCCTGGATGGCCCACGGCCGCATGCGTGTAACCTTTGTGCTTGCGGACGCGTAAGTGTAGATAGAAGAGGAAGGGCGGATGGAGAACGGATCGAGCGGCGTCCTGAGCGAGTTTCAGCAAGGCAACGTGGACGCCTTCGAGACGCTCTTCCGCCTGCACCAGCGCGCGGTCTACGGCTGGATTCTGCGCATCGTACGCAACCCGGCGGCGGCCGAGGACCTGACCGTGGAGACCTTCTGGCGAATCCATCGGGCCCACGCCCGTTTTCAGCCCTCGCGTGGATTCGAGGGCTGGGCGCGGCGCATCGCCACCCACGCGGCGCTGGACTGGCTGCGCACCGGCCGGCCCGAATGCGCGTTGACCGCGGAGGTTTCCGCGGAACTGGCGGCTCGCACAATTGCGGATGCGGCCGTGACTGCCGAGATTCGGCAGAAGACGGCGCTGGCCTTTGGGAGGCTCAAGCCCAAGCTGCGCATTGCGGCCACGCTGGCGGTGGTCGAGGAGCAGCCCCACAAGGATGTGGCCGAAGCGCTGGGAATTTCAGTCGCGGCCGTCAAACTGCGCGTCTTTCGCGCGCTTCGATTGCTGAGAAAGGACCTGGAACGTCAGGGGATCACACCATGAATGCACACAATGAGGACCGCTTGAAGAGGCTGTTGCAAGAGGCGCTGCCGCGCATCGAAGGCGAACCAGAGCCTGGCCGTGATCTGTGGCCTGCCGTGCTACGGCGGCTGGATGCGCAGCCCGCTGCGCCACCCTGGTTCGACTGGGCATTGCTGGCCGGCCTGGTGGGCTTCGTCGCATTCTTCCCCGCCTCGATCCCGGTGTTTCTTTACTACCTGTGAACCGGCGGACACATTTGCCCGCCAACAAGGAGAACACTATGAAACCCCATCCTTACCTTCGCGCTTATCTGGCGGGCGTCTTTGTGCCCACGCTGGTCCTGCCACTGCTCCTGACCGTGTTCATCGTGGTGCGGATCGTGCTCCAGGTGTCAGTTCCCATCGAACAGGCAATGATCTTTCCCATGGCCGTAGTGCCCTCGCTTTTTGGGCTGTGGAACATGCTCTATCTGGGTTCACACGCAAGGACGCGTCTGCCCATCGGCGTGCATGGGGCGGTATTGCCGCTGCTAATGGCGCCCGCGGGAGCGCTGGTGGCCACTTGTCTGCACGTGCTTGAATTCGGCTCCCATGGCGTCACTTGGTTCCAGGCGCTCTATTTTCCGTATGCGCTGATCGCACCGTGCTTCCTTGCCGCACTCGTAGGCTACTACCTGGTGTGGAAATACATTGTGGGCTTTTTGAACCGGGTGCTGGGGATTGCGTGAGGAAGAGTGTTCCCTTGTCTTCACACTGAAGCCAATCCCCCTTGCGCATTTGTCTTATCAAATGCGGCCCTCGGCAACCGGAAAGGAAACGACGTTGAGTTTTCGAAATCTACTGTGGCTTTTCCCGATTGTCGTGACTCTGCACAATGCCGAAGAGGCCATTTGGCTTCCGGGCTGGTCTAAGCGAACAGTTCTCTGGCATAGCCCCGTTACGCCGGGTTCCTTCCGTTTTGCCGTACTGGTCTTGACCGTCCTGGCTTTCGCTATCACATGGCTGAGCGGAGGATCGGGCAAACAGACAGTCTGGACCTACTTGGCCTTTGGATGTATGGCCGCAACGATGGCCAACGTTCTGATTCCGCACATCGCATTAACCGTGGCGCTGCGCAGCTATATGCCAGGGGTTGCAACGGCCGTGGCCTTGAACCTGCCGGTATTATCTCTGCTGATGGTGTTTGCCATCAGGGAAGGGTACGTTTCCGGCTGGAAGGCTGCCGCCTATTCGGTAGGCGTGGCTGGCGTGCTTCTGGCGTCCATCCAGATACTCTTCAAAACAGGTAAGACCCTGAATCTCTAGGCGCCGGGCTTGAAGAAATTCTCCAGTCCGGCGCGCTGGGCGTGAGCGGCCATGGCAGCTTGAATCTCCAGGGCCAGGGCCAGCGCATTGCGGCCTTGGCGGGCGGTGACGCGCGGCTCGCGGCGGGTGCGGACGGAATCAAGGAACGATTCGATCTCCAGGCGGAGCGGCTCGCCGGGGTTGACTTCGGGCTTGGAGAAGCTGAGGCTGGCTGGCGACTCCGCGGGACTGGTGAACTGTGCAATGACAGACGGATCGATCTTTGCCATGGCGGCAAACTGCGCGATCAATGCCGGGTCAATCTTCTTGAGGTCGATCTTTCCCGACGCGATTCCCTCTGCTATCCCCGGTGGCAGCATTGCGGCAATCTCCGGCGGCAACGATGCGATCAACTCGGCCGGCGAAGGCTTGCCCGCACCCGGGTCGACGCGTATGACCAGCACGTCGCGCCGCGCATAGTCGATGGAAACGTACTGGCGAGGCTCGAAGAAGCGCAGCTTGCGCACCCGCTCGGTGGAAACGCGCGAGGCGGTGAAGTTGGCCACGCAGCCGGACTCGAACTCCACGCGGACGTTGGCGATATCCACTTTGGGCGAGAGAATCGGAAGGCCGACGGCCCGCACTTCGCGGACGGGCGAATTGGCGAAGGTGAGCACGATGTCCAGGTCGTGAATCATCAGGTCCAGCACCACGTCTACATCCAGCGCGCGGGGCGTGAAGACCGAAAGCCGGTGAGCCTCAAAGAACATGGGGCGGCGCAGTAGCGGCTCGACGGCCAGGACCGCGGGGTTGAAGCGCTCCAGGTGGCCAGGCTGGACGATGAGGCTGCCTTTGCCGGCTCGTCCCGTCCCTGCAATCCGAATCAGATCGTCGGCCTCGGATAGACTCGCGGCAAGCGGCTTTTCAACCAACACGTCGAGGCCTGCATCGAGCAGGGCCGAGGCTACGGCATGATGATGGACGGTGGGCACGGCGACGGTGGCTGCGTCGAGACGAAGATCGGCGGCGAGCAGTTCATCGACCGTGGAGAAGACAGGGATTGCATATTTAGCCGCGGTGTCGGTGGCACGGCTCGAATCCGGCTCGACGGCTGCGACCAGAGCAACGCCCAGGCCGGCGGTTTCCATCTCGCGGTAGACGCGGAGATGGTTACGGCCAAAGGCGCCGGCGCCGGCTACGGCGACACGGAGAATGGGTGAGCCGGCTATTGCGTAGCCTCTGTTTCCGGCCCTTTGCCTTCAACGGCTTTCAGGCAGCGGCTATAGAGATCGAGCAACTGGCAAACGTGCTCCTCCGGCTTGGGTATGGCCGAACCGCTGAATCCCGTCGAGGCAACGGCGGGGCGGCCCACGCCGGCCGTGGCGGCTACGAATTTGAGCAGGTCGAGAGCGATGTCTTCATTGCGGCGGGCGCCAAGGCTCGCACTGGTAAGAGCGTCCATCCTGAAAGGTCTCCAAAGGGGATGCTACCAGAAATCGCCCGGACACAGCCGCAGGAGGAACCGATCGCGCCAGCCCCTGGATGCAGAATTGCCGTCCATTTGCGGACACCTGCTTGCGATTTCGGACAGGTGCAATGGGCTCGCCGGTTCCGCAGACGCAGGAAGTTGCTTGAGAACATGGAACTTGCTCGGGGAACGGTTTGGCGACGGAAGTGCAGTATTATCGCTCACAAGATTGTGAGCCTGGAGGCTCGAATGCAGACATTGGTCTACGACTTACGCTATGCCTTGCGGCAACTGGGCAAGGCGCCCGGACCGGCGCTGCTCGCCATCCTGACCCTGGCGCTTGGCGTTGGCGCCAACACGGCGATCTTCACGGTGATCGAGAGCGTGCTGCTGCGGCCGCTGCCATACCCGCACTCCGATCGTTTGCTCTACATCGGGCCCGCGGGCGACAAGACGCAGTTCGGCTCCCTCTCGTGGCTCAACTACCGGGATATCCGCGCCCAGTCGAAGCTGCTCAGGGATACCGCGGGCTACTCGGCGGACGGCAGCGTGATCGAGAGCCAGGATGGCTCGCAAAGCGTGGCGGCTCCGCGCGTGACCACCAGTCTGTTCTCGATGCTTGGCGCCCAGCCCCTGCTGGGGCGCACGTTTACCGATGCGGAGGGTCAGGCCGGCGGCCCGCAGGTGGTGCTCCTTTCGGAAGGCTTGTGGCGTGAGAGCTTTCACGCCGATCCGAATATCGTGGGGCGCATGGTGAAGATTGGCGGCCAGTCCCGCGCCGTGGTGGGCGTCATGCCGGATTCGTTCCACTTCCCCGAAACGATGGGAGCGGATATGCGCAAGGGGATATGGCTTCCGCTGCAACCCTCCGCGGAGATGCTCAAGGATCGAGGCTACGACTTCTTCAACATGATAGGCGAGCTTCGTCCCGGAGTGAGCGCCACCCAGGTGCAGCGTGAGTTGGACGCCATTGCCGCGCACATACCCCTAGATAAAGACGAGAGCAAGCTTGCATTCCAGGCCGGGCTTTACCAGGAGGTGCTCACAGGGCCTGCGCGCCCGGTTCTCTATGGGCTGTTCGGCGCTCTGGCGCTGGTGCTGTTGATTGCCTGCGCGAATGTGTCGAACCTTATGATTGCGCGCTGCCTGGGCCGCCAGCAGGAGTTTGCGGTGAGGGCGGCGCTCGGAGCGAGCCGGCTGCGCCTGATCCGGCAGATGCTTTCAGAGGGAATGGCGCTGAGCCTTCTAGGTTGCGGCGCAGGAGCGGGGCTTGCGCAAGTGGCCATGCTGGCGGTGCATAAGCTGCCTGACGGAACCATTCCGCGCGCCGATGCGATCGCCATTCGCTGGACGGTGGTGCTGGTACTGGCCGCTATCGCCATGGTGACGACCGTGCTGTCGTCCCTGCTGCCTGCCCTGCTGGTGGCGCGCGCCAATCCCCAGGCGGCGCTGCAGGCGGCTTCGCGCGGCACCGGCTCCCGCTCGGTGAGCAGGAAACTGAGCGGTGGTTTGGTGGCGGGCGAGGTGGCTCTTTCCACGCTTCTTCTGGTGGGAACCGGACTGCTCTTCCACACGCTCTGGAATCTCGAACAGTCGCGGCTGGGGTTTGAGACTGCGCACGTGACCACTTTCACGGCCATGCCCGCGGACGCGGCCGGATTCTCCTCATTGGCCGTTTCAGAAGACACGGCCAATGCGCCGGTTTCCGTTGCCACGCTGATCTACGCGCCTACGCTGGACCGCATCCGGCAGGTACCCGGCGTAGAAAGCGCCGCGTTGGCCACATCCCCGCCTTTGTCGGGCATGAACATGGGTACCAGCTTTGCAATTGTGGGGCAGGCAAAGGATCCGGCCAACAAACCGGAAGCCAGCATAACGGCTGTCAGCGGAGATTACGCGCACACACTGGGCACGCCGATTGTGCGCGGACGGATGATCGGCGACGGGGATGCATCGACGACGCCCTTTGCGGTTGCGATCAACGAGACGCTTGCGAAGAAATACTTCGCGGGCAAAGACCCGCTGGGAAAGCAGTTGGATCTGGGCGGCAAACGTACCGGCATGATCAAGCCGTACACGATTGTGGGCATTCTTGGTGACCAGGTAGACAGAAGCGTTGGCGGCGACCCTCAGCCGCTGATCCTGGTGCCGCAGCAGCAGGTTCCCACCACTTCTCTGTTCTATCAGGCGCTGTTGAAAACGGTAGTCAGCTTCGTGGTGAAGACGCGGGGCAACATTCCAGTGGCGGCAGAGATGCGTTCGGTTTTTCACCAGAACGCTCCCGGCTTTGCGCTGGATAACTTTCAAACCATGCAGGAGGCCGTAGAGCAGAACACCTTCAGCCAGAGGTTGGGATTGTATCTTGTGGGTTCGTTTGCGGGGCTGGCGGTGGCCATGGTGTTTGCCGGGCTTTACGGCGTGCTTTCGCAACTGGTGAGTTACAGGCGGCGCGAAATCGGCGTGCGCATGGCCCTGGGCGCAACACGGCTAAGTGTCGCGCAATTAGTCCTCCGGCAAGGATCAATCCTGGTGGGTACGGGGCTCGGCGTTGGCCTTGTGCTGGCATTTGCGACGGGACGGCTGGTAAAGAGCTTCCTCTACCAGGTGCAGCCGCTGGATGTGTGGACCTATATAGCTGTGGTTTTGGCGCTGTCGGTCATCGGATTGACGGCGGCCCTTCTTCCTGCGCGCAATGCCGCCTCGATCGAGCCGATGCAGGCCTTGCGCGAAGATTAGCGAATTATCCGATTCAGTACCCATGAGTCCGCCAACATTCCCGCGGCGGCTCATCACGATAGTCTGGACCTTATGCGGACGGCGTACATCGGGATGGGAGGGAACGTGGCCAGTTGGGCGGGGACGCCGGAGGCTACGCTGGCGGCTGCGGTTGTGCGGCTGGAATCCCTGGGGCGGGCGGTCTGCCGCTCTTCGCTTTACTCAACCGAGCCGGTGGGGTTTGCCGGGCAACCCAGGTTTGTGAATGCAGTGGTAGCGTTGGAAACGGAGCTGGAGCCGCGCCTGCTGCTGGATGGGCTGCTGGCGATTGAGCTGGAATTCGGGCGGGACCGCGCGGAGGGGTTCGCGAACGGGCCGCGGACGCTGGATTTGGACATTCTGCTGCTGGGCGACCTGAAGATCAGCGAACAGATTGGTAAAGCTGGGCTGGAGATCCCGCACCCGCGGCTGGACGAGCGAGCGTTCGTCCTGGTCCCTCTCAACGAGATTGCGCCGCTGGCTGTTGATGCCGGAAGCGGAAAGACCGTGTCACAATTGCTGCATGACCTGAACGAAAGCGCCGGAAGCGAGACCGATGCGGTGGTTCCAATGCAAAGCGATGGTTGGCGCGCTGGCGCTTTCTGAGGTGATAATTGCCCCGGCGCTGTTGAGCGCACAATCTCGTGTGACGATGACGGTGACGGTGGAGGATAGCCGCGGAGCTGCGCTCGAGGGAGCTACGGCCAGGGATTCCGGGGGAAAGTTGCTGGGACGGAGCGATGCGGCCGGGAGGCTGACCGTTGTTTGCGCCGCTCCCTGCCGGCTGCGCGTGGCGGCTGAGGGGTTTCAAGAGACGGCGGTACAGCCGGCCGACGGGGCAGCGATTCTCCTGGAGCCCGCAGCACCCACAGAACAGGTGACGGTGACTGCCTATCGCGCACCGTTGGGCTCGCTGGAGAGCCCGGCGACCACGCGGGTGCTCTCCCAGACCGCGCTCAACACCACGGCGGCGGTGACCCTGGATGAGGAACTGCGGCAGCTTCCCGGAGTGGAGCTGTTCCGGCGGTCCAGTTCACTGGTGGCCAATCCCTCGTCGCAGGGAATCAGCCTGCGCGGGCTGGGTTCCACCTCGGCCAGCCGCACACTGGTCACCGAGGACGATGTGCCGCTGAACGACCCCATCGGCGGATGGATTCACTGGCAGGAGCAGCCGGAGCTGGCGATAAAAAGCATCGAACTGGTGCGCGGAGGAGCGAGCGACCTCTACGGATCTAGCGCCATCGGCGGCGTGGTCAACGTGGTCCCCGTGCGGCCCGCCTCCGGCCTGGCCGAATTGAGGAGCAGCTACGGCGCGGAAGGCACATATGACGACAGCCTGTTGCTTGCGACCAGGCGCGGCCCCTGGGGCCTGCTGGCGGCGGGCGGCGTTCTGGGCACGGATGGGTATATCCAGGAGGCGCCGTCAGCGCGCGGGCCGGTGGATGTGGCCAGCAACGTTCATAGCCAGAACGGCGTGCTGCTGACGGAGCGCGACCGGGGCCCCCTGCGGCTTTTTGTGCGCGGCAGCGGCTTCAACGAAGCACGCGGCAATGGAACCTCCTACCAGACCAACGGTACCCGGCTGTGGCGCTACGCAACCGGGGGCGACTGGCAGGGGCCGCACAATGGCTCGCTCGCAACGCGCTTCTACGGATCGGACGAGCACTACCGGCAGACATTTTCGAGCATCTCCAATTTGCCGGATTTCGACGATCCCAATTGCTCCTATCGCTGCGGGGAAAACCCTACCAAGTTCTCGCTGGCGCCGGACAACGAGCTGGGCGCGGTGGCGCATTGGAGCCAGCCGCTGGGCTCCGGGCTGCTGTTGGTGGCCGGGGCCGACACCCACGACGTGCGCATTTGGGACCAGGAACAGAGCTACGGAAAGTCCACCGCACTGACCAACTTGCACGACCACCAGCGGGACTCGGGCGCCTACGCTGAAGCGATGGGTGTGCGCAAAGCCTGGACGCTGATCGCCTCCAGCCGCATGGATTGGTTTGAGAACTACGACGGCCAGGAGCTGGAGTGGAACGGCAGCAGTTGGGGGCCGACCCCCACACAGCCGGCACAGCGGGACCAGAGGTTCTTCGATCCGCGCCTCGGCCTTTCGCGCAAGCTGAAGGAACATTGGGCGGTTTCGGCGTCGGGGTTCCGGGCCTTCCGTGAGCCGACGCCCAACGAGCTCTACCGGTCAACCCAGGTGGGCAACGAGCTGACCAGGCCCAACGGCAACCTTCTCAGCGAGCGGGCAACGGGCTGGGAGACGGGCCTGGCCAGCGAATGGCATTGGGGCAGCATCCGCTCCAGCTACTTCCTAACCCAGGTCAACCGGCCCATCACGGCGCTCACCATTGACGGCGCGTCCTCGCCGATTCTGCTGATGCGGGAGAACCTGGGCCAGATTGAGAGCCGCGGCGTGGCCGTGGACTTTGAGCTTGCGCCACGGCGATGGTTGGCCGTGGATGGCGGCTACCAGTATGCGCACGCCACCGTCACCCAGGGCAGCCAGGACCTGGGCAACTGGATTCCAGAGGTGGCCCGCAATATGGCCACGATGAACCTGCGCGCAACCCGGCCAGCGCTGGGAACTGTCAATCTGCAGGGGCGGCTGAGCGGGCGGCAGTTTGACGACGACGCCAATGTCTACCTGCTGCACGGGTACTTCCGGCTGGACGCCTACGCCGCGCACGACTTCGGCAGGCGGTTCGAGCTATTCGCCGCCGGAGAAAACCTGCTCAACCGGCAGATTGAAGACTCCAAGACACCTACCACAACGCTGGGCATGCCGCGCGTGGGGCGGGTTGGGTTGCTGGTCCGGCTGGGCGGGGCGGGCAAGTAAGCGCAGCGCTGCCAGCTAGAATCGTTGGGTGAGTCAAGCCTTCAAAATCATTGCGGAAACCGAAGCGGGCGGGCGGCGGGGACAGCTCCGTTTGCCGCACCGGACCGTCGAGACGCCCGTCTTCATGCCGGTGGGCACCGCCGGGACGGTCAAGGCCGTGGCACAGGACGTGCTGGAGACCCTGGGCACGGAGATCATCCTGGGCAACACTTATCACCTCTACCTGCGGCCGGGCCACGAGGCCATCCGGCGGATGGGTGGACTGCACCGGTTCATCAGTTGGCCGGGGGCGCTGCTTACCGATTCCGGCGGCTTTCAGGTCTTCAGCCTGAACCAGTTGCGCAAAGTGAGCGACGAGGGCGTGCGCTTCCGGTCGCACCTGGACGGCAGCAGCCACTTTTTCACCCCCGAGCACTCAATGGACGTGCAGATTGCACTGGGCGCGGATATTGCCATGGCCTTCGACGAGTGCACCGAATACCCTGCCGACCGCAGCCGTGCGCAAGAGAGCCTGCGGCTCACCATGGCGTGGGCGCGGCGGTCGCTGGATCATTTCCGCGCGCACCGCGAGGAAGTGGTGTGGCACGAGGAACTGGGGGGACGGACACAGAGCCTGTTTGGCATTGTCCAAGGCGGGATGTACATCGACTTGCGCCGGGAGAGCGCCGAACGCCTGGTGGAGATGGACTTCGACGGCTACGCCATTGGCGGGCTGAGCGTGGGTGAGCCGCGTCAACTGACGTTGGAGATGATTTCAGAAGTGCTGCCGCTACTGCCTGCAGGCAAGCCACGCTATGTGATGGGCGTGGGCTATCCTGACGAGATCGAGCAGTATGCGCGCATGGGCGTGGACATGATGGACTGCGTGCTGCCCACGCGCGCCGCGCGCCACGGGCTGCTGTTCACCAGCGAGGGACGGCTGAACATAAAGGGCAAACGATATGCGGAGGACCAGGGCCCGCCCGACCCGGCCTGCCAGTGCATGGTCTGCCGCCGCTACTCCCGCGCCTACCTGCGCCACCTTATGCAGTCCGGCGAGGCGCTGTCGGGGACGCTGAACACGATCCACAATCTGGCTTACTACCTGGGAATTATGGAGCGGGTGCGAAAGAACCTCGCCCCCGCGGGCTGATTGGCTTGCCTGCTTCAGGCGCCGATGGCGGCGCCCAGCAGTTGCTTCAAGGCCTGGACGTATTCGGTGAGGGCTTCGCGGCCGCTTTCTGTCATGCGGTAGAGGGTCTGCGGTTTGCGCTGCACGAACTTCTTTTCGACCGCTACGTAGCCGGCTTCTTCGAGCTTCAGCAGTTGCGCTCCCAGGTTGCCGTCCGTGGAGCCGGTCTTCGCGCGCAGCCAGGTAAATTCCGCCTCCTCCACCCCGGAGAGCAGGGAGAGCAAGGCCAGGCGCAGCTTCCCGTGGATCACAGGATTCAGTTCCGGCAGCTCAGGCATGGAAGGCCTCTTGCCCGGTTCCGCTCGCTCTGCGCTTCCGGGACTCGCAGATCATCCCGTAGATGCCGAAGGCGATTTGGCAGAAGAAAATGGCAACCAGAAACTCGGCGCCCGCCAGGCTCTCCGAACTGAACAGGGAGGCTACGGTAGCCGTCCACCAGACCACGGCACAGGCAAACTGCATCTTCCATTTGAGAATGATGCTAGAAGTGGCATTGGCAGTCCCGAGCATGGTTCCGACGATGGCCACGGCGATGTGCAGATCAAGCCTGCCGCTGATGCCGAGCGAAAGCATGAGGGTGAACGTTGAAATGCCCATTGCGGTCCAGATGGCCATCATGGCGCGGCCGAGGGTCGTCCCCGGGCGCTTGTGCCGGTTGCGCGAGGCAAGCACTCCTGTCAGCACGCTGGCGGCGATCATGGTCACCGGCCAGGCCCAGAAATGCTGGGGATCCAGGGCAGACCAGGCGATGGCGACGTAGTAGGCCACGCCCCAAAGAACAAAGGTCCAGCCCCAGCTCTCGGTTGTCCGCCGGCCCTCGGCGATCATGTTCTCGATCAGGCTCAGCCTGTCTTTCAGCTCATGCTCTTCTATATTTGCGGTCATTGGGATTCTCCTTGAACTCTTTTTCAGATGTCAGAGTCGTCTCTGTTAAGGAGTACTCTATTATCTAGAGCACAGAAAGTCAAGTGTTATTTTTCTCTCTTTTTTTGATCTTGTTTGAGAATTATGCCGGGATGAGCCGGGTGGAGTGGGATTCCTTTTGGGTCCCCCTCCTCATCGGCCTGATCTGCGCCTCACGGAGTTCGCTCAACTCCCAGATCACCCGCTCCAGCACTGCCGACCAGTCGCCGGGTGAGGGCTGGCGCAGGAGGCGGGCAGTGGGGTACCAGGGGGTGGTTTCGATCTGCTGCATCCAGCGCCAGTCGCCCAGATGAGGCAGCAGAATCCAGACCGGTTTGGCCATGGCGCCGGCCAGGTGGGCGATGCAGGTGTCGGTCGTGATGACCAGATCGAGCGTCGCCATCAGCGCCGCCGTTTCGGCAAGGTCCCGGTCGCGGCTGGAGCCGTCCCAGACAAAGACGTTGCCGGGCAGAGCGGACAGTTGCTCCGCGGCCGGCCCTTTTTGCAGCGAGATCCAGTTGATGCCGGGGATGCCCAGCAGCGGGAGCAAAGTCTTGAGCTCAATGGACCGCTGGCGGTCTGCTTTGTAGCGGGGATTGCCGGCCCAGGCCAGGCCCACGCGCAAAGACCGCTCCCAGTGACCCAAGTTGGGCCGAACGTAGGGAGTCCGCACGCGCTTCTGCAACGCAAGCTCCAGATCGGCCCCCAGATAAGCGCCCGGCCAAGGGACCGTATCTACCATGGTTCCGAAGATGGCGGGCAGGCTCAACAGCGGACACTCGAGATCGAAGTCCGGCGGCCCGCCGCGGCGGGCACCCAGCAGAGCGGTCTCAGCGTAACCGGCGCGCAGCACGGCGAGCGAACGCATGAGGCGCTCCACGGGCGCCTGCACCTGCAGGATGGCCACGCCGCCACGGGCAGCCACGAGGGTGGCATAGCGGCAGAATTGGATGGTGTCGCCCAGTCCCTGCTCGGCATGGAGCACAATCCGGCGGCCTTCAAGGGGTTCACCCTGCCAGCGGGGCTGGCGGAAGACTCTGGGACTGCGGTGAACCTCTCGAAAGCGCCAGCGGGCTTCGTACGCGTGCCAGCCGCGCTCCCAGTCGCCCAGGCGCAGCCGGGTCAACGAGAGGTTATACAGCGCTCCGGGGTGGGACGGGTCGCGCTCGACGGCCGTCTCGTGAGCCCGCAAAGCTTCGTCCATGCGGCCCATATCCAGCAGGGAGTTTCCGCGGTTGGAGGCCGCGGCGCGGTGACCCAGGGCTTCGGCACGCTCAAAGACCTCCACTGCCTCTGCGAAGCGGCCCTCGGTATGGAGCAGAATGCCTTGCATATTCAGGACTTCAGTGTGGTCGGGATCGCGCGCCAGAGCCCAGCGCAGCCAACCCCAGGCGCCGGCCAGGTCCCGCTCCGAGGCGCGGAACTGGCACCAGGCCACATGCGTTTCCACCTGCTGGGGATTCAGCGCGAAGGCCTTGCGCAGGTGCGCCTCGGCCTCAACCGGGCGGCGGCGCTCCCGATCGAGAACGGCCAGGTTGATCCAGCCCGCGACCAGGTCCGGGCGCAAATCGACGGCCCGCCGCAATGCGGCCTCGGCGTAGACTTCGCGGCCCTGTTCGCGCAGAAGACTGCCCAGGTTCATCCAGGCGGCGGCAAAGTCCGGCCGCGAGACCAGAGCCCGCCGGTAGCGGAGTTCAGCCTCTTTCTGTCTTCCCAGCCGTGCCAGAACGAAGCCGGCGGCAAACTCGGCCTCTGGCAGCCGCGGTTTGAGCGCCAGCGTCTGCTCATAGCGCTGGAGCGCCTCTGCATTTCGCCCCATCACGGCCAGCGCATTGCCCAGGCCAAGGTGGGCGGCCACCAGCGCGGGCTGCCGCCTGAGGGCCAGCTCGAACTCCCGGACCGCTTCCCCAGGTCGTCCGGTGGCGATCTTCAGCTCGCCTAGCCCCAGCCGGGCCAACGCGTTCATCCCGTCCAGGCGGATGGCCTGGGCGTAAGCGCGCTCCGCCTCCTCGCTTCGATCGGCGGCCTTCAACGCCTGGCCCAATGCAACCCAGGCAGTTCCCATCCGGGGCGCCGCGGCCACGGCCGCGGAGGCCATCTTCACGGCTGCTTCGGGCTGCCGGCTAGCCAATGCGACCAGGCTGATGCCTGCCAGCGCCACCGGGTGGCGCGGGTTCTCGTCGAGCGTCCGCTGGTAGCCGAGCGCGACTTCGGTCAACCGGCCGGTCAACTCTTTTGCGCGGGTCTTCTCATTAGGCGGGATCTCCGGCGCATTGACAATCACAGGCCTGCCTCATCGCAAGGATGTTTTCCCATGCGATTGACACTGCCTGAAAGCTAGAAGCTGCCGTGCCGGACCTCAACTGGAAAGTGCTTGAAGCGCACGGTTGCCGGCAAGAGGTTTCCCGTTTCTTTTGCCGGTTTGATTTTGGAACTGGCCCTTTAACGCCGCGAATTTACATCGGTGGCGGAGGCGAACGGAAAGCCGATAGCATCCCGGCGCTCATTTGCTCAAGTGCTTTACAAAGAAGTCCGCCATCATTTGATTGGCCTCGATGGCTTCGGGCAATAGCGGGTCATACCAGAAAGCGTGCGTCAGCGCGTCAAAGACCACCAGACGCGCATCCACGCCCGCATTCAGGTAGGCACGGTGCAGGTTCACCGTGCCGCTCAGCAGCAGGTCGCGGGTGCTGGTGACAAACAGCGTGGGCGGCAGGCCGTGAAGATCAGAGTAGATGGGAGAGAGCACCGGGTCTTTGGGGTCGGTGTTGGCCACATAATACGGATCGTGCGCGCCGGCTTCAGGCGGATCGAGATGGCCGGAGAGACCCCGCAGGGCGAACAAGGCAATCGAGTCCCCGGTGCGCGCAAAGTCGCCCATGCCGCTGAAGATGCCCAGCGCTGCCGGCAGCGGCAGGCCCAACCGCTTGAGCTTTGCGGCCACCTCGGCGGTCAGGATGGCTCCGGCCGAGGTTCCATAGATGACGATGTGCTCCGGTTTGTAGGTCTTGAGCAACTCCTTGTAGACGGCGACCGAATCGTCTACGGCTGCGGGGAAGGGATGCTCCGGCGCCAGCCGGTAGAGCACGGCCACCACCTTGATTTTGCTGTAGCTCGAGATGGGAATCGACTCGGTATAGGAGCCGGAGTCGGAGTTGAAGCCGCCGCCGTGCAGGTTCAGGAGCACCTTGTCGCGATTGGCCTCGGGCAGTCCGCCCGGGGTCACGATCCGCACCGGAACTCCGGCGATCATATCCTCGACAAGCTGGTTGGGGCAGAGCGCGCTCCAGGCCACGCGCGCGCCCGCCGTATAGGCGTCTGTCCCGGTGCGGCGCTGAGCCAGCGATTGCGGCGGACCCTGGTCCGGCTCGGGACGGGCCAGCACCCGTTGCGCCTGGGTACTGATGGTCTCCGGGACCGGCACCACGCGGGTCACATGCGCCGTGCCCTGGGCGTCAATGAAGCTGGTATCGCGATGGGGAGCTTCCGCTGCGGTGGTGGGCTGCGGAGCGGGTTGCTGCGCGGCCAGTGCGGCCGAGGCCAGCAGGAGAACGAGGGCGGCGTGACGGGGCAATGGATTCATGGGGTCATTTCCTCTTGAGGGGGTGGGCCGGTGGGGCGCACGCTCCGTCCCAGATGGACTTCAACCCGTCCACCATAGCAGAGAACGCCGCGCCTTATCCCGCGCTCTTATCCTCGAAGAAGGCCGTCGCAGAACGGAGGCCCCGCGGGTGGCGCACAGATTTCAGGGGCTTTGCGGTAAGGATACAGTCGGCGAAGGGGAGCGATCAGGACCTGCTCCCCTTCGTCGATTGGCCTGTTACTTCTTTTGTATCAATGCGGTAGCACCAGCAGCCCGGTTTTCAGCAACTTCCCCGTCAACCGGTCCACTGCCTGTGGGAATTTGTAGGAGATGGTGCGTACGCTCATCCCCAGCATTGTAGCCGCTTCAGCCTGCGTATACTCCTGGAGCACAATCCGGCACAGCATCTGACGGTCCAGCAGCGAAAGCTGGTTCAGACACGTTTCCACGTCGAGGACAAAGATCACCGCATCCTCGAAGGTGCGGACCGGGCGGCTGGAGACCCAACCCCGTCCGATCGGATCGCCCAGGATCGATGGCGCCCTGCCCACCTGCATCGAGGCATACAGATAGCGCCGCAACATGCTCTCCGTATGCTTCCTGTAAAAGGCCAGGCTGACCACCGGCTCTTCCGCAGGCGCCTTTGCCGGCGGTTTTACTTCAGGCCGCGACGCCGGTTTCTGTTCCCACTTCCTCCCATCTTCCTGCCATTCCTGCTGTGAATCGCCTGCTCCCCAAACCATTGGCAACTGGAGTGCTGCGCTCATTGGTACCTCCTGTTGCGTCAACCACCGCCCAAACCTTGGAGAGCACCTTTCGGCATGGGCGTCCACGCCGCTTCCGGCTCTCCGGCGATGGAAAGTCCTTCAGTTTTGTCTCACATTGTCTGCAATACACACTCCCAAGGGTTTGGGCGCGGTACCAAAGACAGCCGCACCCCTCGCAAACCTTCAATTGCACGCGCATTTCCATGACTGATTCTCCGTATCCGAGCCAGTTCCCGACGGCTTTTGTTTTCCACTGCTGTTCCGCGGGGTGAAGAGAACCGGGCACGGCAACTCAGGTTTCTCATGTCCTGATGGGGGATTGCCGCCTGTGTTCTCTCGTTTTTTGTCATGCTCATAGCGCGCAGATCCTGGAATTCTCTCGACTGGCCTGCCCCGGGACGCTTCTGCGGAGCGCTTGGGGCATGAATGGGACGCCGGAATGGACCGACGTCCTCCGGCAATTGTTCATTGACCGCTGAAGAGGACAAATCTGCGCCCCGCTCAGCCTTGCGGCAATGAAGCGTTTTCAAAAAGATTCCCACAAGCCAGTGCGAGATGAAGTAAACCCAATCTAGAGATATTGTTCTCTTGCGTCAATCTCCCCCAAAGGTTTTCCAGAGGTGCTATTCCCAATCTGCGCACAGGCGCTGAAAATGTAGCCAAAACAACCCTGATAGCTTTTCCAGGAGCAATCGGAGACCATTCGTTGCCATTGCTGGTGGCGGATTTTCCACAGATGAATTTCGGAAGTATGTACTTTACGCAAGGAGGGGAATGGCATTTGAATTGCTAAGTCGTCTCGATTGTGAACTTGAGCTGCCTCTGATAGAAGCAAACGTTATAATAGCTAAAGAACCCAGATTGGCCAAGGAGCCCAATTCCCTGCCCGTCCAGCCCTGGTATGAACCCTACATAAGATTTAAACTGGATGCCACTGCCAAGGTCAATCTCAAGGGAGTCATAATAAGTCTGGTTCGCGGAAGTTCCCACTCCTCCCGTTAACTGCTTCTTCATCTTTAAGATATCAAGGCCTAAAACAGACGCAAAGCTGGTGGGGAACACGCAGGAATCCGCTCCGCTGTCGAGGAGTACGACGCAACGCAGGGTTTTCCCTGTGGCGGCTCTGAGGGTTGCCAGAGCCAAAGGACGGAACGCAATTTGCCCGTTCGGGAAAGGCTCAGTAGGGCCGATAGCGACCGGGAGGAAAGGGAACTCTACTGTCGGCACTAGCCTGATGCCTCAAACTTCTCAGAGAAACAATGTGACCGCTTGGTCCGGCACGCGAACAATCAGCGGGTCATTTTCGCCGCCTTCACGCGCCTTGTCAATTGCTGTTTGGAGTTCCGCCGCGTAAGCAATAACCTCATTTGTGCGTTCTGAGATCGCTACCCATGCGCCAGCCGGTAGGCCCTTAACAAGAGCCGCATAATCAATCGTGGCTGAAGCCATAACGCACCTCTGTTCCTTTGATGCCGCCGATTGGTACGGGATTCCCCGCAAAAACAGGTGTGTACGCCAATCTAAATCGGCAGAATCGAATTCCGCAAGAGAATTCGAGCGCCTCTTTAAGAATTGACGCACCGAACAAGGAATTGTCAATGATGGTTCCAGGGTGGTTTCTGCGACTTTTAGGTCAGGCTAGGCCCTTCGGCCATCCATCTGCGGGTTTCTTCTTGGAAAGCGACTTCTTCACGGCATCCTGCCACTTCCCCTCGATCTTGAGGGTTTCTGGCTTTGGACCCCGTTTCGCCTTGTTCGCCGCTTTCTTAGGGGTTTTCGTCATTGAATGGCCCTGTACGTCAACCGTTTCCCCTCAGCCGCTTTGACGGCAAGGATGGTTCTCTCTCCGTCATTCAGTTTACGACTATTCCAGACGAAATCAAACTGCCAGAGGTAGCGATACAGGTATCTCTGGCTGACGTTGTGGTAGACGCCGACAATGCCTCTCTTGACGAGAGCAAAGGAGCTTTCCGCTGTGTTGGTGTTCACGTCTCCACGGGCGTATTCCTTGGCGCTATGGCAAACGCTCTCATGGCCGCCAGTGAATTCCTTGCCGATTCCCTTATATGACGGGTTTTCATCGCTGATGATTCTGGCGCGGGGGTCTACGACTTGCCGAATAGCCGCTTTCAGCGTCTTGCCGGTCACATCCGGCACTACCTTGCGGCGAATCTCGCCACCGCGTTCCACGGCTGCGAATACCGGGAGTTTGCTCGTGCCACGGCCACGGGGGTTGTTTCCCTTGTAGCGGGGCTTTCCTCCAACCCAGGTCTCGTCTACCTCAACATCTCCAGTCAATGGAGGAGCATTGTCGAAGTCTGGAGCCATCGCAAACCGAATTCGGTTCATGAGGAACAGGGCTGACTTGTAGCTGATCTGGCAGTGCCGCTTAATCTCCAGAGCGGAGACGCCTTTCTTCGACGTGCAAGCCCGCCAAAACGCATACGCCCAATGGCGCATTGGCAGTCTTGATTCCTCGTAGACCGTGCCAATGCGAACCGTGTACTGCTCTTTGCAGTCCCGGCAGCGCCACAGATACCGGCTGTTCCGCTCGCCCGTCTTGGCATCGGCCATCTTGTAGACGGCGACACTGCCACACTTCACACAGCAGGGATTGTCACCCCAACGCTGCATTTCGAAGAACTCAACAGCCGTAAGCTCGTCTGCACAAGCGGCTGGAATCTGCTCAACAACATCGGACTTTGAGAGGTTGTGGCGGTTCTTTTTCATGAATCAACTTTATACTTAACGCAAGGCTGTGTCAAGAAGAAAATGATACATGACGCAAGAAAAATCTTGCATTCGCGCGCAGTCTGGCTTATACTCCATGGAAGAGTGTGGTGCGGCGGAGGGGAGTCGAACCCCCACGGGCCTAGTTTCGGCTAGGTACCCACCGGAGTCCAAATCCGGTGCGTCTACCGATTTCGCCACCGCCGCGCTGCTGTAACACCTGGTGGAGCTGGAGGGAATCGAACCCTCGGTCGGAACTTTGCAGGCCCCAGACCGTAAACCTACCAGCCCCATATACCTGTACCAGTAACAAAGGTCACCTTAATTGGTGGCCTTTGTTATGTTTGCGGAAGAAGTTCCCCCTTTTCCTTTGCCGCCTTGAGACGGTCAGACCGTTTCAGGAGTCCGAGTGGTTGCCTAAGGTCTCCGCTAGAGCCGAAATGTTCCTTAGGAATAGAAAACACTAGCATCTGCCCCGATTGATCCCATTCGGAATTGAATGACCGGGTAACGCGCCAGTCGTACCGGATGTGGTTGAGAAAGGTTACTGCGGAGAATCCAGCCCCGTTACCCTTAAATCCAGGTGTTAGGGTATACGCGCCGACATCCTTACTGTTGGCAACCCTGATTCCGCACTTGAAATCTTCCTTATCCCAAAGAATCAATACATGGGTAGCTTTTACCGATTCAAACAACTCGGACGCGAATTTGTTGAGAGCAATTCGCCCCATCTTTGTGATCGTTATGGCCGGTTCGCCGGTTCGGATAACCTGCCGCGTGTACACTTCCCAAGCCATTGAAACCTCCCCGTTCAGACCAACTTGGTTGAAGTATACACAAGTTCCAAAGAAAGTTCCATACGTTTTAGGGTGTCTGGGAGAAATTATTCCGTAAGATTGCGTAAAGTACATACTTCCGATGAATTTCACCCAGATGCACGAACGGCTCCGCCTGGAACTACTGCGCAGGATACAGCGGGGGACGGTCAGCGTCTCTCTCTTGGCCCGTCAAACCGGATTAGGCCAGTCCCATCTCTCCAATTTCCTGCACCATCGGCGTCAGCTTTCGCTGGAGGCCATCGATCGCGTGCTTGCCGCCCAGCATCTGTCGGCTGCCGACCTGCTGCCGGCATTGCAACAAGCCGGAACTTTGCCAAACGGTGAGGAAAGCAGCTCGGTTCCGGTCGTTTCTCACGCGGCGGCGCTCTTTGAACCGTACATTCGTCCCTCTGTGGTTCAATCGATGCTCCATTTACCTGCCGGCGTTCTCGAGTCCATCCGCACGCGCGTTTCCCGCCCCCGGAGCGCATGGCAACGGTTTGTGGCTGTGCGCATTCCCTCCCCCGAAGCCTTGCCGATGGACCCGCTGGTTCTGCCCGACGCCATCGTCCTGCTTGACCGGCATTACAACTCGCTCATGCCCTACCGTCCGAACCGGCCCAACGTGTACGCGGTCCGGCATGGCTCCCACCTGATGCTGCGTTATGTGGAATTTTTGTCCAATCGACTGGTATTGCGGCCGCACAACATGGCCTTCCCGGTGGACCTGATCGAAGTGGATCCCAGCGAGTCGCCCGGCGACCTGCTGGCAGGCCGCATCGCGCTGATTCTGAACGAGCCGTGAGTTCACGACAGATGACAGGCGATGGCGAGCGGATCCTGGCTTCAGGCCCCGTGTTCGGAGGCCGGATTGTCGAAGCGCGTGAAGCGGGAAATGAAGTTCAAATGCACGGTGCCGGTGGGGCCGTTGCGCTGCTTGGCCAGAATGATCTCCGACTTGGCCCTGTCGGCGTCGGACATCTCTTCATCGTGGCTGTAGTAGGAGTCGCGGTGGATGAAGGCCACCACGTCTGCGTCCTGCTCGATCGAGCCCGACTCGCGCAAGTCGCTGAGCATGGGGCGTTTGTCGTCCTTGCGCTGTACGCCGGCGCGGGAGAGCTGCGACAGGGCTACCACCGGCACGTTCAGTTCCTTTGAGAGCGCTTTCAAACCGCGCGAGATGGCTGAGACTTCCTGGGTGCGGTTCTCATAGTTCCTTTTGCCGGACGAAGGCACTGTGGCGGACATCAGTTGCAGGTAGTCCACCACGATGAGGTCGAGGCCGCCTGCGTTCTGCCTGAGGCGCCGCGCCTTGGCGCGCATCTCGGCCAGCGAGATGCCCGCCGTGTCGTCGATGTACATGCGCGACTCGACCAGCTGGCCCAGTGCATTCTGCAATTTATCGTGATCCTCCCGGCCCAGGAAGCCTTTCTGGAGCTTCTGCTGGTCCACCCACGCCTGGGAGGCCAGCATGCGGCGCAAGAGCGACTCCTTGCTCATCTCCAGGCTGAAGACGGCCACGATGGCGTTGTGGTTGATGGCGGCGTTCTGGGCGATGTTGATGGCCAGCGCGGTTTTGCCCATGGAGGGACGGGCGGCGATAATGATGAGCTCGCCCTTCTGGAGACCGCTGGTCATGCGATCAAACTCAGTGAAATCAGTGGCCAGGCCGGTGACTTCGCGGCTCTGTTTGTACAGATTGTCGATGGTGCCGAAGGAGTGCTGGACGATCTGGTCGAGGGACTGGAAGCCGTGGGTGAGGCCTTTCTCGCTGACTTCGAGGAGTTGCGACTCGGCGGCGCCGAGGACTTCGAGGGCGGTCTCGCTTTGGTCGGCAGCGCGGGCGATGGCCATGGAACAGATGCCCATGAGCTTGCGCAGCAGGCTCTTGTCCTTGACGATGCGGATGTACTCCTCGATGACCGGGCGGCGGGGCAAACCCTCGGTGAGCGAAGCCAGATAGGCGACGCCGCCGACCGCCTCGACCTCTTTGTAGCGGGCCAGTTCGTTGGCCAGGGTGACGATGTCGACGGCGCGCTGGGAGTTCATCAACTCGCTCATGCGCAAGAAGATACGGCGATGGGAGTCGAGGGAAAAATCGTCCGCTTCGATCTTTTCGGCGGCTTCGGAGTGGGCGGCATTGTCGAGCAGAATGGCGCCGAGGATGGTCTTTTCGGCGTCGATGTTCGCGGGCATTCCGGCATCGAGAGTGAGGTCTGGGATGGTGGCCATAGAAGAAGAGTTTAGGCTGTTTTGGGCTGTGGCTATTTGGCAAGTTGTGAGGGAAACAGGGCGCGGGAACAAGGCGAGTCAGCAAGTCAGCGGGCCGGCGGCGGGGGTGGGGCGGGGGTGGGGTGTCCGTGGACGGGTCGAAACGTTCGCTTAAAGGGTTCTACTCAAGGGCCAAAGGTTGGTCTAAAGGGCTAGCGCATGTTTGCCATGG
>PLGM01000022.1 GCA_003139795.1 Acidobacteriaceae bacterium | reverse complement strand
CACTCAGATTAGTGTGAACAGGCTCTAGACAGGACCTTCCCGCTGGACACGCTGGTCCAGAGGTATTGGCTGCCCACGATCCGGGCGTCGGTCGCCCTGGAACGTAAAGACCCGAACCGGGCAATTGAACTATTGAAAGTGGCGAGCGCGATCGAACTCAGCTCAGCTACGGCCGACCTTACTGTTTTCCTGTGCCCGGTTTATGTGCGAGGAGAAGCTTACCTCATGCTCCACGACGGCAATCGAGCTGCGGCGGAATTCCAGAAGTTCATTGACCACCGAGGAGTGGTGATGAACTTCCCGTGGGGCGCGCTGGCCCGCCTCGGCCTGGCGCGTGCTTACGCCATGCAGGGCGACACGGCCAAGGCCCGCATCGCATATCAGGATTTCCTCACCCTCTGGAAGGCCGCCGACCCTGAGAATCCCATCCTGAAACAAGCCAAGGCCGAGTACATGCAACTGCATTAGCTCCCCTTTGGCACGAAATCACAATCCCCTTGCGCCCAAAGTGAACTGCTGATCGGCAATCAAGGGTGTTTGTCGAAGATTCTGCCTGAATCACCGGCTATTCGGACAAGATGCACAAGGTGGGACTGCCTCCCTCTTGACGAACAACACGTCAACGGACAAGGCACGTTCGGTGTCGTCAATCAAAGACCGCTTTCCGAAGGTCGCCCTTGTCGATCCGCAGCGCGGCCATGGGATCGATGTGAGAGGCGTGAAGCGCAGGAAAGAGGCATGCGATGGCTGAGACCGCGGCCAGCAGCAGAGTGCCTGCCACCAGCGTGATCGCATCGGAGGAGTTGTTCTCTACCCAGCGGGCGAAAATCCTGTACAGGGCAAATGAAAGCGCGAGGCCGGCCACTATGGCGCTGCTGACGCTGACCGCGTTAGCGGAGAAGACAATGCGCAGTAGGTGTCCGCGCTGCGCTCCAGGTGCCATGCGAATGCCGAACTCATTGGTCCGTTGGGCTACGGTGTAAGACACAACGCTGTGGAGGCCAACCGCTAGGCCCCGTGGCCGCGGCTGAGCTGATAGGGACCGCTTTCGGTGGGGGTCAAGTGGACTTTCTTCTGGCGGAAGACCTGCCCATTGGGCGTGAAGTGGTGAGCGGCGTTGAAGACCTTACCGCGCTGGAAGACGGGGTGGGTTCCAGCGATGATGTAGATAACCAAGCCTGCAGTCAATCTCCGGTGACTACTCGGGCCATGTCAAGCCCGCCGGCTCATGCCCGCCCTACGGCCGCGGCGATCCGGACAGGCCACAGGGTGACCCAGGGGGTGGCGATTGCTGTACGGGGCTTGTGGAGGGCGGCCCGGTCAGCGGAGAACCACCTCCGCGTGGGCACCTTCCATACTTCGCCGCGCAGGGCGACACGGAAGGTACCTGCAGGCTGGCGGACCATGCGATCACCCGGCACTACGCCTGGGCCGCACATTCCTGGACCAGGTGGCGTTCATTGGGGCCGAAGGTCCAACTTGCCAGTTCTGCTACAAAGATGCGCCAAGGTAATTTGTGGTATGAGCATCGTTGTGATAGCCTGTTTCACCGAATGGGCCACGATCGCATTTGCCCGCTCGAACATGCTGTGAGGACAAAACTCCTTCGCGCTGTCCATCCTTGAATTCCCCAGGGAGGCGAGAGGAGAGTCCCGATGCCGTTCGGACGGAGTCACACCTGCCAGCCCTTTCTTACGCCAAAGACATCTCTGCCGGAACCCGCCGGGACTCGCCCCGGAGCAGCGAGTGCCCCCGGCCTTCCCGCCATTCCAGCCTGCTGCCGTGCGGCCGTGGCGCGGGTCCGCGGCATCCTCACGGCCCACCCGGCCATCGGGCATCATGCGTCGATCCTCCGCCGTGCTGTCGGCTCCCCGCGCTCAACGGCCGCCTTGATTATCGTCCTCGGCGTCTTTTTCTGCTCCACTGCCGCGGCCCAAACTGCTCACTTCCGCGGTGCCCAGAGCACGGTGCCAACCAGCGGCCTGAACTTTCCCAATGGGGTCGCGGTGGACGGGAGCGGTAACGTATATATCGCCGATACCGACAACAACCGGGTGTTGAAGGAGACGCTGTCGGCGGGCGGCTACACCCAGAGCACCGTCGCGGACGCAGCCTCCGGCGGCCTGACTGTGCCCAATGGGGTCGCGGTGGATGGGAGCGGCAACGTATATATCGCCGATACCGACAACAACCGGGTGTTGAAGGAGACGCTGTCGGCGGGCAGCTACACCCAGAGCACCGTCGCGGACGCGGCCTCCAGCGGCCTATACGTGCCCTATGCGGTCGCGGTGGATGGGAGCGGCAACGTCTATATCGCCGATTCCGGCAACAGCCGGGTGTTGATGGAGACGCTGTCGGCGGGCAGCTACACCCAGAGCATCGTCGCGGACGCGGCCTCCGGCGGCCTGTACGTGCCCTATGCGGTCGCGGTGGATGGGAGCGGCAACGTCTATATCGCCGATACCGGCAACGGCCGGGTGTTGATGGAGACGCTGTCGGCAAGCGGCTACACCCAGAGCATCGTCGCAGACGCGGCCTCCGGCGGCCTGGACTATCCCGAGAGGGTCGCGGTGGATGGGAGCGGCAACGTGTATATCGCCGATACCGGCAACAACCGGGTGTTGATGGAGACGCTGTCGGCGGCCAGCTACACCCAGAGCACGGTGCCAACCAGCGGCCTGGAAGACCCCACCGGGGTCGCGGTGGATGGGAGCGGCAACGTGTATATCGCCGATTCCGGCAACAGCCGGGTGTTGATGGAGACGCTGTCGAACGGGAATTTCGGGCCCGTCAACCTGGGGAGCAGGAGTTCAAACCCGATCTCGGCAATCTTCACCTTCGACACGGCAGGCACGCTGAACTCGTGGGTGGAGGTCGCGCAGGGCGCGACGGCGTTGGACTTTACCGATGCCGGCACGAGTACCTGCAACCCCGTAGCCGCTTATACCGCTGGTGAAACCTGCGCCGTTGGCGTTGCCTTCACCCCGGCGCGCGCCGGAACCCGCTATGGCGCCGTGGAACTCCTGAACCTCTCCGGAGACGTGATCGCCACCGGCTACGTTCAAGGCACGGGCGTGGGGCCGCTGGTGAATTTCCTGCCCGGGACCCAGAGCATTGTCGCAAACTATGCTAACAACGGCCTGAATAACCCCTATCTGCCTGTGGTGCAAC
>PLGM01000352.1 GCA_003139795.1 Acidobacteriaceae bacterium | reverse complement strand
GGGCGCAAAAGCGCGACGCAGCCCGCACAACCCGCAACCCCCTCTGACCCCCATCGCTCACCTGACCTATTTATTTCAATTACTTGGAAGAATTACCCAGACCCGCTCCAACGGTCTGCCCATCCCTCTGCGTCCCAAACTCACCCGCTATGCCACCAAGGTGGTACGGCCATAGCACCCGCTTCTCAACAAACATTGTCAAAGTGCTATTCAAGTTTCTTCCAATCGCGCCGATGATCCAGATAAGGACAAGCTGTAATGAGCCGCGTAAGGAGACTAAGAAATGCATGACCTCTTGATTGCCCTGGTTTTTATCGGTTTGGTTGTTACCCCCGCGATCGTTGCCGCCAGGTCGGGCGTCGAATCCGCCGACGGACTCGACGACTGATTGCCGCGGCTTCGGCCTCTGCGGGGTACGTCCCTCGATACGCCTCCTTGCCGTTGAATTGATCTTCAGCCCAAGGGAGCGCGCCAGCCCGTCAGGGCCGGATTCCCTTTGAAAGAATTGCCCTTCGCCTTGCCAGACGATAGACTGGTGGCTTGAGGGGTCATCCATGTTGGTTGTCATGAAAGCGCAGGCCACGCCGGAGCAAATCCAGGCGGTCTGCGAGTACATTGAGAAGTTGGGTTTCCGCGCCCACCCGCTTCCCGGAGCCCAGCGCACCGCCATCGGCATCACCGGCAACAAGGGTGAGGTCGATCGCGGCAACCTCGAAGAACTCTCCGGAGTCGCCGAGGTCATCCGCGTCTCCAAGGCCTACAAGCTGGCCAGCCGGGACGTCAAGGAAGAAGACACCGTCATCCGCTTCCCCGGAACAGACGCCACCATCGGCGGCCGCGACCTCGCCGTCATCGCCGGACCCTGCTCCATCGAAAATCGCGATCAGGCCTTCGCCATCGCCGAACAGGTCGCCGCGGCCGGAGCACAATTCTTCCGCGGCGGCGCCTTTAAGCCCCGCACCTCGCCCTACACATTCCAGGGCCTTGGCCTTGAGGCCCTCCGCATCATGGCCGAGATCCGCGAACGCTACGGCCTGCGCATCGTCACCGAGGCCCTTGACAACGAATCGCTCGACCTGGTCGCCGAATGGGCCGACGTCATCCAGATCGGCGCCCGCAACATGCAGAACTTCTCCCTGCTCAAGCGCACAGGCCGCTTCCGCAAGCCTGTCCTGCTCAAGCGCGGCCTCTCGGCAACCCTCGAAGAGTTCCTCATGTCCGCCGAGTACATCATGAGCGAGGGCAACTACGAGGTCATCCTCTGCGAGCGCGGCGTTCGCACCTTTGCCGACCACACCCGCTACACCCTCGACCTCAGCGTCGTTCCCGCCATCCAGCGCCTCAGCCATCTGCCCATCCTGGTCGACCCCAGCCACGGAACCGGCAAGCGCGACAGCGTGCTGCCCATGGCCCGCGCCGCGGTCGCAGCCGGCGCCGACGGCATCCTGGTCGAAGTCCACAACCAGCCCGACAAAGCGCTCTCCGACGGTCCCCAGTCCATCTATCCCGACCAGTTTGTCCGCTTGATGGACGAACTCCAGCAGATCGCCCCCGTGGTCGCCCGCCATCTCCCCCGCGGCATCCACGTCACCGCCGCCGCCGGCTGAGCCCATGAACCTTCGGCACGCCAAGCCACTCGCCTTCACCCTCCTGGCGCTCACCCTCTCCGCCTGCCGCTCGCGCGACTTCCCCCAATACCCGCCCAACTATCGCGAATACGCCTACGTTACCAACGGAGACAGCGGCACGGTCACCGTGCTTGACGTCGTCAATGTCCGCCTGGACCGCGAGTTGCCCGTAGGCCGGAATCCCGTCGCCGTCACTGCCAGCCCCACCCGCAACGAAGTCTATGTGGTCAATTCAGGCGCCGAAAACGCGGAGGGCTCCATTTCCGTCATCAACGCCGAAAACAACACCGTGGCGGCTACCATCCCCGTCCACCGCCGGCCCGTCTCCATCGACCTCGATGCCGAAGGCACGCTGGCCTACGTGGCCAACTCCGGCTCCAACTCCATCTCCGTCCTCGATCTCAAGGCCCGCCGCGAGATCGCCCAGATCGGAGCCGGCGAAGAGCCCGTCGCGGCCCGCATCGCTCCCGACGGCAAGACCCTGGTCGTCGCCAACCGCCGCGCCAACTCCGTCAGCATCGTCGATCCCGCCGGCTTCATCGATCCGGCCCGGCGAAACCCCGCCCAATCTGTCCGTGCCGTCTTCGAAGGCTGCCCCGGCCCGAGCGACATCGTCATCCTGCCCGACCTCTCCAAGGCCTTCGTAGCCTGCGCCGCCGGCCACCAGCTCATGGTCATCGCCCTCGCCAACCCGAAAGTCCACCCTGGCCAGCCCGACCGTCTCGAGTCCTTCCTCGACGTAGGCCGCGCCCCGGTCCAACTGGCTCTCAAACCCGACGGCGGCGAACTGTTCGTCTCCAACTCCCTCAGTAACTCCATCTCCGAGATCTACGCCAGCACCGACGAAGTCGCCGGCGCCACCATGATTGGCGAAGATCCCGTCCGCGGCCTGGTTTCCAGCGACAACTCCCTGCTCTACATCGCCAACTTCCACTCCCAGTACGTCACCATCTACGCCATTGACGAAGGCAAGCGCCTTCCGGTCCGCCAAGGCGGCTCAATCCGCGTCGGCGACGGTCCCTCTGCCCTGGCTTTTTCCTCCTCCGGCCTCCTGCTCTTCGTCGTCGATGCCCGCTCCTCCGACATCGCCGTCGTCCGCACCGCCTCCCGCTCCCTCTTCACCATCATCCCCACCGGCCGCGCCCCCAACGCCATCGCCGTAAAAGCCTTCAAACTCCCCTGAGTTCCTTCAAGCGCCCCTGAGCCCCCCGCTTCCTGGTTCTTCCTCACCCACAAAAGCTGTCATCCTGAGCCAAGCAGGCCGCGCACCTTGCGGCCTGCGCAGTCAAGGGACCTGCTTTTCCGACCCCATCCCTGCCACAAAAGCTGGGTGCCCCATCCTTTCCGCGCTCTTTGCGGAAAGGGTGGGAGACCACGAACCTCAACCGGCCGGGCGTCGGGTTTCCTAACCCGGGCTTTGATACTTTGAGTTCGACTGTATCTAACTCGATATACGTTCCTGACTCTTCTTATCCCCCAGCCGCGCCACGCTGAACTGCGCCCCCGCAAACAGAATCAGCCCCGAAACATACGCCCAGAACAGCAGCCCCACCGACACATAAAACCGGCCATACAGGGCCTCCAGGTCCAGGTGCGGCAGCACCTGCACAAAGATCATCTTAGCCACCAGCCACACGATTCCCGTCACAATCGCGGTGCGCAGAACGGGCCGCCACGGAACCTTCCGGTTGGGTAACAGCCAGTAAATCGAGAAGAAGAACAGGATCGACGCCACCCCGGTCGAAAAAGCCAGCCACATGTAACTGATCCCTTTGAAGACGTAGTTATCGATGTGATGAAAGAACAGGAAAGTCAGCAGTTCCTGCTCGCCCGCATTCAGCAGGATGCTCACCAGCGCCAGCGCCACCATAAGTCCCGCCAGCCCAAAGGCCACCACCTGGTTGAACAGGTAGTTGCGGCTCCTGGTCACGCCCCAGGCCTGGTTCAGCGCCACCTCCAGGGGCAGAAAAATCCCCGTGCAGGAGACCAGAATCATCACCAGCGAAAGCGCCTGCACCCCATGCCGCGGCGCCACTGCAGCCAGGCTGGCCGCCACAAACTCCTGGTTCGACGGAAGAAAATAGCGCACCATGTCGCCCACTACGCTCACCATCATCGTCGAGTGGAATACCGACCGCGACAGCGTATAAAGCAGCACGATGAACGGAATGAACGACAGAATCGCGTTGGCCGCCACACTGAAGGCAAACGTATGCACCTCGCTATCCAAAAGATAGGCTACCAGCGCCTTGCCGTCCCTCCGCCAGCGGTACCATTTCGAATGGGAAGCCGGCTCCACATCGTTCTGGCCGCCTGCAACCAGCATCGCCGCTTCGCCGTTCGTACCGGAATCTGGAACCTGAACCACGTGTTCCTCCTTTGCTGATGCGCATGAATCTGCACGGTTGCTGTGCATCTTGAAGCACAAAAACCGCGCCCCTGCCGAATGTCTGTTTCTTCAAGGATAGTCTCTCCGGCTGTTTTGAAAGGGCGCGGCTTCAGCCGTCGCACCTCAGCAGCGAACAAGGTTTTTTTGAAAGGGCGCGGCTTTGCAGGCTGCGGAAAAATCCGTTCGGGCAGTAGGCCGGGACTTTTGTCCCACATAACGCCAGCAGAATCAACGCGGGCTTTACAGGCTGCGGAAAAACTCGATCCGGAGGGACGCGGGGTTTCAACCCCCGCATAAAGCCAACAGAATCAATGCGGGCTTTACAGGCTGCGGAAAAACTCGATCCGGAAGGAGGCGGGGGTTTCAACCCCCGCATAAAGCCAACGGAATCAACACGGGCTGGTAGGGGTGGGTTTCAACCCACCCATTTATCCCCGGAGGGACGCTTTTCGCCGCTTTCGCACGAAATCCCGACTTTTTCCGCACCCTCTTTAGCCCCTGAGCCATGCTTTCCGGGGCATTCGCTCGCAATTCGCCCTTTTCCCGCAGCCTGTTTAGCCGCGCCGCAAGCGGCCCACAACATGACTGGGCTATCGCCCCCGCGGGAACGCCTCACCACGCGGAATCATCCTTCGTTGAACTTGATCCAAGCTCCCCGGACTCACACCCCGACTCATAATGGATGCGGCGAGTCCCCTCGTGCTTGCAGCTTCTTGAGCGCCCAACGCGCCGCCGCCCGCACCCCCTCGTCCGCAGCCTCGGCCCACTTCTCCAGCAACGGCGCAAGCCGCCCCAGCCCGCTATTCCCCATGGCGATGGCCACATTCCGCCGCAGCCCGTTGAACCCCGCCCTCCGCACCGGCGAGCCGTTGAACAGCGCCTCGAACTCTGCCTCATTGAGTCCGGCCAGCCACTCCAGCGCCGGATTCACCAGCTCCACGCGCGCCTCCAACTCCCGGTCCGCGCTCACCGGCGCTCGCCGCGGCGAATTCCACGGGCAAACATCCTGGCAGATATCGCACCCGAACACCTGCCTTCCCATCCCCTCCATCCACTCCGCGTCAATCGTGCCCCGGTGCTCGATCGTCAGATACGAAATGCACCGCCTCGCATCCATCTGGTAAGGCGCAATCAGCGCGCCGGTGGGGCAGGCCTCCAGGCACCGCCTGCAGCTCCCGCACCGGTCCGGAACCGTCAGCGCCGCCTCTTCCGCCTGCACCTCCAGCGATGTCGCCAGCACCGCCAAAAATCCAAACGACCCCAGCTTTGGATGGATCAGGCAGGTGTTCTTTCCCGTCCAGCCCAGCCCGGCCGCCGCAGCCAGGGCACGCTCTACCACCGGCCCTGTATCCACGCAACCCCGCGCCTCAAACCCGCCAAACCGCTCCCGCAGCCGCGCCTCCAGCGCCCTCAGCCGCTTCCTGAGCACTTTGTGGTAATCGCTGGCTCGCCGCGCTCCGCCCGCATCCACGCGACCGCTCCACGCGTAGCGCGCAATCCACCCCGCACCCTCCTCGGCCCGCTCCGTCGAACGCGGCTGCGCGCTGTTGTAGTTGGCAAAACAAACGATCGCGGAACGCGCCCACGGAAACGGAACGCTCACCCGCGAGCGCACCAGCCGCCCATCTTCCCCGCTCCCTCCCGGTTCGGCCCGCTCCAGGTAGTGCATGGTCCCCGCATGGCCCTTGCGCACCCACTCCTCAAACCGGCCCGCATCCCGTGCCTCGTCTGCGTAGGGAAGCGCCACCAGCCCAGCCTCGGCAAACCCCGCCTCTCGCGCTAGCGCCTGCGCAAGCTCCCTGGTCAGGCCGGGCATCGGCGTCTCGTCTCCGGCCCGGCGACACTCGCGGAACTCTCCCAATCGCGCCCCCGTCGCCCCTTCGGTTTGACTACAATGACGGGGCATGTGTCAGAGTACCTCAATCTTCGCGGAGCCGATCGATTCTGGAGAACCTTTCCTTCGTCAACCCGTCAAAAATACAGGCCAATCGGGAGTAACGTAAAGGCCAGGGCTTTTTTGCAAGCCTTGGGAGTGCGCGCCGTTCCCATGGAGAAAAGTACGATGAAGACGCATCGCTCGCTGTCAGGTTCTCTGTTTGTGTCCCTGCTTGGATTCGCTATCTTTTCACACCCTGCCGCGGCGCAGACCAACTTCGGCTCGGTAAACATCGGCGTCAGCGCGACATCCGCGGTGACCGTCACCATCCCCAGCGCGGCCACCCTGAGCAGCATCGCAGTCGTCACCCAGGGAAATCCGAATCTGGACTTCACCGATGCAGGCGCGGGAACCTGCGCCACCGGAACCGCCTACGCCGCCAACGCTTCCTGCACGGTCAGTGTGACCTTCACGCCGAAGTATGCCGGAACGCGCTATGGCGCCGTGGTGTTGGAGGATGCAAGCGGCGTGGTCGGAACGGCTTATCTACAGGGCACGGGCAATGGGCCGCAGACAACATTTATGCCGGGCATCCAGAGCACGGTCGACTTCGGGGGAGAGGTCGACGGGATCGCCAATTGGTGGCCCGAAGGGGTCGCCGTGGACGGCAACGGCAACGTCTATTTTAATAATTCCCGCCAGCCGTATCAGCTATTCAAAGAGACGCTTTCGGGGGGCATATACACCCGGAGCACGATGCCAACCAGCAGCCTGGGCGACCCTTTCGGCGTCGCGGTGGATGGCGCTGGCAACGTCTATGTTGCCGATTGCGACCATTTCCGGGTATTGAAGGAGACGCTCTTCGCGGGAGGTTATTCCGAGAGTACCGTCGCCAGTTTCGCGCAAATCGACGGATCGACCCCCGTTGGAGTCGCGGTGGATGGAAGCGGCAACGTCTATCTCTCCCTGGGTTCCGAAGCCGGCATCGTATATAAGGAAACGCTGACGTCAACCGGCTACTCTCAGAGCACTGTTGTCAGCGGCCTGCCCGCCGACGCGGGTGTCGCGGTGGATGGAAACGGCAACGTCTATGTCGCCGTCAACGAAACGAATGGCTTCGTCGTGAAGGCGGCGCCGTCCGCCGGCGGATACGCCCAGACCACCATTCCGATAAACGTACCGGCCAGCGAAGCGGGCGTCCCGGTTGAGGTCGCGGTGGATGGCAGCGGCAACGTCTACGTCGCCTTTACCGAAAGTAACGACAATGGCCTGGTGTTCAAGCAGACACCGACAGCAGGCGGCTACACTCAAAGCACCATACCTACCAGCGGAGTAATCGAAGCCTTTGGGGTCGCGGTTGATGGCAGCGGCAACGTCTATGTCTCCGATTATTACAACGGTCGAGTGGTGAAGGAAACCCTTGCGAATCCGCCAAGCCTGAGTTTCGCAACCACGCCTTCAGGCTGGACCAGCAGCGACAGCCCGCAAACAGTCGCGGTTTCCAACATCGGCAATGCGGAGCTGAATTTTTCGGCGTTGAGCTATCCAGCTGACTTCCCAGAGGCATCCGGGATCAAGAGCGATTGCACCGCGAGCATGCTGCTTGCTGCCGGGGGAACCTGCACACTGACCATCGACTTCACGCCCGATGAACCGCTCAATGGCATGACCTCTGATCTGCTGGCCGAAAGCGTGACTCTGACCACGAACACGCTGAACACCGCCGCAACCAAGCAGCCTATCTCAGTCAGCGGGACGGAGACTCAGCCTGCAGCGGCCACGCCTACCTATTTGCCGGCGGCAGGCGCCTACACGACCAACCAGGCGGTCACCATCTCCGACACAACCCCCGGGGCGACGATCTACTACACCACCGACGGAATAACGACTCCGACAATCAACTCGACCCAATACACGAGCCCAGTCATTGTGATGGCTAGCGAAACCATTCAGGCCATCGCAGTGGCTTCGGGTTACAGCAACAGCGCGGTCGCCAGCGCGACCTACATTATCCCGCCAGACTTCACCGTCGCTATCAATCCGGCATCCGTCACGGTCCAAGCGGGACAGAGCGGCACGACCACCATCACGGTGCAGGATGTGGGTGGGTTCAATTCCAATGTTTCGTTCACTTGCTCGGCGGGGTTGCCTGCGGGGGCCACGTGCAGCTTCTCCTTGCAGACTGTACCGACGCCCGCGGGCGTGACGTACACGACGTTGACCGTAACCACGGCCGCAACGGCCGCGGCGGCACACCACGACTCCCGGCCGCTGTTTCCAGGGTCGGTTCTGGCTGTTGCGGTTTGCTGCATTGGCTGGAAGAAGAGGCGGCGTTTGCCGATGCTGGTGCTGCTGGCCGTGAGCGTGGCTGCTTTGAGCCTGCTCAGCGGGTGCGGGGGGGCATCCGCTCCTCAATCCGTCACATCGACGGTCACTGTGACCGCAACGTCCGGATCGCTGTCGCACACCACAACATTCTCACTCACGGTGAACTGACGCATCCCAAAAACCGCACAAAACCATCGAGGCCTCTACCCACTTGTAGGGGCCTCGGCGCATGCACCGGTTTCGCCCCCGCAACGGTCCCCAGACAAGCCGTCGTTTTACTTCGGGCTGGAACATGGAACCGGCAGCACTCCCTTTTGCGTATTCAGGAATTGACTGTCCGTTTGCGGACGCCGGGATCGAAACTGAACACCTCGGCCCACTATATGGGATGTCGGAACGCCGCTATCCCTTGTGTTTGCAGCATATTCCCTCCGCGCGGCTTTGGCCGTCCGAATGCAAGTTCCAAGGCGCCGGGGGCCGCATCAAACAGTAGACAGCCTCAGGACGAAGACAGCCCTCCCCAAGGAGTTCTTATGATGATCGCGATGTGTGAACCAACCCCCGCCCTGGTGATCGCGGCAGATGAATCGACCCAACCCACCGAACTGGTAAGGGGCCACGATCTGCGCCTGCTGGACCGCCTCCTGCCGCTGGTGGAGCGTCAATCCGTCTCCCTCGATCTCGCCTCCGTTGAGCGCATCGACGCGGCCGGCATTACAGCCCTCGTTACGCTTTACGCCAGCGCCTGCCAGGCGGGCCACAGCTTCACCGTCTCCAATGCCTCGCCGCGGGTGGCGCATATCCTGGCCCTCGTAGGTCTCGACCGGTATCTCCTGTCTCACAATGCGGCACACTATCCGCATTGCGGCCCCAGGCTCCAGCCGTCTGCCGCTTGATTCCCGCTCTACCGGCTCCAAAGCCTGCTCCTGGCGCCGGTTCCCGTCTCAAATTGCGAAGATTAACCCCCAACAATACAACGGAAATCCTTTGGCAAACGAATCGTCTGTGACGAATGGCACAGGCAATCGTATACTTGGGGGGCTATTTGTAGTAGGGACGAATCAATGCCGCGACGCGCTGTATCGGATGTCTGGATGACTCGCACGCGCTCAGCTTTTTACCGCTGTTTCCCGTTCGAGCGCTGAGCCTCCGTACCGCCACCCTCTCAAAGGTGCCCCCGCCGCGGAATCCTGAATATGGAGGCTTTACCCCATGGCCCAAGGCGTCGTGGTACCAGCGTCTGCCGAAAATGCAGGCTCATCCTCAACCCCAATTCAGTATGTCTATTTCTTCGGCGGCGGCACCGCGGACGGCAATGGCCGCATGAAGGATGTGCTGGGCGGCAAGGGCGCCGGCCTGGCCGAAATGACCAACGCCGGTTTGCCGGTTCCCCCCGGATTCACCATCCAGACCGAGGCTTGTCGCGAGTTCATGCGCGGCGCGCTCTCGCCGGCGGTCAACACCGAGATGTACGCCGCCCTGGAGCGGCTGGAGAAGCTGCAAGG
>PLGM01000321.1 GCA_003139795.1 Acidobacteriaceae bacterium | reverse complement strand
CTTGTGCAGAGTCTCCTTAGATCATTGGCGCCAGAAGACGGCATCTCCTACCTACCTCTGCCAACCTTTTCCTAAGTTCGAATTATCTAGTTAGTTAGAGGGACTGACCCACATTCTCACGATAGAGCCGGTAGAGTACGTGGCGGCGCAGGACGTGGCCTTCAGGCAGGCGCGGGTGGTCGAAGTCTGCGCTCGGATTGTGGACCATGCTTTCTTCTCCATTGCCCGGCGGGTGGGCCTGGGCGGAAGCTATTGCTTCTCCGAGGCCAGGTAAACGACTACGGCGCTGAGCAGGGCCAGGGTGGCAAAGACGGGGATGAGGACCGTGAGGCTCCAGCCGGGATTGGAGAGGGTGGAAGACCAGAGGGATTCAAGATGAAGCGCCCCGATCTGTGATTGGGGGAGTTGCGCGAGCCAGTTGAGCCATTGCAGACCGTGGCGGGCCTGGGAGACAACCATGGCGAGGGCGACAAAGAGGGTGATGGAGAGGGCAAAGATGTGAGCGCCGAGGATGGGTTTGGCGACGCGCTCGACGGCGGCGTTGCGGCGGCGGAGTTGAGCGCGCCACCAGAGGACGCCGGGGGCGGGGAGATTGGCCTGGGCGGCGGCGGTGGCGCGGGAGAGCTGGAAGGCATGGGTGACGAGAAGCAGGTCGGCGCAGGAACGGCAGGCGGCGAGGTGGGCGCGGAGATCCGGTGTGCAGGCCTGGGGCCAATGGCCGCGGGCGAGCAGTTCCAGGACTTCGTTCTCACGGGAGCAGGGGCTCAGGGTCATGGCTGGCTCCGGTAGTTTGGAGACGACGGTTTCTGCCGATCTTTGTGCTGGGCCATTTTCCGATCGCCTTGTTTCCGATCGTTTTGCGGCGTGGTGTGGGTGAGAAGGAGGCGGGCGATCTTGCGGCGGGCGCGGAAGAGGAGGAGGCGGATGCTGGCGCCGGCCAGGCCGGTGACCTCAGCGATCTCGCGGTGGGAGTCGCCCTCAGCGTGGGCGAGCCAGAGGAGCTGGCGGTCGCGGGGGCGCATCTGGGCGAGAGCCGGGCCGAGGATGGCTTGCGAGTCGGCCTGGGCCGAGCTGGCGGTGGCGGCGAAGAAGTCTTCAGGGAGTTCCTCAATGGAGGTGGAGCGGGGACGGCGCCAGTGGTCGCGGAGCAGGTTGGTGGCGATACGGAAGAGGTAACGGCGGGCGGCGACTTCGCCCTGGGCCAGAAGCGGCTCAGGGCGCGAGGTGCAAAGGAAGCGGACGAAGCTCTCCTGCATGAGGTCGTCGGCGAGGGCGGGGTCGGCTGAGACGCGCGCCAAATAGGCCCAGAGGGAACGGGCCGAACGACTGTAGAAACCGGCGAAAGCGTCGCTATCCATGAGCGTTTCTGCGGGCAGTTCCGCCGCATGCGGCGCGTCGCCGGCGAAGAGGGTCGGAAGTACGGATTCCCAGGGCATAGGCTTTTTCACCGCGCGGTTGGCCCTTCCGGCTCACTGTTGCTCCCTGGAGCCAAAGGGCGGAGCGAGGCGGTTCTGGGGATTTTCCGGGATGAGGCCGAGACGGCCGGCCAGAACCCAGGTGATCCCCGCAGAGATGATAAATCCCAGGCCGGGCATGAGGGCGATGGTTCCGAGCACGAGCATGGGCGCGTTCATTTCCGGGCGGGTGTGGCGGAGGAAGTAAAAGCCAACGCCAAGGAGCACGAGGACGATGCCGATTTGCAGCGGGGTGAGGACGCGGGCGACGGCGTTGGGGACGCGCTGCTGAGGTTCGAAGCCGACGGGGATGGGCGCGGCTTCAAGGAAGCGCTTGCCGGCTTCGGTTTCCATGTAGGCGGCGAGTTCCTGGGTGGAGCTGAACTTGTCGATCAGGCGGCCGTGGACCTCGCTTTGCAGCTTGAAGATGCGGCCCCAGCGGCGGTTCTCAAGGAATTGGCGGCTGAGCCAGATGAGCGCGGCGAGGAAGCAGGCGAATGCGAGCATGGCGGCGATGGGCCCAATCACATCATCGGCGGACCAGGAGTCGCGCCGTGGTTGTACCAGTTCGGGCCAGACCGCGCGCTCCAGCTCCTCGTTGGGGCTTCCGTCGTCATGGTGCACACGGGTAAAGAGGTAGAAGTCCGGGTTGCGTGCAACCTCGGGGTGGGCAGCGAGGAACTGAGCAAGCTGAGGATTGTTGCGGCTCACGTAGTCCTGGTCGGCCAGTAGCGATGGGTCGTGGGCCACGACTGTGGTCAGCGTGGGGCTCATGCGCAGCAGCTTGATGAGTTGCTCCTGGGTGACGGCAAAATCGCGGTCGCTCACCGGCGCGGCTTGGGCCTGAACCGGCGCGGCAGGCCTCGCCGGCGCCACAGCGCGGGCCGGCGCGGGCGAGGTTTGCGCGGAAGCAACGGTGGCAAACAGGATGGCGGGCACGGCCAGAGAACGAAGAAGCCAAGGCAGGATACGGGTAGGTTTCGGCATTTCGGGTTTCCCTCTTTCGGAAGAAGTCATTCAGCCTCTTCTGCATACACAACGGATGAGGCGGTAGGTTGGTTAACAAGCGCAGCAAACGCGAGAGAAAGAAACTAAACTTGGCTCAGGGACGACGATTGGCGAGCATTGCAGGGCTGGCCCCAAGGAGAGCGAATGAGAGCACACTTTTCGTTTGGGAAGAGCGGGATTGAGGTTTCGGTTCCGGATGGATTCGAGAGCCAGGTGATCAGAAGCCGGACGGCACGGGCGCTGGAGGATGAGGCGGCGGCGATCAATTGGGCCCTGGATCACCCGATGGGGTGTGAGCCGCTGGTTGCGCTGGCAGCGGGGAAAAAGACGGCGGCGATCAGCGTGTGCGACATTACGCGGCCGGCGCCCAACCGTGTGACGCTGCCGCCACTGCTGGGCAGGCTGCACCAGGCGGGGATTCCTGTTGAGGGAGTCACGATCCTGGTGGCGACGGGGCTGCATCGTGGGGCGACCGAGGACGAGGTGAACACCATTGTGGGGGCGGAGATTGCGGCCAGGTACCGCGTGGTGAGCCACGATGCGCGAGCGCTGGCGGAGCACCGGTGGCTGGGGGCTACGGGACGGGGAACGCCGGTGTATATCGACGAGCGGTTTGTGGCGGCGGAGTTGCACATCACGCTGGGGTTCATTGAGCAGCACCTGATGCTGGGCTTTTCCGGGGGACGGAAGCTGATTGCGCCGGGACTGGCGGCGCAGGAGACGATCAAGGTGCTGCACTCGCCGAGGTTCATGCGGGAGCCCAAGGCGACGGAGGGGTCGATTGCGGGGAATCCGCTGCACGCGGAGTTGCTGGAGATTGCGCGGATGGCGCGGCACGATTTTGTTCTGGATGTGACGCTGACGCAGGAGCGGGGGATTTCAGGGGTGTTTGCGGGGGATCCGGTGAAGGCGCATGCGGCGGGGGTCGCTTTTGTGGAGAGTTCGTGCCTGGAGCGGCTGGAGGAGCCGGTGGATGCGGTGATTACGAGCGCGGCCGGGTATCCGCTGGACCTGACGTTCTACCAGACGGTGAAGGGGGTGACGGCGGCCCAGCATATTGTGAAGCCAGGAGGGCGGATTCTGATTGTTGCCGAGTGCGCGGAGGGGGTGGGATCGGAGGAGTTTGCGCGGAAGCTGGCGGGAATGACGGATTTCAAGAGCTTTCTGGAGGAGATTCGGGCGGCGGCGGTGGAGGTGGACCAGTGGCAACTGGAGAAGCTGGCGCTGACGGGCGAGAAGTATGAGCTGTTCTTCTTTACGCCGGGAGTTTCGAAGGGGCAGCTCGGGTTTTTGGCAGAGCGAGCCTACGTCAGTTTGGAAGAGGCCGTGACGGCGGTGCTGGATGGGCTGCCGGCGAGTGCGCGGGTGGCGCTGGTGCCGGAGGGGCCATATACGTTTGCGCGGGCGGAGGATGCGGTGGCGGCGGGGTAGGGGGTTGAGGCAGCGGGAACGGAAAGACAAAAACATTAAAGGCTTTAGATAGATGGATCTGTCCCACTTAGCCGCAAATGCGCGGCGAAGTTGGGGCACCCAATTGGTTGGCGGGTCGGCGAGGGTGGGGCGCCCCGGGTTTAGCGGTGATGGCTGAAGAGGCCGCCACCGGAGTGGTGGCCGCCGCCACCAGAGTGATGGCCGCCGCCTCCATAGCCCTTGGGAGGCCTGGGCGCTTTGGGGGCGTGGTATGAGGCGTGCGAGCTCTCAGCATTGTGGTCGCCGCCGAAGAGGTGGAAGCCGCCGGAGCGCTCCGATTTTGGGGAAGACTCCGCAAAGTTGCGGCCGGCGGAGTAGGACCGGGCCTCGGGATAAGACTGGGAATAAGAGCGTTGGGCGAAATCGTTGCGCTGGTAGGTGGACGCCGGGGCGCGCCAGGATTGCTGCGGATTGGCGTAGGCGGTGGAGGGCCGGGCGGCGTAGGCCTGCTGGGAACCCGAGTAGAAGCCGGAACCATAGCCTCCGGGACGGGCGTAGGTTTGCGGGCGGGCGGGCAGGGTCGCTTGAGGCTCAGGGCGGCTGTAGGCGTAGTTCTGAACGGCGGGGCGGACGTAGTTGCCATTGGGGGCCGAGAAGCCGCGATTGGGAGTTTCCACGGGGCGGTTGGCTGTGTAGTTTTCGGGATTGCGGACGGGCGGACGGGTGAAGGCCGGCGGAGTGTATCCGTTGGCTGGGCGGCTGTAGCCCTGTTCCGGGCCGTAGAAACCGTTGGGCTGGCGGTTTATCCCTCCCGATTGAGAGGCGTAGTAGGAGCCGCCGCGCGGGGCAGCCCAGCGGGCGACCGAGGTGCTGTTCGAAACATAGTTGGATTGATGGAAGAGAACCGAGGAAGTGAGCCAGTTGAGGGCCCAGCCCGCCCAGCCAAAGGGGGTATGGCTGAAGGCGTTCATGGCCATGCCGAGACCGAACTTTACCGGGGCTGAGCCGGCGAACGATTGCAGCGCCCCGAGCAGGGAAAACCCGGGATAGGGCGAGACCGACTGACCGTAGACGTCCCACGGGTTATAGGCGGGGACGTAGACGACCTGGGGATTGACGGGGGCCAACTGGATGTAGCCCTGGTTGTAGGAGACCGCTTGCTGGGGAGTGTTCTGGAGGGTTCCGGCGTTCTGGGCGCGCTGGCGCATGACCTGGACGGTGTCGAGTACGTCCTGGGGCTGGTTGTAGTAGGCATTGCCGAGATCGGTGGTCCAGGCGAGGTCGCGATCCATGAGGGCGAGGACCTGGGGAAACGCGGTGAGAGCCTTGATGCTGGGGTCCCAGGTGGGCTGGGCGTCGGCCCCGGCGGCGATCTGGTCAGGCGAGGCATAGCCCTGCGCGCGGAGCCACTGGTCGGCGGCAACGACCTGGGCGGGGTATGTGGCCGCGGCCAGGATCTGCGCCACGAGCGTGTCGGGATAGAGCGCGATGGGGGCGACAAGTTGCTCGAGCAGATCGGGGTTGAAGGGCTGCGCGGAGGCTTGCGGCTGCGCATAGGCGGACTGAGGATCGTACTGGCCGGGGTCAGGATAAGCCTGTTGAGGGTAAG
>PLGM01000283.1 GCA_003139795.1 Acidobacteriaceae bacterium | reverse complement strand
AGACCTGGGAAGTACAAATTCACGTAGTCGTGGTACTAGAGCGCCGGACCTGCTGCTTAGCCTTCGACTCATAGTCCATGGCCCGCAAGTCCTTTCAGCGGACCCTACATCGTCACTCCAACAGGACATCGACCCAGCGGCTTACATTCCGCGCGAGATCGTGATTCTCGACCGCTCGTTCCCTGCCCTTTGCCCCCATCCGCGATCTCAATTCGCGGTCTGCGGCGAGCGTAAGAATTGCATCCGCAAGCTCAACATCCGACGTTGGTTCGAAGAGAAACCCGTTTACCCCATCTTCAACCAACTCTGGAAGTCCGCCGATCCGGGAAGCGACAATCGGCAAGCCTGCGCTCGCCCCCTCCGCAACCGCCAGGCAGAACGCCTCATGCCACTGCGAGCATTGAATCTGGATGTCCGCCGCCCGAAATGCCCCGCTCCCGGCCAGGTCCTCGATATGTCCGGTCCATGTCACGTGCCCGGCGATCCCCAACTCCTCTGCCAATCTCTCATACTCTTTCCGGTTGACTCCATCGCCACAGAAGACGAATTGAAAATCCTTCCGCACCTCCAAGACCCGCCTTGCAGCCCGTAATGCTACGTCGATTCCTTTTTCCGGAGCCAGCCAACTGACCTGCAACGCCACGATGCGATCACCCAATATCCCGTACCGCTGCCGGAAAGCTCCTCCGTCGCCCAGAGCGCGGCTGTTGTCGACCGCGCTATAGATGACCCGGCTCTTCTCTGGCGGAATGATCCCCTCCCGATCAGAACACCCCTTGACGAACTGCGTCGCGCATATAGACTGCGACAGCGCTTTCATCACGAATTGCACGAGCCTCGACGCCCGGTACCCGTAAGTTCTCGCGGTTCGCGACGTCTGATCGTAGTACACGCTGCGCCGAATTCCCGCAAGCCTGCAGAGCAGCGGCCACCACCGCACCACTCCGCCCAGCGAGTACATCAGGACTGTTGGGCGATGTACTCGGAGCAATTTCATGAACACTTTCACATTCGACAATCCCATGCCCAATTGATCCCGCATCACCGTGAGCGAAACGTTTCCGGGAGCCAGGAGGAACTCCTCTACCAGCGGCGGCGGGGAGCTCTGGAAACAAAGCGTCAGATCCCAACCTTTCGCATCCAACTGGCGGGCGAGCTCAACCGAAAACACCTCAACCCCGCCAATTCTGTTTGGGGATATCGCGACTGCGAAGAGAACACCTGGTCGAGCGTGCGCCCCCTGAGTTTGGCGATTCAACTGGCCAGACCTCGTGCTTCCAAAGAGGCGCACATGCCGCGGTCGCCCGTCGTCGCGCGTACAAGCTGTTTCAGGATGTCATCGATGAGCATCATAGATGTTGCCTTCCATTAAATCATGCTTTGGCGGACTCCTATGCTCTGTGCCGCATTCGCGGAGCGTTCCGATAAAGGTTCATATAGCCATCAACCATAGTCTGTAGAGTAAAGCGCGAGTGGAACGTTGCTTCCGCGTTCCTCGAGAATTGCTGCCGCTCCGCGTCGCCGCTTGCCAGGCGCACAATCGCCGCGGCCATCTTCGCCGGATCCGTCGCCGGCACTATTATCCCAGCCTGTGCCAATCGTACCACTTCCGCCATCCCGCCTACATCCGTCACGATTGCCGGCAGCCCCAGCGAGAAGCCTTGGAGCAGCGACATGGGCAACCCCTCCGACAGCGACGACATGATGAAGGCATCGGCCGCGGAAAAGAACGGCGCCACGTCGAGCTGCTGCCCCCAGAATGTCACTTGCCGAGCGATGCCCAACTCCGTGGCAAGGCCCTCCAGCGTCTTGCGTTCACTGCCATCTCCCACCATCCAAAGCCGCAGAACCGGCATCGCCTGAAGCGCCTCGCAAAAAGCATTGAGCAGCAGCGCGTGGTTCTTTACGGGCTCAAGTCGTCCCACGTAGACCAGCGTAAATCCGCTCTTTGGCGGGCACTGTTCCTGCGCCACCCGCTTCAGCGGGACTGTGCCATTGTAAACGCGGGCAATCTTTCGCGCCGGAACGCTGTGAATGTCCTTCACATTGTTCACCGTTGCGTCGCAGATGCCGACGATCCAGTCGCAGCAAGTAGCCGCAACGGCGTACTTCAACTCCACGGCCAGCTTGCGCGGCGGGGACACCAGGCTATGCCGGGTCGACACAACGCTCGGCACGCCGGCTATTCTGGCAGCGATGGCCGCATAGATGGTCGGCGTCGGGTTATGAAGATGGACTACGTCCGGGCGCGACTCATGGAAGATGCGGAAGAAATTCCGCATAGCGTCCGGCAGGCGCTGGCCCACGTTTGGCTGCACCGTGAAACCCTCCGCTCGCATCCGCTCGCCGAGTGGGCCAAGAGTCGCGACAGCATAGACGCACGGGTCGTGCCCCTGCTCTCGCTGCAAGCGGCACATCTGCGACACCAGCGTCTCGGCGCCGCCCACCTCCATGCTGTCTACCACGTGCGCAATCTTCATGCTGACTGCCCAAACCTCCGACAGCACGGTACCGGTCTGTCTTCTGTTCCTGGGTTCGTAATAGTGAACCCTTCAACCGCTTGAATCAATGCATCAGGTTCAGGATTCGGACCATGATGTACATCAGCAACACCAGGGAGATGGTCAATCCGCCGGCGTAAGGCAGCACGCGCGTCAGCCGCAAGCGGGGCGCAATCATCCCTCTCTGCAGAGCCATCTCGAAGACCACCTCGGCCATGCCGCCGAGCAGGAAGAATGTCATTACAAAGGCGCGAGACAGAAACATCCCTGCAACCAGAAAGCCCGTGAGCGACAAAACCACCAAACGTCCCAGGCTGTTGACTTCGGCTTTGCCGACTTCCTCAACCTTCCTTGCCGACCGTGGAAAAAGTCCTTCCTCGGGTACCATCGGTTCTGCTTCGCTGACCTCCGCCGGCGAAGCAACCGCCAGAGCGTCTCTCACCGTGGGAAGCAGGAACAGAGACCAGAAGTACAATCCGAACAAGCCAAGCTCTCCCGCGCAGACTACGATCGAGTTGTGCGCGGTATGGCCGCAATCGCAAGAGTCGGAAAAATCACCGAAGCCCACCCCGAACAACGGATGCGACTTCAGCATTTGTAGCCCTACGCCCCAAAGCCCCGTCCGGTCTGAGCCCGATTCGGCCGATATCTCCCGTCCGCCCGTGAAGTTCAGGGCCATTGCCGCAGCGAACAGTCCGCCCGCCACCAGCAGCGAAGGCAGTGTCCCAATGCGCCGCCGCGCCGCCACGACCGCCGTCGCCATCAAGGCTAGCAAGGCGCCGCGCGAGTGCGTCAGGAATACTCCAAAAAGCAACGCACACACAGGCAAAATCACAAATGGAATGTTCTGGAGCATCTTCTTCGTCCGCCAGAAGATGAACATCAACGGAATCACGCAGACGACCAACTGGCCAAAGTCATTCGGGTCGTTGATCCCCCCCAGTCCTCTCAGGCGGTAAAGCCATTCTCCCGTATCGCTCCTCATTGCCAGAAGATAAGGGTGCTCCATGTCCCACAGATCCAGATTGTCGCTCCCAGTGGCCACTGATTGTGTGGGGCCGCTCTCCGGAACTCCGCGGAGCAGATCGATGTACCCGTGCGCAATCACAAACAGGCAGACAAGCAGCATCATGAAGACGAGAACCTGTAGCTTTTTCTTCGAATTGCAGTGCAGGCACACAAGGAAGTATGCGAAAAGGCTCGGAACAAACTCAAGGAACGCCTGCTCGGCTCCCCCGGCCCAACGCATTCCGATGAGCACTGACAAAACGACGGCAATCGCCAACCCGGTCAAGGCCAGAGACTGCGGTGTCTTCAGGATGAATGATCTCGTCAGCGCAGGCAGTGAAACTAAAAAGACCAGAGCCGCAACAATCAGCTCAATGCGAAAGGGCGCGAGCGGCCCGAACATGGTGGTGGGCGTGAGGTAATACGTAACCAAATAGAGAACGCTTAGAACAAAGCCCATTGTGTAATTGACCTAGCGAAATTGGCAGCACCTAACCCTTTCAAATGACCGGCCCAGAGTTGAGGAAGCTTGCCATCGAACGCGCGTATTACGACACTGAATTGTAGCAAATGTGCAACGGTCGCGCCAACGGATGTGCAACTTCAAGTAGTGCCAGCACGCACTGGCAATTGAAGCTTACCCCGGCGCCTTGAGGGAGACTTGGCGGTAATGGGAACTGCTCGCCAGAAACCGGCTCTCGACCAGATGCCACATAAGTAAGGCTGTCAGGCCGATAAGAGACAGGCTGACGAGAAGGAAGATAGCGGGATTGAGTCTTGCCACCCCGAATACGATCAGGGTCTGCAAAATGGGCCAGTGAACGATGTACACGCCGTACGAGAAATCGCCGTATTTCGCGAAGTTTCCGAAGTAGCGCCAGAATCCGAAGACGAAGACCAACCCCGATATCCAAAAGACGTCGAGGACGTCTCCCGTGAACCAATGGTCAAGCAGGAACAGACATGCCGTGATGCAGGAAATGGTCCGGAAATGGAATTTCAACCTGTCAAAATAGAGCAAGAGCAATACGCCCGCGCTGAAATACACCAGTTGGGTTGGAAACTGAACCTCCAGCTGTGAATAGATACTACGCGAGCTGTCCAATGAATAAATGCCGCGCGGCCCCCCCCTGGAGGCCAGCCATGCGAAGCCGTACTTCCAGATGCAGGAGAGGCAGAAGATCGTCGCCATAACCTTCTTGGTTCCGAGGCGTCTGCATAGATAATGCAAAACGGGAACAAACAGATAGAAGGCGACTTCAATCTTGAGCGTCCACAGGGCGCCATTGACGCCTGTGCTGCTGTTCGATGTGAACACGCCGGGCAGCGAGGGCGCAAGGAAGTTGAGAAACAGAAGATTCGCGCCAAGGTACTTCCAGAATCCGATTCCAAAGTATTGGGCAGGAGAAAACACGCTCAAGGGGCACAGCGCAACGGCCGCGAGCGCGACGACGGTAAAGTAGGCCGGGTAAATGCGCCTGACGCGCTTTTCGAGATATGAGGCGATAGAAGACGAGCGGGTATAACTACGATAGATAAGTAGTCCGCTGATTACAAAAAAGGACCTGACAGCAAAATGCGGGGACATGTATCTGCCAAGGACGGAAAAAGCCGGGAGGTTTGTCAGCGCGTATTCATGAAACAATACAACGATAGACGCCAGAATCAAACGAAGGCAATCCAGGTTGTTTCTACTGAAGTCCGCGCTGCCTCTCACCGTACCGCCTCCCGGCTTCCAAAAAAAATGATTGCGAGTCGTCACTGCCCGGATAAAACCCACCTTTATACTGTAGCCGAATCTTCATCAATGAGACTAAAGCATCCCGGTGTTCTTTGCTCTGAATTGTTTAATGCAAGGCCAATCTCCGAAGGCCTCTGATCGGCGCCAAAAGATGAATGCCGGCGGAAACACGCAGGCTATCGGTTGAGCAAGGTCATTTGGGCCGCGGATTGAATTCTGCCCACTCAGGCGATAAAACCGCTTTCCGGCATCGCTGTAAAGGGCCTGAGCAAATGCGGCTTCCCAGGCGTAGAATCGAGACTCGCGAGGCCCGCGGCGGCATTGCCGGCATGGGTTATGTGGGCTTGCAACTCGCTCTGCTTTTCAGCAAGGAGCGCTTTGCAATTACCGGTTTCGAAATCGATCCCCAGAAGGTAGAAACTCAGAATCGGCTGGCGGGAAAGAACCTGGCAGCTGAAGGTTCTACGACCGAGGCCATGATGAATCGGATCGCCGAGGCCCGCAGGAAGGCGCCGAGAGCTGGTTCCGCAAATTCAG
>PLGM01000096.1 GCA_003139795.1 Acidobacteriaceae bacterium | reverse complement strand
GGCCGGTTAACAGGCCAAACCGCTCATTGACAGCCGATTATGCGCGATTGTCGGGATTACTCCTGAAAAACGTCGATGTGACCGTTAGGGATTCTCGCTTTACGCTAGGTTGCCTTGGGACCACCTATGCACCTCGAAATCGTACCGCCTGACGATGGGATGCTTCGGGCACCTGCCTTTTGTGGGGGGAAAAAGCCCGCGCATACCGCTGCTTCAAACTGTATGTGCAGGTTCGTGCCGAAGGTTAGTCTGGTGATTCTTCGATGACGGGTGGTTTTTTGCTCCGTGCTCGGTTCGGTGGTAGCAAATAGGAATTCGATGATCTCCGCATTGAGAGCTTGAAATGATCGACAGCACAGCATGTCATCGATTGACTGGTATTGAGTTGAGTAGTCCGTCCTTGCGAATGCCGAAGCGTCCCAGCACACTCCTCTAGCTTCCTCCTTGATGCTCACTCGTTATCAAAGCCACATGAAGAAGTCTTGGACTTTTGTGGAAAACTTGGGCATTGTGTGGGAAAAGGAGGCTGATATGGCACACGCCTTTCCCCCAGTTACCTCCAGGATCGACAGCCGCGGCAGATTCGGTGTCACTGAATTCGAGCCTCTCCTGAACAGTGAGCAGGCTGCTGACTTGCTGCAAATCCACCACAAGACTTTGCAGAAGTTGGCGCGGCGCGGCGAGATCCGCGGCACGCACATCGGCAAACTATGGCGGTTCCGCGCGTCCGATTTGAACGAGTGGTTCAACCGGAGCGAGCGCGCTGCTAGCTGACAGCAAGATCGCTGAAATTCAACGCTAAAATCGACTGCCTCACGGTAGCGATGCGGCTTTATGCTTGTAGATAGCCATCCGTGGCCTCTCAACGCATAAGGAGGACGCATTGAGACGGACACGATACCAAGACGGAAGTTTACGGCTCAGAGAGCGCTCAGGTCAGAAGACCTGGGAGTACAGATGGTATGAAATTCAGATTGACGGATTGCGCAAGCGGCGCAGCGTCATTCTGGGTTCCATTAAGGACTATCCAACGGAGGCTGCTGCAATGCGGGCGGTCTCCGCTCTCCGGGCAAACATCAACATGGAATCTCCTCGCGCTCAGATTCAGGCGATCAGTTTCGACACTCTCGTCGAACACTACCGGCTGAAGGAAATGGGCGAGGACGCAGGCAAGACATTTGCAACGTGCGAGACGTATGAAGGCTATCTCCGTAAATGGATTCTTCCTCGGTGGAAGTCCTATCGTCTGCGCGATGTGAAATCGGTTGCAGTGGAGGAGTGGCTCAAATCGCTTCCACTCTTGAATGGGAGCCGAGCCAAGATTCGCAACATGATGCACGCGATTTTCAATCACGCTATGCGATGGGAATGGCACGACCAAAATCCCATCAGTCGCGTTCGTCAGAGCGCGAAGCGGTCGCGCATCCCGGTTGTACTGAGTATCGTCCAGATTCAGGCGCTGCTCACGCATCTCCGGGAGCCTGTGCGCACAATGGCGCTGGTGGATGTATCGACCGGGTTGCGAATCGGCGAACTCCTCGCCTTGCAGTGGCAGGACATTGATTTCGAGAACTTCGAGATTTCAGTGACCCGCTCGATTTCACTGCAACACATCGGCGACTGCAAGACAGAAGCAAGCCGCAAGCCGGTTCCGATGGACGCCGAACTCGCTGAGGCTCTGTGGAGTTGGCGCCAGAACAGCGGCTATCCAAAGCCGGAGGACTGGGTCTTTGCCAGTCCGGCCAAGGACGGGAAACAACCGTACTGGCCAGGCACTTTGTATCGGGCGCATCTTGAGCCCGCCGCAAAGGCCGCCGGCATTCCCGGCAAGATCGGCTGGCACACGTTCCGGCACACCTTCGCCACTTTGCTCAAGGCAAATGGTGAGGACATCAAGACCGTGCAGGAGTTGCTGCGCCATGCAAATATCTCGGTCACGATGAACGTCTATGCGCAGGGAGTCACCGAACTCAAGCGTCAGGCACAACATCGGATCGTGCGTATGGTCACTGGTGGGAAGGATAAGGAACCGGAGGGAACTGCTTAATGGGAGCTATCGGACGCCAACTTTTGAGGGTGATTTTCGATAAGTCTTTTGTTTTGTTGGCGTCCCCGACGGGATTTGAACCCGTGTTATCGCCGTGAAAGGGCGGTGTCCTAGGCCGGGCTAGACGACGGGGACGCTGGGAGGGCAAGAAGCGGCATGAATTGGCCGGGAGCGCCCTTCTGAAGGCTACCAACTCGGCAGGGCCGTGTCAAAAAAAACGCCCTCGCGCAGATGCCTGGCACGGCGGGTGGCCCGCCAGAGGAATGTTCTTCCGGCCCCGGCGCAGTGCCAGGCGTGGAGTTTTTTGCGTCAATAAACCGGCTCAAAGCGTCACAATAGAAAAGGGCTTGTTGAATCGGTTCTCTCCCGGCAGGCGGCGTACTCTCCGGCCGGCAAGCTCCGGGGAAGGGTAACTTGCGGCAGGCATACACGTCCTGCGGCCCAGCATCGCAATCCATCCGGCAAAAACAGGAACTCCAGCTTGAAACAGCGGGTACAGAGGAAGCGTCAAGTGAGGAAGAACGCGTTGAAACGCACTCATGGGATAGTTTGTCTTGTTCTGGCAGGGCTTGCGGCCACCGGTTGCCAGAAAAAACCGGCCGCACCGCCGGCGGGGGCCGGAATGCAAGGCATGCCGGTGCAGACGGTCGCCGTCACCCTGGCGCCGGTGCCGCAGAGCAGCGAGTATGTAGCCACCATCAAGTCGCGCCGCTCCGCCACATTGCAGCCGCAGGTGCAGGGAATGCTGACCCAGATACACGTTCAGTCGGGCGATCACGTGAAGGCGGGCCAGGTGTTGATGGAGATCGATCCGCGGCTGCAGATGGCCACAGTCGAATCGGCGCGCGCCACCGAGCGGCAGAAGAAAGCCGTCTTCGATTACAACGCGGTGGAGATCGAGCGCCAGCGCAAGCTCTTCGAGGCCGGCGTGACCAGCCACGACGCCTACGACCAAGCGCGACAGTCTTATGACAATTCCAAGGCGGATTACGAGTCGGCGGTGGGTCTGCGCAAGACGCAGGAGGAGCAACTGGCCTACTACACCATCCGCGCGCCGTTCGACGGCGTGGCGGGCGACATTCCCGTGCACGTGGGCGATTTTGTCTCGTCCGTCAATTCCCCCGCCGCCATACTCACCACGGTGGATGAGAACAAGGACCTCGAAGCCTACATCTACGTTCCCACCGAGCGCGCCGGCCAGGTCCGCCAGGGGCTGGAAGTGGATCTGACGGACACTAACGGCAATCTGCTGGAGAAGACGAAGATCGATTTTCTCTCGTCGGAGGTGGATAGCACGCTGCAGGGAATTCTGGTGAAGGCCCCGGTGCATGCCACTCCGGAGATTCTCCGCACTGCCCAAATGGTGAAGGCGCGGGTCGTCTGGAGCACCACGCCCATGGCGGTCATTCCGGTGCTGGCCGTCACCCGCCAGGGCGGGCAGAGCTTCGTCTTTGTGGCGCGGCAGCAGAACGGGCACTGGTTCGCTCATCAGACGGCGGTCACGCTGGGCGATACGGTCGACAATACCTACTCCGTCTCTTCAGGATTGAACGCGGGCGACAAGGTGATCGTGTCCAGCACCCAGTTCCTGGTGAACGATATGCCGGTCATACCCATGGGCGCCTAGACGAATTGGGCCGCGCGCCTCCGGCCTGGCGCCGCGGGCCGTGGCCGGGCGCTCCAGAGTGCGCGCCCGCTGCAAGTGAAAAGGAAGGCTTACCTTGTTTGTCGACTTCTTCATTCATCGGCCTGTGTTTGCCACGGTTTGCGCCCTGCTCATCATTCTTGCCGGGGCCATCTGCATCCCCAACCTCCCGGTTGCCATGTATCCCACTCTGGCCCCTCCGCAGGTGGGGGTTACCAGCAATTATGTGGGCGCCAACGCCGACACCGTCGAGAAGGCCGTCACCATTCCCCTTGAAGAGTCGATCAACGGCGTCGAGGGCATGCGCTATATCAGTTCCTCCAGCACCAACAGCGGCACCAGTTCCATCACCACCACCTTCAGGACCGGTTACGACCTGGACATTGCCGCCGTCGATGTGCAGAACCGCGTGGCCAGCGTGGAAGGCCGGCTGCCCTCGGCCGTCAACGCCACCGGCATCTCCATCACCAAGGCCAACAGCAACTTCGTCCTTGGCGCGGGCTTCTTTACCCAGGACGGCCGCTACTCGCCCGAGTTCATCTCCAACTACCTCGATGTCTATGTGAAGGACGCTATCAAGCGCGTCCCCGGCGTAGGCGACGTGATGATCTTCGGCGAGCGCAAATACGCCATGCGCGTCTGGCTGGACCCGGTGCGGATGGCGGCCCGCAGCCTCACTGCCACGGATGTGGTCAACGCTCTCGTCGAGCAGAATGTCGAGATCCCCGCCGGCCAGCTCGGCCAGCCTCCTTCCGATTCCAAGCAGGCCTTCCAGGTCCCGGTGCGCGTCGTGGGCCGGCTCACCAGTCCCGCCGAGTTCGACAACATCATCGTCAAGAACTCCACCAACGGCCTGGTCCTGCTCAAGGATATCGGCCACTCCGAGGTCGGCGCCGAGGACTACAGCACCGCGCTGAAATACGCCGGGCGCGACGCCAATGGCATCGGCGTCATGCAGCTCTCCAACGCCAACGCTCTCGACGTGGACACCAGAACCAAGGCCGCCCTGAAGGAGCTTTCCAGGAGCTTTCCGCCGGGCCTCGATTACGCCATTGCCTTCGATGCCACCACCGTGGTCGGCGACTCCATCCGCGAAGTGCTGGTGACCCTGGCCGAGGCCATCTTTATCGTCATCACGGTCATCTTTCTCTTCCTTCTCGACTGGCGCGCAACCATCATTCCCGCCGTCACCATTCCGGTCTCTTTGATCGGAACCTTCGCATTCATCAAAGTCTTCGGCTTCTCCGTCAACTCGCTCACCCTGTTCGGCATCACCCTGGCCACCGGGCTGGTGGTCGACGACGCCATCGTGGTCATTGAGAACGTGCAGCGCCACATTGCCATGGAGCACTCCGATCCCCACGAGGCCACGTCGCGCGCCATGGGCGAAGTCACCAGCGCCGTCATCGCCACCTCGCTGGTGCTCATAGCAGTCTTCGTGCCGGTCTCCTTCTTCCCCGGAACCACCGGCATTCTCTACCGCCAGTTCTCGCTCACCATCGCCTTTGCCATCGCCATCTCGGCCTTCAACGCGCTCACGCTGTCGCCGGCCCTGTCGGCCATCTTCCTGCGCGGCGAAGAGGACCGTCCTAGGCAGCTCGACTTCCTTCATATTCGTCCCGTTTCACGCGGCTTTGCCGCCTTCATCCACGGGGCCGATGCCGCGGTCAGCTGGACGGCCCGCACCTATGGAAAAGCCATCCATGTGGGACTGCAACTGCGCTTCCTGTTGCTCGTGGTCTTCTTCGCCGGCCTCGGCGCCACGGTTTGGACCTACCAGCACGTTCCCACCGGATTCATCCCCCAGGAGGATCAGAGCTTCCTGATGGTCATCGTGCAGGCCCCGCCTGGATCTTCACTGGCCTACACCACTGCGTTGTCGGATCGGGCGGGGGCCATCATCGCCCAGAATCACGATATCGCCGGATCTTTCTCGGTGATGGGCTTCAGCCTCGCCGGAAGCGCGTCCAATGCCGGCATGATGTTCATAAGCACCACGCCCTCCGACCAGCGCCGCGGCAAAGGCCACTCCACCGCCGACATCGTGGCCGACCTTACGCCCAAACTGGGAAGCCTGATGTTCGCTCCCAATGGCGGCCTGGTGGCCATCTTCCAGCCCCCCGCGGTTGCGGGCGTGGGCAGCTACGGCGGCTTTCAGTTCATGCTCCAGGACCAGGGAAACAACACCCTCAGCGACCTGGACCGCGTGGCCCACCAGATTGTGGGCGCCAGCCGCGCGCGCAAGGATCTGACCGGCTTGATCACCACCTTCTCGGCCAACGACCCGCAGATGCTGGTCACCATCGATCGCGAGAAGGCCAAGGCCATGAACATTCCGCTCTCCCAGATCACCACCACGCTCAGTGTCTTCATGGGCTCGGAATACATCAACGACTTCGACTTCAACAACCGCACCTATCGCGTCTTCGTGCAGGCCGATCAGCCCTTCCGCATGACGGCAAAGGACCTGCACAACTTCTACGTTCGCTCGGACTCCGGACAGATGGTCCCGCTCGACAACCTGACCACCGTGGTGGAAAGCTCCGGCCCGCCAGTGATTTCGCACTACAATCTCTTCCGCGCCGTCGAGATCGACGGCTCACCCGCCCCCGGCTACAGCTCCGGCCAGGGAATCGCCTCCATGGAGGATCTTGCCAAAAAGGTGATGATGCCCGGCATGGCCTTCCAGTGGACCGGCCTCACTCTCGACGAGCTTGAATCCAGCGGAAAGGCGCTGATCATCTTCGGCCTGGGAATTCTGGTCGTCTATCTCACTCTGTCGGCGCAATACGAGAGCTTCGCGTTGCCCTTCATCATTCTTCTCGCCGTGCCCATGGCGGTGCTCGGCGCTCTCGGCCTGGTGTCGTTGCGCGGCCTCTCCAATGACGTCTACTGCCAGATCGGCCTGGTCATGCTCATCGGCCTCTCGGCAAAGAACTCGATTCTGATCGTCGAGTTTGCTGAGCAGTTGCGCCGCAAGGGCCGCTCCATCGCCGAGGCTGCCATCGAGGCCGCGGAACTCCGCCTGCGCCCCATTCTGATGACCTCGTTCGCCTTCATCCTCGGCGTTCTTCCGCTGGTCTTCGCCACCGGCGCGGGCGCCCTGGGCCGCCGCTCCGTGGGCACCACCGTCGTGGGCGGCATGTTGCTCTCCACGGTCCTCAATCTGTTCTTTATTCCGGTTCTTTACGTGATCCTGAGCCGGCTGTTGAAGCGTGGGGACAAAAGCACCGGAGAGCCGGTCGCGGCATAGGGTCAATCGTCACTGCTTCTCGTGGTGTGCAATCACGTAATCCTTGATGCGGTCATAGACCTCGCTGCTCACGACGCCCTTTTCCACCAGGTCCTGCTTGGTGCGATAGGGCCTGAAGCGCACAATGCGCCCTGCCCAACTCTGCGTCATGCCGGGAACCTTCAGCAACTCATCCACGGTCGCATGATTGATGTCAATGCGCGCCTCCGCCGCTGGAGCCGTCGCGGATGTTTTGCTAGCTCTGTAAGGATCTCTATCCTGGTTCTGCGCAGCCCCGCCCAGGCACACACACAGAATCGCAACCGCCAAAGCCGTCCATCGCGCCTTTGCTCGCACGGCTCCATTCTCCGCCTGTTCCGGGGCCGGCCGCAAGCAGGGGCAAACTGGCTCAAGGATGCCTGGAACCATCCCTGCCCACTCAAAGCCGCTCCCGAAATCGCGCTCACATCAGATCTGCGGCAGGTCTGGATCGCCGTGTCCCTTGTCACATGGACTCCTGCCAAGCGAGCGCTAAAATGATCCGTCTTGAAAGCCGCGCGCCAGGTTGGCGGTCTCAACTGGCTAGGGAAGGAAGGCGTCTTTATGTCCAATACGCGTCGGGAATTTTTGCAATCCAGCGCGGCTCTCGCCATCGGAATGGTGGGCGGCGCGGCAACCACGCTGGCAGCGGAGCCGGCCGCGGGGTCCCAGGCCCGGAACGCGCCTGCGGGACCCCAGGAAACGCAGAGCGCCGGGCCATCGGCTTCCACTCCGGAGGTCCAGATTCCCACGATGAAGTTCGGCAACGTCGAGATCGGCCGTCTGGTTCTCGGCGTCAACCCGCTCTACGGATTTGCCCATTACAACAACAACTTCAGCGGAGCGATGAGAGAGTGGTACACGCAGGACAGAGTATGCGATGTCCTTCATCGCGCCAACCGCTTCGGGATCAATGCGTTCAACTATGTGAACATGGGCCGCGCCCCGCAGGACCTGGCGCGGTTTCAAGCCGAGGGCGGCAGGATGCACCTCATCATTCAGGTTACGGCGAACGACGATCCGGCCGCGCTGGTTCAGAATCTCAAGCCGCTTGCCTTGCAGAGGCGGGGCGAGGAGATCGACGCTGCTTTCCAGAATGGCACGATGGCGAGCGAGCGGGAGTGGTGCAAACGAGCGCGGGAGCTGGGCGTGCTGGTCGGCGTAGGCACACACAAACCGGAGGTGATCGAACTGGTGGAGGAACAGGGCTGGGATATCGATTTCTACGCCGGCTGCGTCTACAACCGCACCAGGACAGTGGAGGAATGGAAGCAGGTTCTCAACGGCCAGTTGCTCGAGATGCCCCGCGAAATCTTTCTGCAGAGCGATCCGGCGCGCATGTACAAGGTCATGCGGCAAACCGCAAAAACCTGCTTCGCGTTCAAGATTCTGGCCGCCGGACGCGTCGGCGACGACGGCGTGGCGCAGGCTTTCCGCACAGCGTATGCAAGCATCAAGCCGCACGATGGCGTTTATGTAGGCGTGTTTCCCAGGGGTAAGGACGAAGTCAAGGAGAACGCCGAGATCGTGCACGCCATTCTGGCCAGCGCTTGAGCCGCAGGCGGCCTGAACGGAGGGGGATACGCGCCGGCTCTACTGCCGCGACAGAGACATTTGACACCACAAGGGGTTTCCCCTTACGTTCTAAACAGATGCAGAGCTACCGCCATCACGGTCACCACCACCATCATGGAACCTCCATGCCGGCGGACTGCCATGGCCTGATGTAAGCGGCCAGAGAGATCTAAGAAGCACCCAAGCCCGCCGGCGACCCAAGCCGGCGGGCTTTTTCACATTCCCAGCCACAAACATCAACCAGGACCAGGAAAAGAATGAGCATTGAAACCGCAACAATCGATTTCGGCAAGATGGATGGCCTCGTCCCCGGCATTGTGCAGGATGCGCGCACCAGCGAAGTGCTGATGCTGGGCTTTCTCAATCCAGCCAGCTATGCCAAAACCCTTGAAACCGGCTTCGTCACCTTCTGGAGCCGCACCCGCCGGAAGCTGTGGATGAAGGGCGAGACCAGCGGCAACCGTCTGCGCGTAATCTCCGCCTCCACCGACTGCGACAACGACACCCTGCTCTTCCGCGTCGAAGTCGAGGGCGACGGCCTGGTCTGCCACGAGGGCACCGTCAGTTGCTTCACCAAACCGCTGCCCGTAGGCGCCTCCAACCAGGAGCCTGACAATCAGAAAGAGGAAACCCGTGGCCAACAAGCTTAGACTCGGCATCCCCAAGGGCAGCCTGCAGGATGCCACCGTCGCTCTCTTCAAACGCGCCGGCTGGAACATCTACGCCGACGGCCGCTCCTACTTCCCCTCCATCGACGACCCCGAAATCGAGTGCATGTTGATTCGCGCGCAGGAGATGGCGCGCTACGTCGATCACGGCGTTCTCGATGCGGGCCTCACCGGCATCGACTGGGTGGTCGAGAGCGGCCTCGACGTCACCAGCGTCGCCTCGCTCACCTATGCCAAGCAGAGCCGCCGCAAGGTTCGCTGGGTGCTCGCCGTTCCCGAAGGCAGCGGCTTTGAAAAGGCCGAGGACCTCGAAGGCAAAATCATCGCCACTGAGCTGGTCGAAGTCACCAGGCGCTACTTGGCTGAAAAGGGCGTCAACGCCAAGGTCGAATTCAGTTGGGGCGCAACGGAAGTCAAGCCGCCCATGCTCGCCGACGCCATCGTTGAAGTCACTGAGACCGGGAGCTCCCTCAAGGCCAACCACCTCAAGATCATCGACACGGTCATGGAGAGCGAGACTCATCTCATCGCCGGCAACGCCACGCTTGCAGACCCGTGGAAGCGCCAGAAACTCGATCAGATCGCGCTCATGCTGCGCGGCGCCATCGACGCTCAATCGCAGGTCGGCCTCATGCTCAACGTCAGGCGCGCGGACCTCGAAGCCGTTCTCGCCGTGCTGCCCGCCTTGAATTCGCCCACCATCTCTCAGTTGAGCGACTCGGAATGGGTCGCGGTCAACACCATCGTCGAAGAGCGCGTCGCCCGCGACGTAATCCCGCGCCTGAAAGCAGCCAAGGCGACAGGCATCGTCGAATACCCGCTCAACAAGGTGGTGCTTTGAACCGCTTTCACCGTCACCAAAATTTGGGTGCCCCACCTGGGCGCCGGGACACCCTCAGGGTCGGGGCACGACGTTTTTGTTTTTGTCGCTAGGGTGGGAGACGACGAAGGGGAATCATGAGGTTAATCCGGACCAAAGGACGCGGCGCTCAACAATCGGAGGAAATTCTCGCCACCCTGGAACGACGTGGCGGGGCCGCACTCGACAGTGTGCTGCCCGCTGTCAGGCGCATTGTCGCCGATGTGCGCAAGCAAGGCGACCGCGCTCTGTTACGTTACGCCGAAAAATTTGACGGCCTCACCGAGACATCGAGCCTGCGCGTCACGAAAGAAGAAATGGCCGCTGCATGGGAATCCATCAATCCCGCTCTGCGCGACGCATTGTCCACGGCGGCAGGGCAGATTCGCACTTTTGCCCAGCAACAACTTCCTGCCTCATGGAACTTATCTCCCATCCCCGGCCTCACCACCGGCCAACTTGTCCGCCCACTCGCCTCGGTGGGTTGCTATGTCCCAAGTGGCCGCCATCCGTTGCCCTCCACGCTGCTCATGACCGCCATTCCCGCGCAGGTCGCGGGCGTCGCGCGCATCGCGGTCGTCTCGCCCAAACCCGCGCCTGAAACCCTCGCCGCCGCCCACCTGCTCGGCATCCCGGAGTTCTATCGCCTCGGTGGCGCGCATGCTGTCGCCGCGTTGGCCTACGGAACCGCAACACTCCCGCGCGTCGACAAGATCGTCGGCCCCGGCAACCTCTATGTCACCGCGGCCAAGCGCCTCGTAGCCTTCGATTGCGCCATCGACATGCTCGCCGGCCCCACTGAAATTGTGGTGACGAGCGAGCGCGGCAACCCAACCGCCATTGCCTCCGACCTCGTCGCGCAGGCCGAGCACGATCCCGAGGCCCTCGCCATCTTCATCACCACGCGCGAAGAGCTCGCAAAAGAGGTCATCGCCGAAGGAAAGATGCGCAGCCGCAAGAATCCCGTCGCGCGCGCCGCCCTTGATCGCAACGGCCTCGTGATCGTCGCCTCAACCGTCGACGAGGCGCGCATCATCACCAATCGGCTTGCCCCCGAGCACCTCACCGTGGACGCCCCCAGCGACCTCGATTGGGTGCGGAATGCGGGTTCGGTCTTCGTCGGCCGCTGGTCCGCGCAGCCCATGGGCGATTACATCTCCGGACCCAATCACACGCTGCCCACCGGCGGCACAGCCCGTGTCCGCGGGGCCCTCAGCGTCAACGACTTCGTCAAGCTCATCACCGTGCAGCAGTACTCCGCGCAATCGCTGCGCTCGCTCGGTCCAAAAGCCGCGTTGCTCGCGGATGCCGAAGGCCTCACAGGCCACGCCGAGGCCATTCGCACCCGCTTGCAGAGAAGGAGTCACCATGACGGAAGCCGCCCCTGAAGCCGTGACTGCAATCACTCCAGCGCCGCGCCTGCGCGTGCAGTCGATGAAGGAGTATCACCCTCCTCTCGGCAACCGCGATCTGCTCCGCCTCGACTTCAACGAGAACACGCTCGCCTGTTCGCCCAGGGTGCGCGAAGTGCTTGGCCGCATCTCCGCTGGCGATCTCACGCGTTATCCCGAGCGCGAACCCGTCGAAACCATCGTCGCCGCCCATCTCGGTCTCGCCGCGCCGCAGGTGGCTCTCACCAATGGCGTGGACGAAGCCATTCACGTCCTCTTTGAAACCTTCCTTGAAGCAGGCGACGAACTGCTGCTGCCCGTCCCCACCTACACCATGTACGAGGTCTATGCATCGGCCACGGATGCACACTTGGTCCCCGTGTTGGCCGCCGACGACCTGCAGTTTCCCATCGAGCGCCTCATCGCCGCTATCACGCCGCGCACCAAAATCATCGCCATCGCCAATCCCAACAGCCCCTCGGGCAGCGTCGCCTCCCGCGCGCAGCTTCTTCAGATCGCTCACCGCGCGCCTCACGCCGTGCTCCTTGTCGACGAAGCCTACTTTCACTTCCACGGCGAGACGGTGATCGATCTGGTCCGCGCCCTTCCCAACCTGGTTGTCGCGCGAACCTTCTCCAAGGCCTACGGCCTCGCAGGCCTGCGTCTCGGCTTGCTTGCGGGTCCGGTGGAGTTAATGCGCTGGGTGCGCCGCGTCCTTTCGCCCTACAGCGTGAACTCGCTCGCGCTGGCCTGTCTTCCGCCCGCTCTCGAAGACTCGTCCTATATAGACTGGTACGTAAGCGAAGTGCTTCGAGCGCGCCACGATTTCGAAGCCGCCCTCGATGCAGCCAAACTCCGCCGCTGGCCCAGCTGCGCCAACTTCATCCTCGTCGACATCGGCCCTCAACACGCGGAGTTTGTGCGCCTCATGCGCGCCGCCGGCGTGCTGGTCCGCGACCGCTCCAGCGATCCCGGCTGCGACGGCCGTGTCCGCATCACCATTGGAACCCGCGAGCAGATGCAGCAAGCCGTTTTGGCCCTCAACGAAGCCATCGCCGCTTTGAAACTGGGAGGAGAAGCGCAATGACAACCGGGAAAAAAGCGAAATCCGCAATCAAATCCAGCGCGCGCACCTCCATCGTTGAGCGCAACACCGCGGAAACCCGCATCTCAATCCGCCTCATCGTAGAAGGCCGCGGCCAGTACAAAATCTCCACCGGCATTCGCTTCTTCGATCACATGCTGGAGCTGTTCACGCGTCACGGCGCCTTCGACCTTGAACTCAGGTGCGACGGCGATCTCGACGTGGATCAGCATCACACCGTTGAAGACGTGGGAATCGCGCTGGGCGAGGCCTTCGACCGCGCCCTCGGCGACAAGCGAGGCATTCTCCGCGCCGGATATTTCCTCATGCCCATGGACGAAACCCTCGCCATCGCCGCCGTCGATCTGAGCGGGCGCGCGGCCTTCGCCGTCGAAACCAAAGTCCGCACCCGCCTGGTGGGCGACCTGCAAACCGAACTGGTCACGGATTTCTTTGAAGGCTTCGCGCGCGGCGCCCGCGCCAACGTGCACGTGAAGACCATGTACGGCCGCTCCAACCATCACAAGATCGAAGCCATCTTCAAGGCCTTCGCGCGAGCCCTGCGCGTGGCCTGCTCGCGGGACAAACAATTGGGCGAATTGTTGCCATCCACGAAGGGACTTCTCTAATGAGTATTACATGGCGAGACAGAGTTCGATTGGCGGCAATCGTTGCTTTCGTCGCCAATTTCTTGCTCTACATCGGCAGGCTCCTCTTGAATAAGCAATTTTATGAGGACCATTTCTCCACAATGGTAATTTGCGCAGAGGTTGGTTTCGTTATCAGCATTGCTGAAGTCATTCTTGCCCCAATAAGTCTGCGACCAAGATGGGCAGTGGCGATTGCTGCGCGTCGTGTGTAACTGCGTACTTATGGTTCAGCGATATCGCATTTTGGGTAATGGTCAAATGATCACTGTCATCGACTACAAAGCTGGCAATCTAACTTCGGTGCTCAAGGCCCTGCACCACCTGGGTGCAGAGCCAGTCGTCACAGATGGCAATCTGTCTTTCGTTGAATCCGCGACGCGCATCGTCCTCCCCGGCGTAGGTCATTTCGCGGCCACCAACCGCCTCGACGCAACCGGCCTCATCGCCGCTGTCCGCGCAGCCATTGCACGCGGCGTTCCCTTCCTCGGCATCTGCGTGGGCATGCAGTGGCTCTACGCGGGCTCGAGCGAAGCGCCCCAGCAGCCGGGACTAGCGCAATTCTCCGAGAGCTGCACGCGCTTCTCTGAAAGCCACGAAAAGGTCCCGCACGTCGGTTGGAACTCCCTTGAAGTACGCAAAGGCTCGCGCCTTTTAGCCGGCGTCGAACCCGGCGAGTTCGTCTACTTCACGCACTCCTACAAAGCTCCGGTCACAGCCGACACCGCGGCCATCACCCACTACATCGAACCCTTCGCGTCAGCAGTCGAGCGCGCCAACGTCATGGGCGTCCAGTTTCATCCGGAAAAATCCGGGCCAACCGGCCTCAAGATCCTAGCCAATTTTCTCTCCTGGGAAGGGTAGGGAACAGCATGCTGACCAAGCGAATCATCGCCTGCCTCGATGTGCACGGCGGCCGTGTCGTAAAAGGCGTGCAGTTCGTCGACCTGATCGACGCCGGCGATCCTGCCGCCCTCGCTGCCCGCCATGCCCGCGAAGGTGCCGACGAAATTGTGCTGCTCGACATTACCGCGACGCACGAAGGCCGGCAAACACTGCTCGACACCGTGCGCAGAACCGCTCGTGAGTTGTTCATTCCTTTCGCCGTAGGCGGCGGCATTCGCACCGCCGCCGACGCTGCGCAGGTCTTCGAGGCCGGCGCCGACAAGGTCAGCGTCAACTCCGCTGCGCTCGCCGACCCAACCTTGATTGATGCCATCGGCCGTACATTTGGCGCACAGGCCGTCGTCGTCGCCATCGATGCGCGCCGCGACCCGGAAGCCGCCGATCCGGTCCGCGACGCGCAGGTATTTGTGCAGGGCGGACGCAAGCCGGCAGGCCGCCGCGTGGTCGAGTGGGCGCACGAGGCTGAAGCCCGCGGCGCAGGCGAAATCCTGCTCACCTCCATGGACTCCGACGGAACCCGCGCCGGCTTCGATTGCGAGCTCACCGCCGCGGTCAGCGAGTCGGTCGGCATTCCCGTCATCGCCTCGGGAGGCGCCGGAACCGTGGCACACTTTATCGAAGTATTCGCACGCGGCAAAGCCGACGCCGCGCTCGCGGCAAGCATCTTCCATTTCGGCGTTTCGAGCTCGCGTTCGCTTAAAGAAGAATTGGCTCGCGCCGGCGTCTCCGTGAGGCTTCCATGCTGATTCCTTCCATCGATTTGCTGGGCGGCCGCATCGTTCAGCTGGTGCAGGGCGAAAAACTGCGCCTCGCCTTCGACGATTTCGAATACTGGATCGAAAGATTCGCGCGCTTTCCTCTCGTACAGTTGATCGACCTCGACGCAGCCATGCGCCAGGGCGACAATTCACAACTTGTTGCGCAGATTGCGAACCGGCTGCCAGTCCAGGCCGGCGGCGGCATCCACTCCATCGAGCGCGCCCGCCAGGTGCTCGATGCGGGCGCCATGCGCGTCATCATCGGCTCCGCGCTCTTCTCTGAAAATGGCGCGGTCAACACAGCGTTTGCCGCCGAGCTGGCCGCCGGCGTGGGCGCGGAGCGCGTGGTCGCCGGCATCGACACCAAAAGCGGCCGCATCGCCGTAAAAGGCTGGAGGGCGCAGGTCGCTCTCACGCCCGACGAAGCGATTCCACAGCTTGAGCCTTACGCTGCCGCATTCCTCTACACGCACGTGGACGGCGAGGGCCTGATGCAGGGCTTTCCCATCGCGACCGCCGCGCGCCTCCGCAAGCTCACGGAAAGGCAGCTCATTGTGGCAGGCGGCATTCGCAGCCAGCAGGAGGTGGATGCACTTGACGCGCTGGGCGCAGACGCCGTGGTGGGCATGGCCGTCTACACCGAGTTGCTCGCGGTCTGATGCTCGCCGCGCAATCCTGAACGGTTAAGCGGGAGAGTTGAATGCGCCAAAGCGGGAATCGGATATGCTGGTAAGAAAGACTTCCCCCACCCGGTTAAGAAAGGAAACGGAACCAAGATGAGGAGGCAGAGCGGGATCAGGCTGGCAAAGCGGCTGGATGAGGTCGGCTTCTCCGACATTGTGCAGATTCGCAACAAGGTGATGGCATTGCGCGCGGAAGGTCTCCATGTGCATGCGCTGCACGGGGGCGAACCGTTCTTTGAGACGCCGCCCGATATCAAGTACGCGGCCATCAAGGCGCTGGTGGAGAATCAGACGCACTATGCGCCGTCTTCCGGTGTGTTGCCGTTGCGTAAGGCGCTGGCCGACAAGCTGGCGGCCAAAAACGGCATCCACGTCACCACCGACGAAGTGATCGCCACCGTGGGTGGCTCGCAGGGATTGTATGCGGCCTTTCAAGGCGTGCTAGACCCCGGCGACGATGCGCTGGTCTTCTCGCCCTACTGGACGCCGATCAGCGACCTCGTCACCGGAGCACAGGCGCGGCCATTGCTTGTGCCCACATCCACCGCGCGCCGCAACGGCATTCGCAATACTCTTGAGCAGTTTTCAACTCCGCAGACGCGCGCCATCTACTACAACACGCCGCAGAATCCCAGCGGCCTGGTCTTCACGCGCGCCGAGGCGCAAGAGGTTGCAGCCTTCGCCATCGAGCGAGATCTGGTGGTGATTGCCGACGAGGCCTACGAGGACCTGCTCTATGACGGCGCGCATGTTTCCATCGCCTCGCTGCCCGGCATGGCGGAGCGGACCATCACCGCTTTCACCTTCTCGAAAACATACGCCATGACCGGCTGGCGCGCCGGATACGCGGTGGCCAAAGAGCCCTTCATGACTGCCTTGCGCAAGATCGTGCTCTACTCCACCAACGGCGTCGCCACGCCGGTGCAGTACGCGATGATCCAAGCGCTCACCACGCCGGAGGCAGAGATCGCCCGCCTCCGCGAAGAGTATCGCCAGCGCCGCGATCTGCTGGTCGCCGGCCTTAATGAAGTGGGCCTCGAGTGCCCGTCGCCTGCGGGTGCTTTTTATGCCTTTCCCAACGCCGAGAAGGTGCACAAGAACAGCCGCACGGCAGCGCAGATCCTGCTCGATAAGGCGCACATCGCCACCATACCGGGATCGGTCTTCGGCGCCCAGGGCGAAGGGCATTTGCGCTTCGGCTACGCCATCACGCTGAAGGAGATCGAAGATTGCGTGGAAGCGCTGCGCAGGTTCTTCGCGTAGCAGACTTTTATTCCTGCGTCTCTCCGATGGCGCGGCTGGTCTCAACGCGCGAGGCGCGCAGCAGCCGGGCAATCTGTTTGAGATGCAGTTGCACGGCATAGGCGCGCAGAATCTCGGCCTGCGAGAATCCGATGCCCGTGTGCCGCACTGCGTCCATGCGCGCTTCGAGTTGCGCGATGTCCTCTTCCAGATTCATCTGTGTCGGCGCCACATTGAAGCGCCATGCGTGAATGCGGCCGGCCACGTGGCGAAACCCGCTGCGAATGTCCACGGCCAGCTTTCCCAGTTCCGGCTCCAGTTGCTGCGCAAACGCATCGTGGTGGCTGTCTTTGACTGAGAATTCCAGCGCCACCAGGGCGTCGAAGAGCGAACGGCCAAACTGCGCCAGCATGCCCAGCCCCTCGCGCCAGCCGGGGCCCCCTGACGGCTCATTGCGTGCTTCCTCCAGCAGTTGATTGTTGCCGCGCAGCATGGCCAGCGCATCCTCGTGCAGCGCGGGCAGGTTCTCGGCCGGCGCGCCGCGAAACCCCTGCAGAATCGCCTCGAAGAACGCGCCCATAACCAGAAACTCCTGCGCCAGCCCGTCGCGCAGCCTCAGCCTCGCGCGGTCGGGAAACACCAGCGTGGTCACGGCGAGCGCCACCACGATGCCCAGCACCACCTCGCCCACGCGGTCCAGCGCCAGGATCCAGCGTGGTCCCGTTTTCTGCACCAACATAATGATCGTGATGGTGACCCCGGCCAGCCGCGAACTGCTGCGCAGTCCCAGCAAGCCGCAGACGATAACCGCCGCGAGCACCGCGAGAATGTAGTTCCACGGAAGCGTGCCAAACAGGGAAAACGAAAAGCCAAGCACGGCGCCGATCAGCGTGCCCAGAATCCGATCCCGCGAGGCGTTCACCGTGGAACCGACATTCGATTGCAACACGATGATGGCGCTGATCGAGCCCCAGTAACCGTCGCGCCACCCAAAACGCAGCGCCAGCCACCAGCACAGGGCCGCGGCCAGCGCCGTCTTTGCGGCGTGGATCAGCAGCCGCTGCCGCTCCCAGGAAAGAATCCGCGGCTTCTCCTTCTCTTCCACGCGCAGCTTGATCGCAAGCTGCTGCTGGGACATCGTCTTGTTTGCCTTCAGGCGCATGATTTTAATTCGCTGTCGAAAACCCTCATGTGTACAGGGTCGCCGGGCATGGTTCATCCCGGCGGCCAGTCTTACTCTTGTCCCATGCCACTCCACCAAAGGCTACCAGCTTAGCCGAAGCGCCCGCTATCGGCCTGCCCATTTAACATAGGATTGAGGCGCCCGCATCGGTCGGGGCGGCAAATACCATGCTGCGAGTCGGATACCCCCCAACATTGGCGGCGGAGCTGTTGAGCGATTTTCCCCCGGAAGTCGAGCTCATTCCGTTGCCCGATAAACTGGACCAGGACATTGACATCGACGTCTGGATTCCCGATCCCTATCCGACGCGCGCCATTCGGCTTTGGCCGCGGCTTCATGGAGTACGCCTGGTCCTGTCGCTCATGGCCGGTACGGAGTGGATTCCGGGCACGGTCGGCCCTCATGTCACCATCTGCAACGCCCATGGCGCGCACAACATCTCCACCGCGGAGTGGACTGTGGCCTCGATTCTGGCCATGCTGAAGTACTTTCCGTTCTATCTCGATGTCCAGCGCGCCGGCCAGTGGAAGCGCCGTTTCCAGGCCAGCGCGCATTATGCCGCCATCACCGGCGACACGCGGCCCCTGTATCCGCCTGTGCTTTTGGAGGAACTCACCGGCAAGACGGTGCTGCTGGTGGGCTACGGCGCCATTGGCAAGGAGATTGAGCGCATACTCGCGCCATTTCGTGTGGACTTGCTGCGCGTGGCCCGCGGCGCGCGCACCGAACCCGAGGTTCATGCCGTCAGCGAGTTGGACAGCTTGTTGCCTCAGGCTGAAATAGTGATTCTGATCCTGCCCTTCACCGCGGAATCGCGCGGACTCATCGGTCCGCGCCAGCTTGCCCTCATGCCGCAGGGCGCGCTGCTGGTCAACGCCGCGCGTGGACCCATTGTAGATACCAACGCGCTGGTCGAGGCGCTCAACGCGGGCCACATTCGCGCCGCCCTGGACGTGACCGATCCCGAGCCGCTTCCGGATGGACACCCGTTGTGGAGCTGTCCCAATCTGCTGCTCACTCCCCACGTAGCCGGGTCGAGCCCGCAGTTTGCGCCCCGCTCGTTGCGCACCGCTGCAGGCGAACTCCGCCGCTACATCAACGGCGAGCCGATGCACAACGTAGTCCAGGCCGCCGTCTAGCCAGCCGCCGCCGCGCGCCGCCAGTCCCGCAGCCCTAACACGGCCAGCGCCACCAACCCCGCGTAGAGCGCGGCCGTTGGCCTCAGGTCCTTGTAGAGATACTCGCCGATGTACACCACATTCACCGCAATCCACAGCCACCAGTTGGCCGTGTGTTTGCGCGCCTGCCACCAGCTGGCCACCAGGCTGTAACTGGTCAGCGCGGCATCCAGGTGGGGCAGCGCCGCTCCCACGCGCACCATCAACCACCCCAGCAGCACCGCGCCCACCGCGCCCGCGGCAAGTCCCGCAATCCAGCCTCGCACACTGAGGGGAACCACGCGCACCTCGCCCTCTTCGCGGACGCCGCGCCACCAGTGCCACCAGCCGTACAGCGTGAACGCCACGAAGAAGACCTGCAGCAGTGCATCGGAGAACAGCCGCGCTCGATAAAAGACGACCAGGTAGATTACGTCCGCTACCAGCACCACCGGCCAGCAGATGAGCAGCCGCCGCGTCGTCAGCCAGATGCCCAGTACCGTGGTGACGGTCCCCGCAATCTCCACCCAGTTCGCGGCGAAATAGTTCGCAATTGCCATCCAGCTCATGAATGCCCGGCTCCCAGGGCCGAAACTCCTCGCGGCTTGCGCTTGCACTCCGCGGCCCATCGGCGCAACGCATTCAGCAACCTGGCGCCGCCCGGGCCGCGGAACCAGCGCGCATGTCCCACCAGGTAGTCGTCGCTGGCCAGTAGCACCTTTTCTTCTGACCGTAGCACGCCGCGAAAATAATCCGCCTCGCTCAGTGCAAACTCTGCGTGGCACAGAGCGGCCATGGGCGCCAGTGCCGCGGCCTCTTCATCGCTGAGCGGACGTACTTGCTCATATCCGTCCAGCAGCGCGCGCAGATGGTCAATATGCACGGGCACATTCTCAGGGTGCGCCGGGTCCGCCACGAGCATCAGCCACTCCACCATGTTGCGCTCGATCGCGTGGGCCAGATCGTGGACGGCGTTGGTGAGGTCGGCCAGCCCAAAGTCGATGACCGCCGTGGCCTGCGCATCGTCGCATGAATCGCTCCACAAAAGATTCGACGCGTGCAGATCGTTGTGCGTCCACAGCGGCTCGAGCGCAGGCAGGAGTGGCCATAACTCCGCATGAAACGGCGCAAGCAGTTCGAGTGCCCCTTCGCAGTGTTCGCGTACAGCCGCATCTCCAGCCAATGCCGGCCGTGCAGCCAGATAGTGTTCCACCTCGGCGCGCGGATTTTCCGCGGCAAAGATCGTGAAGCCTGCCACGAGTGGCCGAGGCCTGCGTCGTGGCGCGGCAAATCCCTCTGCCGCACGATGCAGCCGCGCCAGTGCCTGCCCTGCGGAACGCGCATGTGCTACGCTGCGAAATGGCGTCCAGGAAAGCGCGTCTCCATAAAGGTCCACGCCGTCGGGCGCCTCGTGCACCTCATACGTCCACTCGCCACTTTCGATTGCCGTCTCGCCCGATGCGTTCGTAAACACGCGAGGCACCGGTGCTCCAGCGCCGAGCAGATACGCCATGAAGCGGTGTTCCTCAAGCAATCCTTCCGCATCGCGCACCGTCCGGTGATGCCGCTTGATGAACACCCGGCCACTCGCCGTCGCCACCACGCCGGCCGCCGAAAACGGCCGCGGACTGACCGACAGAATCTCAATCGGTTCGCCACAGTCAGGGAATTGGCTCAGCAGCGAGCGCACCTCGCCGAGCCTAAGCGGCGTCCAGTCAGGCTCAACCAGCGTTCCGTCCATTCCGTGCGCTTTTGCTGTTGCGCTCATCGAAAGATCGTCCTTCGCCAGAACCAGCGAAACCGGCAGTTTACAAACCTAGAAAGTGTAATGCGCCGACAACCGCACCGTCGTCGGCGCGCCCAGGTGGATAAACGTATCTCCGTAGCTCGCCCCCGTGTCTTTCCAGTAGCGTTTGTCGGTAATGTTATCGGCATAGAGCCGCAGCGTCACGTGCCCCTGCTCGCCGCCGGGCGTGTAGCGCGCGCCCAGGCTGAACAGGTTGTAGCCGGGCACGCTCACCAGGTCGTCGCGCGTAGCCTCCTTGCGCCCCGTGTAGCTCCAGCCGGGCATCAGGTGCAATCCGTGTGCGCGCGGCAGCGAAATATCCGCAAAAGACGCCGTGCGCAGATGTGGCACATTCAGCACCTGCTTGTCATCGAAGGCCGGCGTGCCCGTTTCGTCGGAGAGCGCTCGAATCGCCGCCGACGACGCAGTCAGCCGCAGCCAGCTCGCAGCCTTCCCTGCCGCGTTCAACTCCACGCCGTCGTGCGTCTCGCGGCCCTCGGATTCAAAGCACAGATCGCCCGGCGCACTGAACTCGCTTGCCGTGCAAAAACTATCCGGGGCCTGAATCACCTTGGGATAAAAGAACGGCGCTCTCATATGAAACAGCGCGGTGGTCAGCAGAATGCGCTGGCCCGGCTCATACTTCGCGCCAACCTCGGCCTGTCGCGTCAGAAACGATCCAAGAAACTGGTTCGCATTATCCACCCACCACGGCCCTTGCGGACCCAGCGACAGCAGCACTCCGTAGTTGCCATAGAGCGTCAGGCTGCTTACCGGGTTGAAAGTGATTGCGTACTGGGGCAGCCAGATGGGCTTGTCCGTGAGAATGGGCGCGGTGCCGGGGCTCGTGGCTGAGAGCGAGTAGTTATGGTCGCGCAGCGAATCTTCCCGGCCCCCAGCGAGTAACTCAATGCGGCCCGGCAGATGAATCCGGTCCTGCACAACCGCGGCCGCCTGGTGATTGTCTTCCCACAGCGCGCGCGGGCCGGCTTGTTCCCGCACCCCGTCGTAACTCGCCCCGGCAACCGGCGTGATGGGCTGATAGATGTTCTCTGACCCGATGTAACTGTACACCGCTCCATCCTGCACCCAGCCCGGCGCGCTGTCGGGCGGCGCGCCGGGTTGCTGCACGCTGCGCCGGAAAAGCTCGCCCCCGCCAGTCACGTCCTGCCCGATTGCCCCGGTCCTGATGTGTCCCGTCACCAGCGCCTCCGCCTGCGCGTCGATACGCAGCTCTCCGGGGTCGCGGTAGTCGTAGATGTCGTAGCCCCCGTCGGGAGCGAAAAAATAAGAAGACGCTGTGCCGCCGCTCCCCGTGCACAAAGCCTCATACGAGCACCCATACGCATACACCACGTTGTCGTCGATCAGCGAATGGCTGAAGCTCGCCGCGGCAAATGCCCGCCACGCGCCGGGCAGGTCGTAGTCCAGCCGCGCGCCGGTGTTATACACATCGAACGTGTTGGGCTTGGCCCATGACTGCTCGCCCAGCATCGTCGACGGGTAAACCTGGCTCAGACTTGGCACCGCCGTTCCACCCAGCAATTGATAGCCGCACACCGAGCGCTCCACCTTGTGCTGGTACTCGAAGTCCGTCTTCAGAATCGCCTTCGGGCTCAGCTTCCAGTCCGCGGCGCCCGACCCCACCCCCCGCCAGCCGTTGGCGTCGTTCACATAGCTCTCAATCTTCTCGCCAGCCAGATTCAACCGCGCGCCCACCTGCTTTCGGCTCCCAAACAATCGCCCCAGATCCACCGCTCCGTAAGCGGTCCCGCGATGATCGGTAGCCAGGTCCATGGCCTCCAACGTCGCCGGCCGCTTGGTCACGTAGTCGATCAGCCCGCCCGCCGACGCCACGCCGCTCTCCACGCCTGCTATGCCCTTCAGAAACTCCACGCGCTCCTTGTTTTCCAGCGGCACATCCTGTTCCCCCGCAATGGTCATGCCGTTGATCTCAAGTCCGGTAGCCAGATCGATCGTGAAGCCGCGAATCTCGTAGTCCCCGTAGTAACCCACCGGCGCATAATCTTCTCCAATCGACGCGTCGTTTTTTACCACGTCGGAGAGCAGGCGCGCCGTCTGGTCGGTCAGCAAATCACGCGTCACCACCATCGCGGAAAGCGGCGTCTCCTTCAGCGTCGCGCCATCCAGAGTCCCCACTGAAACCGCGTCGGGAAGATAATCGTCCTTCATCTCGCCGTGTACCACCACCGTGGTGGTCACGCCCGGAACCTGCTGCACAGTTGGCTTTGCCGCATCGGCCGCCTGAGCCGTGCCGGCCGCTGTCGTGCTTTGGGATAATCCGCAAACCGAAGCGCACAGACAGCACGCCAGCATTGACGCTTTCACCAGCGCCCCGCGGCCCACAACCGGCACGCCCGGCCCACGCCCGGCACGCCGCTCACCGTATGCGGACCCGGCTGTTGCGAAAGACTGGCTTGGATTGTGAACCGAGGCGCTGCCTGCAACATCGAGCATGGTCTCCCCTTGTTTCCACCTGCTTGAAACAAGAGAACTCACGCTACGTTTCGAGGAAGAAGGCCGTCAGGCCCAGGAAACTTCCCACGCCGGTATTATCCGGATCGGGTTCTAGGGTATTTCTCAGCCCCACTCCGTGGAGCACCCCTGTTTCAATAATCAAATTGAAACACTCACGGCCCGGTTTTGCAAATCGTTTTGCCGGTTGGAATGCACGGCATAGAGAAAAATGCAAACTTCCTTGCGACGGATTTTTTGCTCCGCAATCAGCGCCAGAGCGACGCGACGAGTGCGCGGTAAGCATCGAGCGGCGGCACTTGAAGCCCGCGCACCTTGGCTGCATCGTCGGCGCGGCGCAGCGCCAGTGCCGCGCGCGCGTGGGGCAGCTTCAGAAACGCCTCGGCCTCCGCCGCCGTCATCGGCCCGCCCTGCAAAGCCAGGCTTTCTACCGACGCCGGCGACAGTCCGGCAAGGTAATCCGGTTCGGCAAAGCAAAGAAACCGCTTGGCCGCCACGTGCAGGCGGATAGGGTCCAGAACCGATGCCGGCAGGTGCTCCCCGAGAGCCGCAGCCGCCAGTTCTTCGTGCCGCGTGTCCAGCCCGCGGTCAGCCGCATCTTCGCCCTCGCTGTGCAGCAGATGGCCAAGATCGTGCAGCAGCGCAGCCGCGATCAGCGCATCGTCGCCTCCTAAGCACTGAACAAACCAGGCCGCTTGCAGGGAATGTTCAAGCACGGTGACCGGCTCGCCAAAGTAAGCCGCTCCGCCTCCCGTGGCAAGCAGCTTGAAGACCTCTTCAACGGATGCAATTCGCGCCGTCTGTCTCATGCCTCCACAACCTCCGGCTCCCTGAACCGCTGATGCACTGCCAGCACCAGCGCCACCAGCGCGGTCAGCAAGGCCACGCCCGCCAGCGAAAGAAACGCATTCTTCCAGCCGAATGCCACCGTGATGCGCGCCACCGTGTCCCCGGAAAGCCAGCCCGCCAGGTAGCCCACTCCATCGATGATTCCCGCCGCCGTCGCGCTGCCCCGCTTGCCGCCAAAGTCCAGGCTCATCGCCCCGGCAAGATACGAGTAAGGCCCCAGCAGCAGAAACCCCACCAGCGTCACCAGCACCACCGGCGTCCATTGGCTCGCGTGCCCCGGCGTCCGCGCCAGCACCACCAGGCAAGCCGTGCTCGCTGCCATGCCGAACACCAGCACCAGGTTGCGGCCGTTCAGCCCCAGTTTGTCGCTCACCACGCCCGCCAACAGAACGCTGATTCCTCCAAACAGCGGAAACAGCGCGCTGCGTGCCGCCGCCTGGCTGCTGGTGAGCCCCACAAACTGCACAAAGTAGGTCGGCGTCCAGAAGTTGAAGGTCTCCCGCAGCAGCGTGGTGCCCAGCGAAAGCAGGCACACCAGCCAGAACGGAAAACTGGTCATCAGTGGGCGCAGAATCGCCTTCAGACCCGGATGCTTTTTGTCCTTGTGTTCGCCGTCGGCGCCATACACGTTCAGCGGATTGGCCTCCGGTGACGGCAGGCCGCGCTCCTCCGGCGTCTCGCGCAGAAAGATCAGATTGGCCACCAGCAGCGCCCCCAGCGATCCGGCCCCGGCCAGAAACACGCCCCTCCAGCCCACTCCGTGCGCCATCAGTTGGCTCATCACCCAGCGGCAGGCCGCGTCGCCAAACAGAAAACTCAGGCTCAGCACCGCCATCACCGTGCCGTAGGTCGAGTAGGAAAACCAGCGCGACGACACTTTCACCAAGCCCACCCAGCCTGCCGATTGAAACAGCCGGTTGCCCACCCACGCCAGCGTGAACAGCGGAAACCCTCCGCTCAACACAAACACCAGCGTGAACAGAATCGATCCCGCCATGCCGCCCAGAAAATTGCGCCGCCCCCCGAACATGTCGGCCATCGAGCCGCAGATAAACTTGCCTGCCGCATAGGCCACCGTGCCCGCCGATGCGATAAATCCCAGCCGCACCTGCGCCTCGTTCGCCGTGATGCCATGATGTGCCAGATCGTGAATCAGGTCGGGTAAAACCACCGACAGGTTCGAGCGGCAGAAGTAGTAGCCCGAGTAGCCCACCCCCAGCAGCGCGATGGTAGCCAGATGCCAGCCTGTAAAGGCGCGCTGCGCCGTTGGCTGGTCAAGCGGGCCCTGCCCGGCAACCGCTGTCTTTTCCGTTAGCACACCGGCAGACTATCACGCAGGTACGTCAGGCGCCGTCAAACAAAGCCACGATAGGCTGCCTTGTGAGCCGTCTTCCTTCGTCCGGGTAAATTATTTGTCAAAAATTCCCCAATGTGCACCGCCGCAGGCGATACATTTGAAATGCAAACAATTCAAAAGCGAACAGACAGCGTTTCTTCCGTGAACTCTTCTTGAAAGGCAACCACATGCGCGGTTTTTCTTCCTCTGACCGCTTGCGCCGCCTGGTGGCTCCGCGGCTTCTCCTGGCGTGTTGCCTGGTGGCGCTCGCGGCCAGCCGGTTGCCGGCCCAATCCACCTTCGGCGCCATCTTCGGCACGGTGCGCGATTCAAGTGGAGCGCTGGTCCAGGGCGCACAGGTGACGCTGGCCAATACCGGCACCACGGCCACGCGCACTGTGGGCACCGACGCGAGTGGAAACTACGCCTTCAAGAACATCGACGTGGGAACCTATGCCCTCACCCTCACGGCGCCGGGCTTTGAGAAGGAATCGCTTCCTCAGATCGTGCTCACGGCGCGCGAGACCCGGCGCATGGATGCAACCCTGAAGCCTGGCGCCGAGACCCAGACCGTCATTGTCATCGACGATCCCGAACCCGTGATTACCACCGATGTTTCCAGCCTGGCCGAAACCAAGATCGGCGACGAACTGGTCGAGCTTCCGGTGGCCATCTACTCCCGCTCCACCGGCTCCACCAGCCCCATTTCCACGCTCACCACCGAGGCCGGCGTGCAGACCGACGATGGCGGCAACCTGGCCGTCGACGGCACCACCGCCGCCCTGCTCAGCGTCACCATCGACGGCATCTCCTCGGTCGGCGTCGAGTACTCCGGCCCCGTCAACGAGATGTTTCCCTCCTTCAACTCCATCGAGGAGATCCGCGTCTCGGAGTCCAACAACGGCGCCGAGTTCGGCGGCGTGGCCGACATCACCACTGTCTCCAAGGCCGGCACCAACCATTTCCATGGCGGCACATTCGAGAACCACGAGAACACCGTCCTCAACTCCAACAACACCTTCGCGCTCTCCAAGCCGAAGATCATCATGAACGACTTCGGCGGAACCCTCGGCGGCCCGCTCGAGATTCCGCGGCTTTTCAACGGCCACGACAATACGTTCTTCTTCATCAGCTTCGAGGGCCTGCGGCTGCCGCGCCAGACGCCCATTCTGCTCAGCGTGCCCTCCATGGACATGCGCAACGGCAACCTCACCAGCTATCTCGCCGGCCAGGGCGTGACGGCCATCTACGAGCCCGACGGCGTCACCCCGATTGATCCCGCCAACGTCCCCGTCAGCCAAATCTCCGCCAACCTGCTTCAGTACCTGATGCCCACGCCCGACTATGGCGCAACCGGCTCCTACGCCAACAACTACCAGATCAACTTCCCTTCGCCCATCTCGTCGAACCAGGGCGACGTGCGCCTGGACCGCACCATCTCCTCCCGGCAGACAATCTTCGCCCGCTTCTCCTACAAGAACCGTCAGGTCACCACCGCGCCTTCGGCCGCCTGCACCTTCACCTACTGCGCAGAGGCCGGCAGCCCGCTGCAAGGCGCCTACAACACCCCTGAGATCGACGAGGGCCTGACCTTCGCCCACAACTTCGTCTTCTCACCCCACCTGCTCAACGAGTTTCGCGGCGGATACAACGCCCAGCACACCTCGGAGACCCAGAGCTACTCCACCTCCACGCTCCTCAATCAAACCAGCATCGCCGTTCCCCAGCCGGATACCGACTGGTCCGAGGCTCCCCAGGTGCTCATCAACGGCTTCATGTCTACCGGCGCGGGCAACCCCGGCATGCAGCGCGGCCAGATCGTCCAGGCGCTGGACAACGTGAGCTGGACTCACCGCAACCATGCCTTCAAATTAGGCGCCGACTTCAAACGTATCTCCGACCACGACGACAACGTTTACGGCAACTACCGCTCCGGCTGGTATGTCTTCAACGACACCTCTGCTGTCGTCGAGGCCATCGGCGACCCCTACACCGCATTCCTGCTTGGGCTGCCGGACTATACCGAGGTCAGCTCTACCAACAACCCAACCATGAACGGCCTTGGGTTCGCTTACGCCTTCTTTGCCCAGGACGACTGGAAGATTTCTCCCAACCTCACCCTGAATCTGGGCCTGCGCTACGAACTCCATCCGCCCATCCATGAAATTCACTACAATACCGCTACCTTCCAGCCCGATTACTCGGCCACTATCGGCGGCGAGCCAGTGAATGGTGCTGTCGTTGTCTCCAACGCCCAGGCCGAGTCCTTCGCCTCCTCCGCCTTTTTGAGCGCCATCGCGCCCACTCCCCTCCTCACTGCCGCGCAGGCCGGCATTCCCGAGGGGTTGCGCTACGCCGACAGGACCGACTGGGGCCCGCGCCTGGGCTTTGCCTGGCAGCCTTACCACGACGGAAAAACCGTGCTGCGCGGCGGTTGGGGACGCTTCATTGAAACCCCGCTCGGCTTCTCGCTGGTCTCCGGCTGGGCCGTCCATTCCAGCTACGTGGCCACCTACAATCAGGCCTATGATTCCGACGGCGTCACGCCGCTCCTCTCCTTCGCCAATCCCTTCAACACCGCCGCAGGAAGTTCTGCTGGAACCGCCGGCTTCTACTACGCCTTTCCCATCCGCTACCGCGACCCCTCGGTCGAGCAGTGGAACCTCACCCTCGAGCAGGACTTCGGCCACAGCATCGGCGCGCGCTTCTCTTACACCGCCAGCCACGGCCAGAACCTCGAGGCCATGGTCGACCTGAACCAGGTCCCCGCCAACTCCATCGGCTACTTCAACACCGATCCCGCGCCCGCAGCCTCCGGCGCCTGCATCTCCGACGGAGGAACCCTCATCGCCGACCACCGCCCCTATCCCTGCTGGAGCGTCATCCAGAGCGTCGTCAATGCCGCCGTAAGCAACTATTCCAGCGGCGCCGTCGAACTCTCCCGCCACAGCGGCAAGTCGCTTTCCTTCGATGCCAGCTACACCTTTACGCGCGACTTATCCAACGCCGGCGGCGCCACGCCCAACGCCTTTGCCGTCGCCGGCGGCAGCTTCCTCACTGACCGCTTCAATCCCGGCCACGACTACGGCAACGTCATCTACGACCGCGAGCACCGCTTCCTGGCCACTTATCTCTACGACCTGCCCTTTGGCAAAGGCCAGACCTGGCTCAACTCAGGCTCTGCCTTGAACCGCTTTGTCGGCGACTGGCAGCTGGCCGGAGTCGCCATCCTCGAGAGCGGCCCATTCCTCACTCCCTACGAAGACTCCGTAGATCCGGCCAACACCAACATCCTCACCACCGTCGGCCAGAGCCGCCCCGATCAGTTGACAAACGTCTCGCTCTACGCGCCCCATCGCACCACCTCCCAGTGGCTCAATCCCGCCGCCTTTCCTTACCTCAACCTGCAAACCCCCGCCGGCGTCGGCACCGGCCGCTTCGGCAATGCTCCCGTAGGCGGTGTCGTCGGTCCCGGCACGGCCAATTTTTCTCTCTCGCTGATGAAGAACCTCACTCTCCATGAGAAGTCGAAGTTCCAGTTCGGCCTCGAAGCTGCCAACGTCTTGAACCACCGCAACTACGAGCCGCCCAACATGCAGGTCGACTCCTCCGGCTTCGGCTCCATCACCGCCCTGCAAACCGCCGAAGGCGCCGGCCCCCGCAGCCTGGAATTGTCAGGGCGCATCACCTTCTAACTCGCAGTCATCCCTTTTCAACAGATGTTTTCGAGCAAGGCAAAAGGGCCGTGGAAGCAATCGCCTCCACGGCCCTCATTATGTGCCAAGCACCCCGCAGACCCCCAAGACAACTGACAACTGACAATTGACCAGCTACTTCCCCGTCCCCTCCGTAATCGTCACAATCCGATCCACTCCCGGCACGGTGAAATTCTCTTGCCTTCCGCTCGGCCAGTGGATCTCGATCGCGTCCACCGTCTTCGCCTGCCCGAGCCCAAAGTGCGGCCGCGGATCGTTCGACGAAAGATAACTTCCCCCGCTGATCACATCCCCGCGTTGCTTCATCCCGTTGGCAGTCACATACACCGTCGCTCCCACCGCGTCGCGCGGGCTTTTCGGCCCGCCCACCAGCTTCAGTTCCAGCCAGTGGTTCTTGTCCGCGTTCACGTTCCTCAGCAACACCGGGTGCCCATCCATCACGTTGATCACCGCGTCCAGCTTGCCGTCGTTAAACAGGTCCCCCACCGCCATCCCTCGCCCGGCAATCACCACCGCCAGCCCCGAACCCTCCACCGCCGGCACCGCCTCGAACCGCTTGCCCTCGATGTTGTGGAACAGCATCGGCCGCTCGGCCCAGCTCGTGCCCCACGCATACTTGTCCGCCTCCGGGTACACGTGCCCGTCGGCCATCAGCAGGTCCTTCCAGCCGTCGTTGTCGTAGTCCAGAAACGCATCGCCCCAGCTGAGGAAGGGAACTGAAATCTCCGCAATTCCCAACTGGTAGCTTATGTCTGTCAGGTTGCCGTCGCCCTCGTTCCTGTAAAACGGCTTGTAATCGTCGGAAAAGGTGGTATCGAAGATCGCCAGTTGCCCGTTGTTCTGGTAATCGCCCACCGCGATGCCCATCGACGCCGTCTCGCGCCCCGCTTCGTTCAGCGCGAACCCCGACGCGTAGCTCACATCCTCAAACGTCCCGTCGCCCTTGTTCAAATACATATAATTCGGCGTCGAGTCGTTGCCCACCAGCAAATCCACCTTGCCGTCGTTGTTGATGTCCACAAACACCGCGCCCAGCCCGTAGTAGCCCGGCTTGTCGGCCACCCCGGCCTTCTCGCTCACGTCGGTAAACGTCCCGTCGCCGTTGTTGTGAAACAGATGATCCGGCTCGCCCTTCAGCCCCCGCGGCCCGCAAGCCACAGCTTCGCCGCGGAAGGTGCAGAATGCGTTGTTGCCCCCGGTTTCCTTGCTGTTGGGCAGGTTGTTCCAATCCCAGTGCAGATAGCCCGCCACAAACAGGTCCAGCCGCCCATCCCCGTCGTAGTCGCCCCACGTCGCGCCGCTCGACCAGTTGCCCAGTTGCACCCCGGCCTTTTCCGCCACGTCGGTGAATGTTCCGTCGTGATTGTTGTGGTACAGGCGGTTTTTCCCTACATTGGACACAAAAATATCCGGCCAGCCGTCGTTGTCGTAGTCGGCAATCGCCACGCCCGTGCCCCAGCGGTCGTTGGTCACGCCCGCCTTGGCCGCCACATCCGTAAACGTCCCGTCGTGGTTGTTGTGGAAGAGCGCCGCGTGCGGCGGCGTCTCCTTGCCCGTCAGCGCGTCCACGGTCGAGCCGTTCACGACGTAGATCGACAGCCAGCCCGAGTTGTCGTAGTCGATCAGCCCCACCCCCGAGCCCTTGGTCTCGATGATGTAGCTCTTCGCCGGCGTGCCCATCTTGTGCGTCCAGTGCGTCAGCCCCGCCTTTTCCGAGTCGTCGATAAGCACCACCGGTCCGGTCTTCACGAATCCGCCCGCCGTAATCGGCCGGTGCTTCTCGTCAAGCAGGAGCGGATGAGGCGTGCCGGTCTCCTGGCCGCCGGGTGCCACGGGTTTCGCATTTGAAACCTGGGAAACCGCGCTCGCGGCGGGTTTTTCGGTTGTTTGCCCTGGGGAAAGAACACCGGGACCTGTGGCTTGTGCGAAAACAAGTGCGGGAATTCCCGCCGCCAGCAGTCCCAGTAAAGTGGTCGCGCGCAGTGCCTCAAACATGGCAGCCAGTATACGGGGCGGGATTATCGCCAGTATCGTCCGAAAGGTGGAGTGCCCATTCCGGAGCGGCTTAAGCACAGGGTCTGTGCTCCATTCTCCACCCGAATTGCGCCCCACACAACCCCCGCCATCGCCTTCCGGCAACCGGGTCGCACACCAATGAACTAGGGTGAGCCGGGTCACAATCGCCCGTTCCTGAGCGTGGCTAAACTCAAACCAATTCCCAGGGTTTCAAAGGTTGCCATGCAATCGTTTCCCGCTGTAGATCCCATTCCATTGCCAGCCCCGATATGGCTGCTCAAGCTGCTCCATATCGTGACGCTGTCATTGCACTTTGTCGCCGTGGAAATGCTCCTGGGCGGACTGCTGCTCGCCGTCCTGCTCAGTCTCTTCCGCGGCTCGCCGCAATCGCTGGTCACCGCCAGGGCCTTGGCCCGCCGCCTCACGGTGGTGATGACCTTCGTGATCAATCTCGCCGTGCCGCCGCTGCTGTTCGCTCAAGTCCTCTATGGCCGCGCGCTCTACACCAGCAGCGTCCTCATCGGCCTCTATTGGATCTCCATCGTCGCCATCCTCATCCTCACCTACTGGCTGCTCTACCGCTTCTCCGCACGGCTTGAGGCAGGCGAATCCGCCTGGTGGGTGGGCCTCAGCGCTTGGCTGCTGGCCGGTTGCATCGCCCGCCTGCTTTCCACCAACATGACGCTGATGCTGCGCCCCGAAGTCTGGCGCGATATGTACTCCGCCTCTGCCGCCGGCGCCTATCTGCCCACCGGCGACCCCACGCTCACCCCGCGCTGGCTGCTCATGCTGGCCGGCGGCCTCTTCATCGGCGGATTGTGGCTCATCTATCTCTCCGGCCGCAGCACCTTCACCGCGGAGGAAAAGCGCTTCGTCGCCTCGCTCGGCGGCAAGGTCGCCGCTGTCTTCGGCCTCGTCTATCTCACAGCCGGTTTGTGGGCCGCCGGCGTCCAGCCCGCGGTGGTGAAAGCCGGTCTCGCCACGCATCCTCTCTACAAGTTCGCCGGCTTCGCCGGTTATGGCTGGCTGGCCCTGGTCGTGGTTGCCGTCCTGGTAGGCATCCTGGCCGGATTCGGCAAAATCTCCATCGGCCTGTCCGGCTTTCTCGCCTGGACCGGTGTTCTCCTTGCCGTGCTGGTCGAAATCACCTTCACCGTCTACCGCGACGGCGTGCGCGACCTCACCCTGCTCAGCAAAGGCTACGACGTGTGGGATCGCGCCGTAGTCACCAACTGGGGCGTCGTGGGACTGTTCCTCGTCCTCTTCGTCGCAGGCCTGGGTGTCATTGGCTGGCTCGTGTCCGTTGTGGCGCGCGCAAGGAAAGTTATGGAGGGCGCGATTTCTATATGAGTGAACTGACAAATCCCGCAACCATCGTCCAGGAACCCGAGACGCCCGGCGAGCAAGCCACGCGCCGCGCCTTTCTGGCCGCGGCCGGCGCAGCGGGCCTCTTGTACACCGCTGCCCTTGCCTATCCCATCTACCGTTACCTCGCCTCCCCCGAGGAGATGGCGCTCTCTGCCACGGCCGTCACTGAAGTCACTCTCAAGGACGCGCAAAAGCTGCCCCTGGGCTCGGTGCTGATGTTCAAGTTCGGCACCGCTCCGGCCATGCTCATCCATCACGCCGACGGCCGCTGGATTGCCCTGACCGCGGTCTGCACCCACCTCGGCTGCACCGTGCAGTATGAGCCCCAGGCCGACCGCATCCACTGCGCCTGCCACGGCGGCGTCTACAACGCCTATACCGGCGCCAACGTCAGCGGTTCGCCGCCCAAGCCGCTCAAGCTCTTCAAAACGGCCGTCAACGATGCCGGCGTGGAAGTCGCGCGCGCGTAACGCAAAGGATAAAAAGGCATGACTTCAAAGACCACTCCATCCACTGTTTACGACTGGGTCGATGAGCGCCTGGGCCTCTCCGAGCTGGCCGCCTTTGCGCGCCACAAGACCGTCCCCGTCCACTCCCAAGCCTTCTGGTACTACTGGGGCGGCATCTCGCTGTTCCTCTTCCTCGTCCAGTGCTTCACCGGCGTCCTGCTGCTCGTCTACTACCGCCCCGGCGCCGAGGCCTACGAGTCGGTCCGCCAGATCACGTTCGTCATGCACTTCGGCTGGCTCATCCGTTCCGCCCACGCCTGGTCCGCCAACCTGATGATCTTCTCCATCCTCGTGCACATGTTCTCGGTCTACTTCATGAAGGCCTACCGCAAGCCGCGCGAGTTCGGCTGGCTCAGCGGCATGGTCCTGCTGGGCATCGCCTCGGTCTTCGGTTTCTCCGGCTACCTGCTGCCCATGGACGAGCTCAGCTACTTTGCCACCAAGGTCGGCCTCCAGATTCCGATGGCCATTCCCTTTGTCGGTGAGGCCCTCGCCAACATGCTGCGCGGCGGCCCGGATGTAAGCGAATTCACCGTGCAGCGCTTCTTTGCCCTCCACGTCGTGGTGCTGCCGGCCTTGTTCCTGCCGCTGCTGGCGTTTCACCTTTGGCTTGTCCAGCGCCACGGCAACGCCTCGCCCCCCAGCGAAGAAGCCAAACCCGCAAACAAGCGCAAGAGCATTCCCTTCATGCCCAACTTCCTGCGCAAGGATTTGGCCATGTGGCTCATCTCGCTCAACATCCTCGCCCTGCTGGCCTCGGTCTTTCCCTGGGCCCTCGGCAGGCAGGCCGATTCCCTCGTCCCCGCCCCTACCGGCATCCATCCCGAGTGGTACTTCATGAGTCCCTTCGAGATGCTCAAGCTGCTGGGCAGCGTGCTCCCCGGCGAAGCCGGCGAGATCGCGGGAATCCTGCTCTTCACCATCGGCATCGTGCTGTGGATTCTCATTCCCTTCTACGACACCGGTAAGCCTTCCGGCCAGCGCGGCCGTGCCGCTCACTACTTCGGCCTGCTCGCGGTTTTCGCCCTGCTGGCCACCACTGTCATCGGCTATTGGACCATTCGATAAGAAGCGAGACCAACCATGAACTATCCATTCTGGGACATTCCAATTCTCGGCTCCGGCTGGGTGATCGGCATCATCGCCATCTTCCACGTCATGATCTCGCAGTTTGCCGTCGGCGGAGGCTTTTATCTCCCCCTCGCCGAGCGCAAGGCCATGCGCATCGCCGACCTGGAGACCCGCATCGACTGGCTCGCGCAGCTTGTCAGCTACTCGAAGTTTTTCCTCATCCTCACCGGGGTCTTCGGCACCATCTCCGGCGTCGGCATCTGGTTCGCCATCGGCCTCACGCATCCCGAGGCCACCAGCACGCTCATCCACAACTTCGTCTTCGGCTGGGCCATCGAGTGGGTCTTCTTCATCGTCGAACTCACCACCGCCGCCGTCTACTACTACACCTGGAACCGCATCGACCCCAAACTGCATCTCACCGTGGGCTGGGTCTATGCCGGCGCATCGTTCTGCACCCTGGTCATCATCAACGGCATTCTCTCCTTCATGCTCACGCCCGGCGACGCCTGGCTCGCCGTCGCCGGCACCGGCCACGAAGCCTTCAAATTCTGGAATGCCTTCTTCAATCCCACTTATTGGCCAAGCCTCTTTCTGCGCACCTGCGTCTGCACCTCGCTGGCCGGCGTCTGGGCGCTCATCAGCGCCAGCCGCATCGACGGCGACAGGCAGCCCGCCCTCAAAACCGCGCTCGTCAAGTGGAGCGTCAAGTGGCTCGTGCCTTCCTTTGTCGCCACGCCCTTCCTCATGATCTGGTACCTCTTCATGGTCCCCGCATCGCAGCGCGCCCTGCTCACCCTGGGCATCGACACCATCGGCGCCGGAACCTTTTCCACCGTCACCCGCATTGCCCTCATCATCATCGTCACCTCGGCCACCATCGTCGGCGTCGCCTACTATCTCGCCTATCGCAACCCCGTGGAATTCAATCTCTCCCACGCCCTGGCCGTGCTCCTGCTGGCCCTCATCGCCACTGCCTCCGGCGAGTACGCCCGCGAAATGCTCCGCAAGCCCTACGTCATCGGCCGCTGGATGTTCTCGAACGGCGTCCGCGTACCCTACGTCGCCCGCATCAACTCCGAGGGCTATCTGGCCCACACTAACTGGGTCTGGAACGGATCGACGACGAGCTACTCCCGCGGCGAAGCCATCTACCGCGGTGAATGTGGCTCCTGCCACACCCTCAACGGCTACCGCCCGCTCGCCCAACTCCTTGCCGGACGCGATAGCGCCAACATCGGCAACTTCATCACCATGCTCCACGACTACAAGCCCGACTCGCCCTACCGCCGCTTCATGCCCCCCATGGTCGGCGTCAAACAGGATGTAGACGACCTCACCAACTTCCTCAACGCGCAAGTCAACCCGCCGGCGCCGGCCAAGGTGCTTACAGCCAATAAGTAGGAAATACGCTTCGACTTGAACTCCCCTTTCCATCCGTTCTGTTCAAGGACGGAAATGGGCGTTCAAAGATCTTTCATAAGTGACGAGTAGACTGACGGATGTCCCATCGAACATGGAGGCGCCCCAATGGCCGTCATGCACAAGTTCATCTGGATCGGATTGTTGCTTCTGGCCACGCTTGCAACCGGCATCTGGCTGGGCCAGCTCGGGAAGCCTTTGAATCCGTCCCTTTCGGGGTTTCACAAGCTTCTTGCCCTGGCATGGGTGGTCTTCGCCGCAATCAAGATCTACCACCTGGCCAGGCAGACGGAACCCTCGGCCGCGCTCTTCGCCGTGATTGCCATTCTTGGCGTGTCCATGATCGCGTTGATCGCGTCCGGCTCTGTGCTGACCGTGCCCCGGCTGGCCAGCGCCACCTGGATGGCGGTCCACAGCATCGCAACGGCAATCGCCGTGGCCGCCTTCGCCTTCACGCTGAGGCTGTTCATCCTTAGCAAGCAGTGACGCCGCGCGAGCCCCTCAGGCTCTACTCTTCGCCCAACTCGTACGGAATCCCAAACCGCCCGATCTGAATCAGCGCCTTATCCCCCGGCGGCCAGATGTGCAGGCTGGTCACGCGGCTGGAGCCGGCGATGAGGTGCGCGTCTGTAGTTCCCACCAGCACGCCCGTGGCGGCCTCGTGGAAGTGCACGCTCAGGACGTCGCTGGCGCTGTGTTCGTATCCAAAAGCATACTCGCCCGGCTTGAGCGCAACGCCGCCAATCCGCACCGGCGCTTGCACAATCAGGTAGTGCGAATACTTGCCGTTGGCCGAGTAGCCGGCCGTGATCAGCAGTACGCCCGCAATGAAATGGCCGTGGCTGTTCACAATGCCTGAGGCGGTGCGCATCTCGGTTTCGATGTGCTCCTTTTCTACCGGAGCCCGCGCCGGCAGCAGCGCCGCCAGTTCCGCATCGGTGGCCTGCCGCCACGCAGCGCCTTTTTTCGCCTGCGCCAGCGAAGACAGCAAAAGAAGAATAACTCCGTACACAATCGCACATTTCATCGTCATCTTCATTGTGATTTCGGCTTTCTCAGGGATTCGAGCGGAACAATGCCCCGTTGGATGGCCGCCGTAGCCGCCTGCGTCCGGTCCGTCACGCCCAGCTTTCCCAGCAAGCTGTTGATGTGCGTCTTCACCGTGGCCTCTGTGATTTCGAGCTCGGTCCCAATCTCCCTGTTGCTCTTGCCGTGCACAATCTGCTCCAGCACGTCGAACTCCCGCGGCGTCAGCTCCTCGGTGCCCATGCGCTCGGCCAGCTTCTCGGCAATCACCGGCGGTATATGCGACTTGCCCGCATGAACCGCGCGAATCGTCGCAATCAATTCTTCTGAAGTCATGCCCTTCAGCAGATAGGCGCGCGCGCCGGCCTGCAGCGCGCGATAGATGTCCTCGTCGCCGTCGTAGGTAGTCAGCACAATAAACCGCGCGTTCGGCGTTTCCATCCTCAGGCGCTGAATCACATCCACCCCGCCCAGCCGCGGCAGCCGCAGGTCCATCAACGTAATATCCGGCTGGTGCTTCCTGAACTGCGCGATAGCCTCCACGCCGTCCGCGGCTTCGCCCACCACCTCCAGGCCGTCCACCACGTTCAGCAGCGCCACCAGCCCCTGCCGAACCACGTGATGATCCTCGACAACCAGCACGCGAATAGAATCTTTTGCCACTGTTGCTCCTTCGTCTACTGTCGTTTCACGCACAACCGCCGGTCTCATGTCTCCCACAACTGCCGGGTGCCCAGGTCTCGCCTTTGAGACCTGGGAGACCACGAACCCTAACCGCTTCGTGTCTCTCTCAGCGCCGCCGCCTGCAACCTCACCGTCGTTCCCCCACCCGGCTCGCTGGTCACTTCCAGCCGCCCGCCGATCGCCGCCGCGCGTTCTCTCATTCCGGTCAGCCCATAATGCCCCGGCGCCGACTCCTCGTCCGCCGCAAACCCCCGCCCGTCGTCCCGCACTTCCAGCGCAATCTCGCCTGGCCCGTACTCCAACTGCACTGAAACGTTCCTGGCGCCCGCGTGCTTCTTCACATTGTGGATGGCCTCCTGCGCCACGCGCAGAATCTCGCGTTCCGTGCCCGGAGGAAGCGACCGGTACGCGCCGAAGATGCTGAACCGCGACTCCAGCCCACCACCTCCCGCGGCCTCCACCATCCGCCTCAGCTTCACCGGCAGCGTGGTCTCGCCCGAGTCCTGCGAACGCAGCGCCCAGATCGACTGCCGCGCGTCGGCCAGCCCTTCGCGCACGTACCCGCGCGTCTTGTCCAGGTGCTGCGCCGCCGCCTCTGCCTTGCTCATGCGCAGCAGCTCCGCCAGCACCTCCAACTGCACTGAAATCCCCACATACCCCTGCGCCAGCGTGTCGTGAATCTCCCGCGCAATGCGGTTGCGCTCGCCCAGCACGGCCCGAAACTCGCGCTCCGCCCGCTTCAGCCGCTGCCTCTGCACCAGCACCACCAGGCCCACTGCCGCCATCGCCAGCAGCGCATAAAACCACACCGTCTGATAGAAATGCGGCCGCAGCTCAAACTCCAGCGCCGCGCCCTTCATGTTCCAAACCCCGTCGTTGTTCGCCGCCTGCACCCTGAAGGTGTACCGCCCCGGCGGAATGGCGGTGTAGTAAGCGGTCCGCCGCGCTCCGGCCTCGGTCCAGCCCCGGTCGAAGCCCTCCAGCATGTAGCGGTAGCGCACCTTCTGCGGCGCGATAAAGCTCATTCCCGCGTAATCGAACTCGAAGTGTACGTGTCCCGCCGAAACCCTCAACCAGGAGGCTGCTGCATGCAATGCCTGGGCCACGTCGTCTACCGCAAACCGCTCCAGCTCCACCGGCGGCGGAACCGCATTCACCGGGAAATGTGCGGGGTCCACCTCCACCAGCCCCTTGGGCGTGGCAAACCACAGGTCTCCGTCGCGCGACCGCCACGCCGATGGATGGCTGTTGGTCGCCGTTTCCCGGCTGCGCAACCCATCGGCGGCGCCAAACTCGATCCAATGCGAACAATCGGCCGTTTGGCTCGTCGCGCTCATCTCGTTGCAGTCGCAGCGGGCAATCCCATTGCCCGTCGCGAACCAGAGGTGCCCTCCGCCGCCCGGTCCCCCCTCGTCCAGAATCGCGTGAATGCTCGTCTGGTCCAGCCCGTTGTGCATTGCCGCGGAAAATCTCCGCCCATCCCACAGGTTCCAGCCGTGATCCTGCGTGCCGATCAGCAGCGTCCCATTGCCCCGCGCCAACAGCGCCGTCACCACGTTGCTCGAGAGTCCGTTCGCGGCCGTGTAATTCGCAATCCTGCCTCCATGTAGCCGCGACAGCCCGGCAAACGTCGCCACCCACAGGTCGCCGTTCGCGTCCCGCGCCATTGCTCCCACCAGGTCGCTGCCCAGCCCGCTGGCCTGCGTAAAAGTCTCCATTCGTGCGCCCGCAACCCCGCTGCCAGGCCCGCCGTTCCGACCCCTACTCTCGCCCGTCCAGTGCGTCAGCCCGCGCCTGGTCCCGATCCACAGCGACCCATCCGCGTCCGCCAGTAGCGAGCGGATGAAGTCGTCGGGCAGCCCGTCCGCCGAAGTAAACGCATCGATCGTGCCCCCGCGAATCCGGTTCAACCCATCCGGCGTCCCCACCCACAGGTCGCCGTTCGGCGCCGCGGCCAGCGACAGGATCACGTCGCTCGCCAGCCCGTTCCGCACCGAGTATGTCTTCACCGTCCCCGCGCCCGCTCCGGCTCTGCGTACCGCATTCAACCCGCCCCCGCTGGTTCCCACCCACAGCGTTCCCGCCTCGTCCTCCACCACCGTTGTCGTCGCATCGGAAGAGAGCCCCTCCCGCGCTCCAAGCGTACGGAAACGCTGATCGCGCAGGATGTGCAGCCCGTCGGCCTCGGTCCCCGCCCAGATGTTCCCTTCGCGATCCTCCATCAGCGAGAGCACCGACGCCGACGCCAGCGGATCGGTCACCGGCAGCCGTTGCACCTTGCCCGCAACCCACCGCGCCAGCCCGCCATTGGTGCCGATCCACAAACTCCCCTCGCGGTCCTTGAAAAGCGCCTGGATCCGGCTGCCCGGAATCTCCTTGCCCGCCGTCAGCCGCGCCGCCACGCTGTCCCCTTGCAACACCACCACCGTGCTCTTGCTGGCCACGGCTACTCCCCCCTTTGCGGTTTGCAGAAACTCGACCCCGTCCTTGGGAAACGAGGACTGGATCGAAAGCTGGAGCTCAGGCTGTCTCCAGCGACCCGCCTCGTACATGGTTGCGCTCTCCGGAGTGGCCACCCACAAAACACCCTGTCCGTCCGCCGTCACCGCGGTGATCGCGCCTGCCGGCAACCCAGTCGCGGCCGTGGCTTCAACGAATCGCTCTTCCTCCAGCCGCGCCAGCCCCTGGTCCGTCCAAACCCACAAAACACCGTTCGCGGCCTCCACCAGGGCCCGAACCCCATTGCCCGGCAGCCCGTCCTTGGTCGTGAATGCAGTGACGCTTCCGTCCTTCCACCGCGCCAGCCCCTCGCTGGTCCCAATCCACAGCGCCCCGTCCCGGCTCTCCAGCAAACAGCGGATATCGTTCCCCGGCAGCGCCGGACTCGAGTTGCGGTCGAAGACTTGAAACCCGCTGCCATCGAACCGCACCAGACCCACCTCGGTCCCGATCCAAACAAACCCATCCCGCGTCTGCACCAACGCCTGCACCGTGTTCTGCGGCAGCCCGTTCTCCATCACCCACACCTGCCGCCCCAAGCTGGCCAGCGGCGTGGACGGCTCCAGCGCCAGCCCCGTCAGCCCGCACCCCAGCAGCAAAGCCGCAACCCCACCTGCGGGGTATCTCATCCGCCTGAGCAATTCCTCTACCCCGACCCCGAGCAATCTCCCCACCTCGACCAGAAGGCGCGTTGTCTTCAGTTGCCGCTCAGCTTTGAAAGGGCGCGGCTTCAGCCGCGCCGCCAGGCAGCGAAGAGCAATCCCGGGCTTTAGCCCCCGAGGGAATCCTTTTTCAATCGAATTGGCGCAGTTTTCGGCCACAAGAGCGGGCGGAACTTCCCTCTGACAGAATCCAGCCTGCGCAAAACTGCGCACCCCCACAGGTTTTGGGAAAACTCCATGGATGCTCGGCAGCGCAGCAGGATGCAATCAGACTACCGCACAATGGCCAATGCCGGTCTTCACCCTCCACCTATCGATGGAGTCCAGCCTCACTCCAACGACTCAAGACAAGCCCTCAACCTGCCGGTACTCTCTGCTTGTCTCCTGAATTGGTCTCATGGCCTGGTTTCTCAAGGCATTCTCGGGTGGCCGCCCGACTCGCTGGGCTGCCACCCGATTCCTTTTTTCAGGCCGCTGGCTCCCGAGTCTCCGGGAATCGGCTGATCTACCCGCCCTTGATCGCCGTAGCCCTATTCTTCACAAACGTCACCGTCCACTTCTTTCCATCCTGGTCGTAAGTCACCGTGCGGTCGCCTTCCTTGTCGCCGTCAGGGTGCATCTTCTGGCCGATCGCCATCCGCGTCTCCAGTTCGCTCATGCCCGGCTTCAATTGGTGCGCGTCGATGGCGGCCCAGAAGTCTTTCGGCCAATGGTCGTAGATACCGTGCGGGTCGTCGTAGAAGAACAGAAGATCTGTGTAATAAGCTTCTTCGTTTCCCTGCATGTAGCCAACCGGTGTGGCGAACAGCTCCTTGCTTCCCGGCAGCGTGAACACCGCCAAGGCCTGCCGGCTGCCGTGTTCCACGCTGTCGTCCACTGTCGCCGGCACGGCTGCCTTCACAATCTTCTTCACGTCCAGCCTCTCGGCCGAGGGGATCAGCCCCACGCGCTTGCCAAACTCCACTTGACCCCCCAGGTATGAAAAGTAGGGCATGGTATACCCGTTCTTCATCCACACGCTCTTGCCTTCCAGTTGTTGCAGGTCTTCAAAGTGCGCTGGGAAGAGGGTACGCACCACCGCCACGTCGTCCTCGCTCAGGGCCTGGCTGGCATCTCTCTGCCCGATGACTCCTGGGTTCTGGCGATGCTTCCACACTGAAAACAGGTAGATCCCGCCAATGGCCAGCGTGATCAGGGTTGGAATGAGGATTTTTTGCCAGGTCTTCATGCTTTCTCCTTTCCGATCTTCCGAGGAGCTGTGTTTCGCGGAGCCGGTCATTTCGGATTCTACCGGCCAGGCGTGCTTCCTTGCACCGCGCCAAGCGCCGCCTGTGGCCGCAGCGCCTCGGCGGTCAGCTCATCCACCCTGCGCAGCCCTGGGAACAGCCACGCCCACAGCCCCGCCACGGCCAGCGCGCCCACCCCACCCACTATCGTTGCCCGCACCGCGCCCCACCACTGCGCCGTCAGCCCGCTCTCAAACGCTCCCAGTTCATTCGATGCGCCGATGAACAGCGAGTTCACCGCGCTCACGCGTCCCCGCATCTCCGGCGGCGTGGCCAGTTGCAGCAGCGACCCGCGGATGATCACGCTGACCGTATCCACCGCGCCCGCCACCGCCAGCGCCCCCAGCGAAAGCCACAAACTGTGCGACAGCCCGAAAATCACCGTAGCCGCTCCAAAGACCGCCACGCACACAAACAGCCGCAGCCCCGCCCGGCGCTCAAAAGGAAACCGCGCCATCAGCAGACTCATCGCCAGCGCTCCGGCCGCCGGAGCCGCCCGCAGCAAGCCCAGCCCGCGCGGCCCCTGGTGCAGAATCTCGTGCGCAAAAATCGGCATCAGCGCCGTCGCCCCGCCCAGCAGCACCACAAACAGGTCCAGCGACGACGCCCCCAGCAGCAGCGGCGAGCGCAGCATGTACTGGAACCCGGCCAGCACCACCTTCAGCGACGCCGCCCGGTGTTCCATCCGTCCCGGCCGCGCGTGCAGGCTGCCCACCAGCACCAGAAACCACCCCAGCGAACCCAGCGTGAACACATACACAATCCCCGCTCCCTGCAGCTTCGTGTCGGATACAAGTCGTGCCAGCGGCAGCGTAAACAGCAGCCCGCCCAGCGCCGGCCCGGCGATGTTGGAAAACTGCCAGATGGCTCCGCCCCAGGTCACCGCGTTCACAAAATGTTTCTCCGGAACCAGGTGGGGAATCAGCGCCGAGCTGGCCGGCCCTGAAAACGCGCGCGCCGTCCCGATGAAGAACAGCACCGCATAGATCGGATAAACGCTGTGCAGCCCCGCGCGCGTCAGCAACAGCAGCGCCGTGGTCGAAAAAACCTGCAACCCATAGCACACCAGGATGATCTGCCGCCGGTCGAACCGGTCGGCCACATGTCCCGATGGCAGCAGAAACAACAGCCCCGGCAAAAACAGCGCCAGCCCGGTAAAGCCCAGGTCCAGCGCCCGGTGGGTGATCGAGTACACCTGCCACGCCACCGCCACCGCCTGCGCCTCTGAGCCCAGGATCGCCGTCACGCGCGCCAACTGGTATCGCCTGAAGTCGCGGGAGGCAAAGGCCTCCATGCCGCGCGTCGGCGGTTTGTGGGGAAGGGGCTGCATCTCTTGCCATTAGCTTATATCGCCCTCCCTGGTCCGCCCACCGTCTTTACGATTCCCAGTTCCCTTGTCCCCTGGTCCCTAGTCCCTAGCCCCTAGCCCTAATACTGTTCACT
>PLGM01000308.1:239-3063 GCA_003139795.1 Acidobacteriaceae bacterium | reverse complement strand
CAATCCGCAACATACAAGGGTGGAGTTGCGCCGCGCCGGCATTCCCATCAAACTGCGCGAGCAATCCTTCCTTATCCTGGCCTATCTCGTCGAACATGCCGGCGAGATCGTGACCCGTGAAGAGCTGCGAAGTGTTCTGTGGCCGTCAGACACTTACGTGGACTTCGACCACAGCTTGAACACCGCCATGATGAAGCTGCGCGAGGCCCTGGGCGACTCGACCGGGACGCCGCTTTATATCGAAACCATTCCCAAGCGGGGCTATCGCTTTATCGCTCCGGTTTCTTCGGTTACGGATGCCCGGAATGGGCAGCCCAAGACAAACGGCGATCCTGTTTCGCCTCCAATCAAGGAAGTGGCAGGACCGCGGCAGGCAATTCTCGCCCCGGCGGAAAAGCCTGCCGTCCGCCGGCGGTTTGCGCTCACGGCTGTGGTCATCGGTTTGCTCCTGCTTGTCGCCTTTGCATCCGTTTTGGTTTTTCGGGCACACCACGCTTCAGGATCGCTTGCCACCGGCAGCCAGGTTTCCTCAACCCTCCCAGCCATCCCCGTCACAACCGCGCCGGGCCAGGCGCTTTTCCCCGCCTTCTCTCCGGATGAAAAGTGGATCGCTTATCTCTGGAACGGACCCGAACAAAACTACTTCGACGTCTATGTGCAACTGCTGGGTTCCGGCACTCCCAACCGCTTGACCGACAACAAGAGCGCCCGTGTTGGCCCTCCTGCCTGGTCTCCGGATGGAACCGAAATCGCTTTCTCCCGCTGCGACGGCAAGAATGACGGTGTCTTCGCCGTGCCGGCCATGGGCGGCAGCGAACGAAAGCTCACCGGCCTGAGATGTATAGAGGTCGTTCGGGGACTCGCGCGGGTAGCCTGGCTCCATGACGGGACCGGACTGCTGATCGCCGACTCATGTTCCGCAAGCGGCCCGTGGGGACTGGTGCTCCTTACCCTGTCAACGGGAGAAAGGCACTGCCTGATAACGCCGGGCGCGCCTGACGAACCGAACTACGTGGGGGGGTTAGCACTTTCCCCGGATGGCGCGTTGATCGCCTTCAGCGGGCAGGGCGCCAAGGGTTGCTGTGACCTGTTTGTCGTTCCCCGCTCCGGGGGGGCGCCCCGGCAACTCACCTTTGATCAGCAGTTGGAAAACGGCGATGTTTTCCTGAGCCATTACGTTGACTACATGTGGACGCCCGACAGCAAGTCCATCGTGTTCTCCTCCAACGCCACCAGGGTCCCCTGGTTGTGGCGCGTGCCGGCCCAGGGCGGCCCCATCGAGCCCGAAACCGCCTATCCGGCCCTCGGGAGCATCTCAAAGGACGGCTGGCGGTTGGTCTACTCAGAGAAAACAGCCATTCAACTGCCGGAAATCTGGCGGGCCGACCTCGCCGCGCCCGGCGGTCCCGTCCTCGGCAAGCGCAAGGTGATTGGCGTCCAGGAAGAGCCCGACGCGCAGCCCTCGCCGGATGGCTCACAACTCGTGTGGCCGTCCTACCGGACAGGCTTCTACGAGGTATGGACCAGCGGATCCAACGGCGAAGACCCCCGGCAACTCACGCGCCTGGAACGCCAGTCCGGTACTCCGCGCTGGTCCCCGGATGGGCAATGGGTGGCCTTTGACAGCTATGACCGGGTTGTTTCCGCCAGCCTGATCTATGTCGTCGATGCCCAGGGCAGAAACCTGCATGCCGTGACCGATGCGTCCTCCTTAAGCTTTGTCCCCAGTTGGTCCCGCGACGGCAAGTCGATCTACTTCGACTCCATGAGTGAGGAGGACAATTCGGGCTCCAGGTATATGGCGGTCTGGAAGCAGTCGCTGGAGACTGGCAAGCGGCTGCAACTCACCCGTCAGGAAAGCCTCGATCCCCTGGAATCTTGCGACGGCCGCACCGTCTTCTTTACGAAAATCGCGTGGCCCGGCATCTGGAGCGTCCCGTCCGGCGGCGGCGCGGAATCGCTGGTGATCGCCGACAAGCCCCAGTCCGGCTACTGGGGACATTGGGCGGTGACCAGGACAGGCCTGTACCTGTTGAATGCCGAGGCCGCACCGCGGCCCACCATCGAGTTTTTTAACTTCGCAACCCATCGCACGTCGCCCGTCCTTACGCTCGACAAGCAACCCCTGCGCTGGTTCCCCAGTTTGAGCGCCACCGCGGACGGCAGGACAATCTACTACACCCAATGGGACCGGCAGAGCGTGATCAGGATGATGGAGATCGCGCACTGACACGCATTCCTCGGACGCGACAACCCTGGATTACTTCCGTGAAACGCCCAAGGTCTGGGAATGGGGTAGTGCCTGTATCGTCGGCAAACCGTCAGTACTGGGTATCCAATTGACTCAGGTAAACGCAGCGGATTGTGGCATCGAGTTGCTGCACATCGCAATATCTTGGGGTCACCTGAGTCAAATGGATACCCAGTACCGTCAGTTACCTTCCAGTAACCCCCGGTGATTCCGGCAGAATTCCGGCAAATCCGCTAAATTCGGCTTTTGCCCAAAAGGCCGGCCAAGAATCCTGTTCTTGGGGCAAAGCCGATTGGAAGCGGTTGCGAAGTTCCGAATCAGGCTCAGTCCCTGAGCGGGAGCCTAAGCTTCACCCCGGCAAAATCATCATTGGGCCGCCCGGCTCCTCTCACCTTCCCTTCGCTTTGGCCGATACACCTTTCGAGCAATTGTGCATCCAAGTTGGCAGCGGGCTATGCGTCCGTTGGCCGGTCGCGCTCGGTGTCAGTAGAGACTGCACCGGCGGAACGGCGCTCAAAGGGAACCTTGCCGGGCACTCGGCCGTATCAGCGAAGGCTAGAGCCTGTTATTAAC
>PLGM01000308.1:0-134 GCA_003139795.1 Acidobacteriaceae bacterium | reverse complement strand
ATACGAGGACACTCAATGCCGAACCAGCCTACGATTCCCGGCCCCGCTAAGAGCCTATCCGGACAGAAAAGCCCCGGAGTGCGCAAAATTCCCGTGCTTCCGGTGCGGGATACCGTGCTTTTTCCCCATGCCGT
>PLGM01000117.1 GCA_003139795.1 Acidobacteriaceae bacterium | reverse complement strand
ACTTTCACCACAGGCTGTTAGGGTAGATCCGTAGGACTTCCCAACTTGCTCCAGGAGAGAACTCCATGAAAGTATCAACTCGATCGATCCAGCGGTCGCCAGGTCTCTTGCTTCTGGCGGCAGTCATTGCAGTGCCCGTCCACGCGCAGGACACACACTACGCCCCCTTAAGCCAGCAGATTCCCCCGCCCGTCTGCTTGACGATGCGTGGCGTAAAGGAGGGGCCCTACATTCCCTGTACCGCATTAAACTATCATGAATGGTTAACTGATATAACGCATTGGCGCGCTGAACGCCGCATCCGCATAGGCTACGATGCATCCCGGTATGAGCTGCCCGCGCTGAAGTGGACGCAGTCCAGCTTCATGCAGCCTCAGATGATGGTGCATGACCGATACTTCTATGATCCCGTGGCCGGCAAGTACACGGTTGACCGGTACCTGGACGATGTGGACAAACGGTACGGAGGAATCGACTCTGTCCTTATCTGGGCGACATACCCGAACATGGGCATAGACGATCGCAACCAGCACGACATGGTGCGTTCCATGCCAGGCGGAGTTGAAGGCCTCAGGCAGATGGTTGCAGACTTTCATCGCCGGGGCGTTCGAGTTCTGTTTCCCATGATGATGTGGGACCAGGGGACGAGAGATCCGGGGACATCCTGGCCTGATGCGATCGCCGAGTTCATGAAGCAAATCGACGCCGACGGCATCAATGGCGACACGCAGGATGGCGTCCCATTGGCGTTCCCACTGGCAGCGGACAAGGTGAATCATCCACTCGCGTTCGAACCGGAAGGCGGCCCGCACGACGAAGCTCTCGCCTGGAATGTGCTTACCTGGGGACAATATCAATTCCAGTTTGTTCCGACGGTAGACAAGTACCGCTGGCTTGAACCGCGCCACCAGGTCAATATTCAGGGGCGCTGGGTTCGCGACAAGACGGATGATCTGCAGTTCGCGTTCTTCAATGGAGAAGGTTGGGAAAGTTGGGAAAACGTCTGGGGCATCTGGAACGGTGTAACTCCCCGCGACGGCGAGGCAACGCGGCGCGTCGCAACGATGGAGCGTGCGGTTGCACCTTTCCTGACGAGCCAGAACTGGGAGCCGTTCTATCCGATGGACATGTACGGCGTATTCGCGAGCCGCTGGCCGCTGGAGGACCAGACGCTATGGACTATAGTCAACCGCAACGAGTACGACGTGAATGGACGGCAGATGACGGTGCCATACAGAGATGGAATGCGGTACTTCGATCTCTACCATGGCGTTGAACTGAAGCCGGTTCAGGAAGATGACATGTCAGTGCTTGCGTTCGCGACCGAGGCCCACGGCTATGGCGCAATCCTTGCCACACAGGGCGATCCCGATGCCCAGGCCCAGCAACTTATGGCAAAGATGAAGCTGTTGACGGCAAAGCCTCTGGCGAGTTTCTCTCACGAGTGGGAGCCACTAACTCAAAAAATGGTCGAGATCCGGCCGTCGAAGACATCGAGTTCCACTCCCGAGGGGATGATTCGCATCGAAGCCAGCGACTTTCTGTTCAAGGTCGAGGGGATCGAGATTGAGGGCTTTAATGATGTTGGCGTAGACGTACAGTATCCGTGGGAAGATGATCCTCGGCGTTTCCATGAGTCTCGTGTGCAAATCAAGCCGTTCTACATCGACAAGTATCCGGTCACGAATGCGGAATTCAAGAAGTTCCTCGATGCGTCTCACTATCACCCGAAGGACGACCGCAATTTTCTCAAGGACTGGAAGGAAGGGATGTATCCTGACGGCTGGGCCAACAAGCCCGTTACCTGGGTCTCACTTGAAGATGCTCGCGAGTATGCCAAGTGGGCTGGGAAGAGACTTCCCCACGAGTGGGAGTGGCAATATGCAGCGCAGGGCAATGATGGCCGGAGGTTCCCGTGGGGTAACTGCGATTGGCTGGCGCCTATAGTCAGCGGAGGTCCGCTTGCGTGTCCTTGGGAGAACGACCCGAAGGACGCGCCCGCGCCGACTCCAGACAAAGGGCGCGTAATGCTTTCTGCAAGCGATGTCGATGCGCATCCGAAGGGTGCGAGCCCGTTCGGTGTGATGGACATGGTGGGGAATGTCTGGCAGTGGACCGATGAGTACATTGACGTGCATACTCGAGCGGCCGTTTTGCGCGGAGGCAGCCACTACCAACCATACGGCTCCATCTGGTACTTCCCACAGGCCTACAAAAACGACCAGCATGGCAAGTTGCTTTTAATGGCGCCGAGTTATGACCGCTCTGGCGCGCTCGGATTTCGCTGCGTAAAGGACGCAGACTGATCAAGCTCACAGCGCCTTGTACTTGCTGCGGCCTCTGATTCAGCCCGGAATCAACTACGCAAGCGGTGAGATACTTCAACGCATGCACACTCAGCTTGAAGCGGCCGATCACGCTGGGCTGGATGCGGTGGTAACCGTGCTGGATGGTTGGATGAGCAGCCTTGCCTTCATGCCTGCATGGGTCCAGCCAGCAGCCCGTAAGCCCAACATGTTTATAGGTCCAGACGTTATTCCGCAGAAGAGCTGCTGTTTAGTTTTGGAGTCATGGGCGACTCCGAATCTGACCCAATTCTGCCTAGAGCCTGTTATTAACTTTGCGCCCGTAAACCCAATGGAATCATCGCAGCTTTTGCGAGGTGACTGGAATT
>PLGM01000368.1 GCA_003139795.1 Acidobacteriaceae bacterium | reverse complement strand
CTAGTGACGAGGCGATCGGGGAGCTCTCCCTTTTCGTACTTGCTGTAGAGATACTCGATGACTGCCGGCTTTTCCGATTCGTTTTTTGGTAGCATTTGTTCCAAGCATAATCCGGTTTGCGGACGCTTCGCATCCGCGAACTTTGCATCCGAATCATGGTAGACAATAGATCACCAGAGAGTCGAAGCGCATTGATGTCCCGAATTGGCGGAAGGGACACCACGCCCGAAATGGTCGTCCGCAGGCTACTTCATGCCTCCGGGTACAGGTTTCGGTTGTATCGGCGCGATTTGCCCGGCACTCCCGATATTGTTTTTCCGTCCCGCAGGAAGGTTATTTTCGTAAACGGCTGCTTTTGGCATGCGCATGGGTGCCGTATTGGTCGTCCCCCAAAATCCCGCCCCGAATTCTGGCTACCGAAACTGCAGCGCAATCGTTCAAAGGACGTGCGCAACAGGCGAGCCTTGCGCGCCTTGGGTTGGGGGGTCTTGACCGTCTGGCAATGCCAGACGAGTTCCCGAAACCGGCTGGAGGCGCGGCTCTTTGCCTTTCTGGGGCCTCCCGGAAGAATTTCGATCGACAATTCCAAGGAAACCCGTTAAGCTGATATCTGAGAGCGAGGGGTACGAGTGCGACGGCCAATCGGTGTCGACTTGTTTGCCGGGGTCGGAGGCCTAGGATTGGGCTTCGAACAAGCCGGTTTCGACGTTGTGGCCGCCGTCGAAATCGACCCCATCCATTGTGCCATTCACGAATACAACTTTCCTCAATGCGCCATATTGCCGCAATCTGTTGCCGGTTTGACCGGAGACGAGATCAGGCGTCGGGCAGGAATAGGTCGTCAGCGCGTGGACGTCGTGTTTGGAGGTGCGCCCTGCCAAGGGTTCTCAATGATTGGCCATCGGGCGCTGGACGACCCTCGCAATGGACTTATACGAGACTTCGTACGCATTGTGACCGAATTGAGGGCCTCCTACTTTGTCTTCGAAAATGTTAAAGGCCTGACAATTGGGGAACATCGGGGCTTTCTGGAAGAACTCATAGAGGAATTCGCGCGCGCCGGGTACCGAACTCGGCTGCCTTGGAAGGTTCTGGATTCGGCGGAGTACGGCGTACCGCAGCATCGTGAGCGACTGATTCTGATGGGTGCCAGAAAAGGGCTTCGGATACCCGATTATCCTGAGCCAGTTTTCTGGCCGGTCGATGCCGAGGGGCGAGGGCTGCTGCCACGGTGTCCATCGTGCCGAGATGCGTTGGACGATTTGCCAGATGCCGAGCAATTCGGAGAGCTTAGCCACTCCGACGAGGTTTCGACCATGGAATGGGGCAAGCCCAGCCGTTATGCAAGAGAAATGCGTTGTATCGGGAGCGGTTCCTGGCACTACGGCTACGAACGGATTTGGGACCGACGCTTCCTCACGTCCAGTCTGCGTACCGACCATACGGCAATTTCGAGACGGCGGTTTGACGCGACGTCGCCCGGACAGGTGGAGCCGATCTCGCGCTTTTTCAAGTTGTCGGCCGAGGGGCTTAGTAACACCTTGAGGGCAGGAACCGACTCGTCGCGGGGAGCTTTCACGAGCCCTCGGCCGATCCACTATGCCTATCCGCGTTGCATAACTGTCCGCGAGATGGCCAGGCTGCACGGCTTCCCCGATTGGTTCCGTTTTCACAAAACGAAATGGCACGGCGCTAGGCAGATCGGTAATGCTGTGCCGCCGCCACTCGCTCGGGCCATCGCTTTGCAAGTTATCCGGGCTCTTGGCCAAGGGCCACGGTGCCCGGAGTCTCCTATCTTGCTCGGAGATCCTAGGCTGCTGTCATTGGGAATGTCGGAGGCGGCTGCCCATTTCGATGTTCCGGTTCCCATTGGAAAGCGCGACCGCAAGAGCGGTTCGAAAAAGAGAAAGCAGCACGAAATCGAAGCGGAGCTTGCATTAGCGCTTTTGTTCGATGGGCCAATCCTGGTCAACTTCTAGAGGCCGCTTTACGCCAAATCGCCGATGCGCTCGTTAATGACGGATAGGTTCTGAAAGGTCGGCATCTCGGAAGTTTGCGCCGGGGTTAAAACCCCGGCCTACCAGCCGTGACCGTGGGCGTCTGCGCATTCCCATCCTAGCCACAAAGAGTCGCCGCGGCGACACGTGGCGAGGATGTGCCACCCGGCATTTGTGGGCGGGGCGGGAATTGAGCGCGGCTCCTGCCGGGGTTGAAACCGCGACTTGCCCGCCGCAAAGACGATCTTTCAAATTGGGGTGGATGGGTTTGTGCCGGGGTTGAAACTTCGACCTGCCGCTCCGGGCCTGCCAGGTGGCTGATTGAGGGCATGGGTTTCCCACCCTTTCCGCAGAAAGAAACGGAAAGGATGGGGCACGGGGCTTTTTGGGCGGGATGGGTTTTAAAGCGGCTTGGTCGCGCTGGTTGGTTCAAAATCGAGATGTGGGCCATCCGCCCCTATTGCTTAGACCGCATGAATTGGTAATTCATCATGGACAAGCGTGGACCGGGAGGTCCACGCTACAGCCGGCCAGGAGGCCGGCGCTGCATTCATTTAACTGCGAAATCACGCGGTCGCGGTACTAGTAGACGCCGTGCTCATTCAGCCACGGGCCATACTGCTGGTCCAGGCCCTCGACGTGGCCGATGAACCAGTCGTGCAGGAACAAGAGCACATCGCCCCGGTTCACGGCCTCGCCGTGTTGCAGCCGGCGGGCGGACTCCAGGAGCTGCGCCAGCAGATGCTGATGCTCGGCGCGGTGCCCGGCCAGGCCGGGAAAGCCATGCTGCTCCATCAGTTGCTCCTCGCTCCAGAAGTGCATGCGGGTGAACTCGATCAGCCTCTTCAGCAGTTCGTCCGCCGGCTCCGGCTTGGCGCCGCGCACCAACGCCAGGCGAAGCTCGTTCATGGTGTCCATCACGATGGCGTGCTGATCGTCCATGGCCTGTATGCCGACGACGCAGGCGCGGTTCCAGGGGAGAAGAAGAGTCACAGGGTCCTCCGCAAACCACTCAGGTTGTTTGCAAAGGACGTGCTCGCCGCGCAGGTCGCGGGCATGGGTGCGCAAAAGAGTGGCTTCAACAGAGGTTCCTCCGTTCCGAACCGCTGCAGGTAGTAAATTCTACTCCTCCTCTATGGCGGCGGGCTGTGACGGAGGGTATATTGCGGGGCAATCGCATGAACAGGAGGTTCGTACCGAATCGACGGGGCGGGCCATTGGGGCTGGAACGTCTTCCCAGGGTTGTCCGCCGCGGCGCATCGCGAGGGTGGGGCACCCGCTTCGGTGGCGATGCGGGTTCTAACGCTGGAGGAGGTCGATGGGCTTTGTGAAGTCGGTGACGCGGATGTGGCGGGCGAGGGTGGGGTGCTGGCGTTCGAGGGCTTTGTACATCTCCCAGGCTACGCGGCGGTAGCTGAAGTGGCCGGCGGGGGCGGAGCGGAGTTCGGAGATGTACTGGGCTTCGGCGAAGTCCATCTTGAAGAGGGCGCGGATGCGGGTGGCGAGGGGGAGCAGGTAGAGGGCGGATTGGGCGGCTTCGGGTGCGCCGCCGGCGGCGATCTGGGCGCTGGCCTGGTGGGCTTGCTCGATGGCGGATTGGAAATCGTCCAGAATGCCGGCCTGGGCCAGGATGCCGGTTTCGTCGAGGATGCCGGTTTCGGCCAGAATGCCGGCCTGGGCGAGGATGCCGGCTTCGGCGAGGATGCCGGTTTCGGCGAGGACGCCGGAGGCGGCCGGCCATGGCTGATCGTTGACTGAAATTGGCGGCAGGTCGGCGGAGGTGGGGGTTTCGTAGCCGTGGAGGGCGGTGAAGGACTGGATGATCTGCGTGCAGCGGCGATGGCGGTGCATGTCGCGGAAGCCGCCCATGTCCATGAGGATGTCGAAGCGGAGGGCGGCGCCGGCGTGGAAGGCGCGGAGGGCTTCGTCGTGGCGGCCGCGGTGACGGAGGCCCAGTTCGACGACCTCGGTGACGCGGGCTTGGGGGAGCGCGGCGACCAGGTCGCGGATCTGGCGGTAGGGGTGGTGGGCGGCGGAGTAAAGGAGCGTGGCGGCCAGTTCGACTTCGAGGGTTTCAGTGCGCTCGACGAGGTCGACTACGGGGGCGTCGGCGATGGGGACTTTGGCGAGGAGTCCGGCGGCGGCCTGGGTGAGATCGGCCTGGGTTTGGATGGCATATTGATTGGGTTCGGCGTACTTGACCAGGGTGGGGGCGGCGCGGACTTCGCGGGTGAAGAGGTTGGCGGCTTCGGCGGCGAGGCTTTCCTCAGGGGCTAAAGCCCCTTCCGATTCAAGGGGGCTAACGTGCGCGCTGAAGCCCGTACCCTGCAAAGAAGCGAGCTTTTCGGCGGCGGCGAGTTTCTCGACAAATGCGGCGGCGGGCTGGGCGTTGACGTTCCAGGCGGGACCGGTGGCGGCATCGCGGAGTTTGAGGCCCAGGTCGCGGACTTCGGCGGCGGGGTGGGAGAGCAGGCGGGAGACCTGGGTTTCAAGGGTGCGGGCGTTGACGATCTGGCCGAGGGAGGTGTTGGTGGCCAGAGGGAGCAGGTAGCGGGCTACATCGAAGGCGCGGGCCTTGAGGGTGCGCTCGTAGGCTTCAGGCTTGAGGGATTCAGGACGGGGAACGCGGCGGCGGAGGGTCTCAAGGACGGCCGCGGTGGTGCGCTGGTAGGTGGCGAAAAGGTTGTCGATGGTCTCGGAGTAGAGGTGGGCGGAGGTGGAGGCAATTACGGGGTTCTGGCCGAAATCGGGGAAATACCAGCCGGATTTGAGGAAGTTCTGGTAGCGGGTGGAGCGCTCCTGGCCGTCCCAGCGCTGCTCGTCGACGAGGACGATGGCGGCCAGGAGGCTGAGGCGCTCGACGGCCAGGGCGACGTGGGCCAGGTCGGCGATGGAGCGGTGTCCGTATTGGAAGTAAAAGGTATTGAGGAACTGCTCGGCGCGCTGGGCGCTGATTTCGGCGAGGGACTCGCGCATGGAAAGGGAGGAGCGGGAGTATTTGGCCATGGCGTAGGCCAGGATCTCGGGGTCGGCGCCGTGGACGGCGAAGACGTCGGTCTGGTTGCGGGCGCCGGGAGGGAGAAAAGATTCGCTGGACATGGATGAGGGCTCGCGAACAGAATACGGCATCAGGGTTCCGCTTGCAGTGTGTATTCTGAATGGGGCTGCGCACGTCACCCAGTGATCCGATTTGAAGCGACGGGCACACAGGGTTGGCGAAACAGGATGGGCCACGCAGGAGCGGGCCGCGCAGGAGCGGGCCATGCAGGAGCAAGCGATGCAGGAGTATCCGGTACGCACGTCGCGCAAGCCGCGGCCACTGCCCACGGGGCACTGGCAGATGACGCAGCGGTGGAACGATTTGCTGTTTGCGCACTGGCCGGTTGCGGCTTCGTCGATCGATCCGCTGCTGCCCGAGGGGTTGCAGGCGGACACGTTTCAGGGGTCGGCGTGGTTGGGGGTGGTGCCGTTCTGGCTGGACCGGATCAAGGTTCGCGGGGTGCCATCGATCCCAGGGATGGGCGGCTTTCCGGATTTGAATGTGCGCACCTATGTGCGCGACGAGCAGACGGGAACGCCGGGGGTATATTTTTTCTCTCTGGATGCGAGCAACCTGGTGGCGGTGGCGATGGCGCGAATGTTCTTTCACCTGCCGTATTACTGGGCGGAGATGCGGCTGGACCAGAAGTCGGAGCGGGAGTATTCGTTCTACAGCCGGAGGCGGTTTTCGAGCCAGCCGGCGGTGTTCAAGGCGCGGTACCGGGGAATGGGGCCAACGCGGAATCTGGCGGAGGGCAGGAGCGGGACGCTGGAGTATTTTTTGATGGAGCGTTCCTGCCTGTTCACGCGCAACAAAGCGGGACAGACGGAGAGGGCGCACCTTCACAACCTTCCGTGGCCACTGGAAGAGGCGGAGGCAGAGATCGAGCGCAACGACCTGGCCGCGGTGATCGGGATTGAGCTGCCGGACCTTGAGCCGGTGCTGCACTACTCGCGGCGGCTGGCGATGTATGTGTGGCCGCTGGAACTGGTGCGGCCGGCGCTGGCGGGACGGCCGGTTACGGTGGCGGCGACGCCTTTGGGGTGAAAAAGGCAGGGAACAGGGAGTAGGGAGTAGGGAGTAGGGAGTAGGGGATAGCTAACAGCCGGCAGCGAACTGACTCTGGCTTTTGCAGAGCGTGTTTCGCAAATTTCCGCCGTATCCTGGCTTTAACCCCTCAGGGGGCTTTGCCTAAAAAATGGGTAAAACGACTCTCCTGTCCAAAAAGTCCACGTTCTGCCCAAAAAGTTTGGATCCTGCCCAAAATGTCGAGGCTCTGCCCAAAAAGTACGCTTCGTCCGACTGGTTACATTATTATGCCGCATGGTCCAATCAAATTCCGCCACAGAAAACGCTGTTTACCGAAAGGGGTAATAATATACTTGGCAAAATGGCGGGATATAGAGGGATAAAGCGGGAAGCAGCGGGATGGTCAGCGCCCTAGTTGCGCTCTATAGCTTCTCTGACGATCCGCTCCGGGGCTTTCTGGAAGGAATTTGTGTAACAACAGATTTGGCAAATAGACGAGGAACTAATAAAGTTTCGCGATAGCGGCCACGAGGTCATTCGGGAGAATCGACTTGCTCATAAGCGTGAAGGCATGGCCTTCTTTGGTGGCAACTTCCATGAGACTATTCGCGGATGTATTTCCAGAAAAGAGCAGAATTTTGCATTTTGGCCAGGTAGCCTTGAACCTGATTGCCAACTCGATGCCGTTCATTCGAGGCATGACCACATCGGAAATCAAGATGCTTGGGCAACAAGACTCCGCAGCCTGCATCACCTTTTCGGCGTCCGTGAAGGCGGTCGCCTGAAAGCCGGATGCATTCAGGATAGCGGCGATAGTCGATGCGGTTCCCGGCTCATCGTCCACGACGAAGACGGTCTGAGAGTGGCTTTCTGGCATTTCGGAATTATACCCTATCACACCGGGCGGTCCCACGAGCGCCCACAATCGCCGCTAACGCGCTGAAGCCCCCGTGTTCCCCCCCCCCGAGGGGCTTCAGCCTGAGAAAAGGTATTGCATGGAACTGTCCGTGCAAATACTCACGCTGTCAAACAGGCTTCTTACGCTGCACTCCATTCCCGTGCGTTTTCTGCCATTCGGCTTCCCGCTGACTGGTATCCCCTCCACATCAAACAGCGTGATGATTAATTCCGCCCCGAGATCGAAGTGTTTAATTGTGTCCCATACTTCGTGGTAGTGAGATTCGTGAAACTCCGCCCTACTATGTTTGCGAAAATCATCGAATTCCATATTCAACGCGGTTGCAACCCAATTGTTCACGTATTCTCTTCGGACGAGTTTTGTGGTCTGGCGCAAGTTTTGTAGTAGCCTATCCGAGTCCAAATCCGTATCTGAGGGACGGTCCTTTGGCAAGAATTCGCGGATTGCGGGCTCGCATTGAAGCAGGAGATGATCTGCGCGGGTAGGTATTCCCGATATCAGAACTCGGCAGGCGTGGTCAGGCGCGGCGCCCTCCGGCATATCCGGCGCGGTTCATTCGCTTGAGATGGACGAACCTCGCGTGCTGACAGCGCGTTACGGAATCAAGGCATACCCGACGCTGCCCTCCACCCAAGTGTCGCTGTCGGGCGTGCCGCCGGGTAATTGCTCGCGGCCGCCCACATACCACATGCGAAACGTCGTGCCGTCGTATGTGACCGAAGGATCGCCAACTCCAGGGCGATCCCAAGCCCCGGCTGCGCCCGCAGTCAAGATCGGGTTGCCGTAAGTCGTCCAGGTCTCACCGTCGGGCGAATCGGCGTAGCCGATTGTGACCGAGAATAGTCCGCTCGTTCCTTCCGTGCCGTCATTGGCGTCGGCGATTCGCGTGTACCACATGCGGTACATGGCGCCATCGTAAATCACGGCGGGTCGCGAGTACACGACGCAGCTGCTGCCGCACGACGAGAAGACCGCGCCACCATCGTTCCAGGAGACACCATCCGTGGAGGTCATGCGACCAATGATGCCGTCCACCGTGTAGTAGAGTACGTACTGCCCGGAGAGGTAGAGCAGGGTCCCCGGCACGTAGGCGCTGTGCACGCCGACCGTGGTTACGACCGCGCCCGAATGCTTGGTCCAGGTCGTGCCGTCCGTCGACGTTGCGAGCCCAAGTGCCGTTCCGGCTCCGGCGCCCTGATAGACCATCAAGTAATTACCGCCGTTTTTGACGACGCTTGGATAGCGCACCTCAGTCGAATCCCAGGCACCCGTCGTGGCTTGGAGTACGGCGCCTGATCCCTTCGTCCAATTCACGCCATCCGTCGAAGTCGCCAGCCCGATCGCGTGCGTAAAGCTGGTCGTATTGAGCCCCTCATAGTACATGTAGTACGTGGAACCAACACTGATGACCGACGGTGACCCAACCAGGTAGCTGTCCCAACCCGAGTTCGAGGCCGTCAGCACGGCGCTGCTCTCCTGGCGCGTCCAGTTCGAGCTACCCGCGGGAGTCGTCGGCGAAGATGCTGGCGCGATCGTCAGCGTCACTGTCGCGTAGTTGGTCGGCTCGGGCGCACATAGCGTCGTCCCTGGGTCCGCCATCAATGTCATCGTGTAGGTGCCGGCCATGGTCGGCGTACCGGCCAGCGTGCCGCCCGTCGAATTCAAAGAGTTGTAGGTCAACCCCGGGGGAATCGAGCCGAAGACCAGGTGCGCACCGGGTCCGCAACCCTGATTCGATCCCGTATAGCCCCAGCTCGTCTGCAGCTGCCAGAGGTAATACTGACCCTGCGTCGCTGAAGGTGGGCTGTTCGTGATGCTCTGGCTGCTGCCGGCGCCACCGATCGAGAGCTCGATCTGGGGGGATGCGAACGCGCCGTCCGCGCGCGACACGGAGATCAAAATCGGCTGTGTGCCGGTGTAGTACGGCGTGCCCGACACCACACCACCGCTGGTGGAGATATTCATGCCATTGGTCGGATATTTGTTGAGCAACGAGTTGCCGTCAGCGATCGTGTATCCCTCCCAGGTGAACGGGCCGGTGCCCGATGCCGTCAGGGTCTGCGAGTAGGCCTTGCCTGAGGTGGCGCCTGCGAGCCCCGCGGGCATAACCACGAGCGGCACGAAGGTTTGTGTGCTGGTCGGCGAACAGGCGACCTGCACATTTGTCACATCACTCGACGCGACCGTCCCCGAGCCGTTGGTGACGGTGCACGTCAAGCCGGAGGGCTGGGCGCTCACTGTCACTGAATAATTCGCGCCGCTCGCGAGCGGGGTGGGGAAAACGAAGCTCGTCGCATTGGCAGCCGGGCTCACGGTATCGGCGCCGTTGGCCAGCATCAGCCCACCTGCGGTCAGGCCAGTGATCGTCCCACCGATGGTATAGCTGCCGGTAGCCGTGCAGGTGACCTGCACATTTGTGACATTGCTCGACCCGACCGTCCCCGAGCCGTTAGT
>PLGM01000205.1 GCA_003139795.1 Acidobacteriaceae bacterium | reverse complement strand
CACCTGCGCAGAGGTTCCTTAGATGGGCGAGAAGGGGATATGGGCAATTCCTTTAGATATTCTGCTGAGTTGCGTGATCCGCTGGTAGAGCGGAACCGGGAATATTTGCTGCAAAAGATTCTGTTGATCGCGATCGCAGCGGAATTGAGTGGGGCCGGGATCTGGAACGACACTGCAACTTCGCCTCCTCACTTCAAGCTCACTCTCCCCAGGCAGCTTAATCACTCAAAATGGATGTCCACCTTGCCGATGGGACTCCACTGATCTTTGACCCCGTCAACAAGGGAAGACCGCAAGCTTACTTCCAATAGGTGAGACTGAAATTATCCAAGTACGTGGTATTCGACGATTGCTTGTGGTTTCCGTCCATTTGGTAGTTGGCGGTAATGCCCCACCAGCTAGCAGGAACGGAGAATGGCGGAGTGGTCTTGTTTATGTCGGCGGTCACGCCATTCAGCGATATCGACTCGTACAGAAGCGTATCGTCGGACTCCCGCCGCACTTGAATCGTCACATGGTTCCACCCGTCGCTTACGGGATTACAGGCAACGCCGGTTGGGACCCAGTGCGCAGTTGTGTCGTCCCAGGTATCCCATTCGTTTCCACCCGCAATGCGGCATTGGGTTCCCCATAACAGTCCGACGCCATTCATGTACATGTTGATGTCAAACTCCAGAACCTGCGTAAGCTCGAGGTTCGATCCGTAGAAGTAGGCATCGTAAGTGAAGTTGTGCAGGGTCGGGAGGAGCGTGTGGCGGGTGTCCGGAATATTTTGTGTTGTGTCCTGGCCGAGCACCGGAATCGACCAAAGGACATCGGAGTAGGGCCGGGTCCCACCGATTTTGAACTCGGTTGCATTTCCGCTCAAAGACGGTGAACTGACGTGCCGCGACATTGACCAGGTAACTCCGGAACACGGGGCGGAGCAGATGTCATAATTCGGGGCCAACTCACCCCAGCCGTTCCATCCGTCACTGGCCTGCAGGTTGGAGAGTACCTTTTCTCCGCCCTGTACCGTGACATTGACAGGTGCGTAGGATGCCCCACCACATTTGTCCCACTCTTCCACGACTGTTTGCTGGGCTCCCGCACCCAGGTCCACTTGGGTGTTCAGCCTTGCTCCATTTTCGATATACACAAGCTGACGGTTCACGTAGATGCCCATGGATGCTACGCCTTGGGAACAACTGCTCGTGGCTGTCGCTACGTATTTGGCAGGGGAGCTCACTGTACTGTTGTTTGCCGGCGACGTCACATGGACGCCGGCCTGGTTGGTGGCCGTGATCTCCATCGAGACGAAGGTAGCTCCTCCGCAATAATCCCACTCTTCTACAACGGTCTTGTGGCTTCCCGGATTGACGGAAAGAGTGGTCTTCAGAGCGGTTCCATTCACGGTATAGACCAACTCGTTGTCCACATACACGCCCATGGATGCTACGCCCTCCGGACAGGTGCTCGTGGTGGCGGTTGCCGCGTAGCTGACGGTTGAATTCACTGTCTCACCATCCGATGGACTGCTGACGACAACCGTTGCGAATGCGGGTACGGCAAAAGCCGGGAGGAGCAAGAGAACAGAGGAGAGGGTTTTCATGAATCTGCCTCGGCGGGAGATGAAAGCCCGCAGATGTTGAAGTTGCCGCAACACTCCTTCCGCTGCGACATGTGAGCAGAGGGGCCGACTCCGCTCGATTATCTAGATGGGCTGGTGTGAGCGACTCACGACGCAATGCGCCGGATGAGAACTCAACAACCTCTTTAAATTGAATAGTTTCGGCGGCTACAGAGGGTGTACTTCTCTATCATGCCCAACCGAAGCTCGGCTCAGGCCCAAGAGTGCTGGAGAAAATGATGAAGCGGCTATCCGGGAAGAATTAGCCGCTCAAAGTCTCCACATAACTCCCGAACATCGGCCGCCCTGGCAACAGATCAAAAGAACACTAAATCAAATTGTGCTAGGTCTCTGACCACTTGTTTTTGTACCAACTCTGTGCCCCATCCTTTCGCCTTTTTTTCTGGCGAAAAGGTGGGAAACCGCGAACCTTAAAGTGCGAAATCACGCGGTCAGAAACCTAGTTAGTAATATACACCTCTGCGAGCGCGACAAGCCTAATATTCCAAGATTGACAACCGCATTGCTGGTTGGTCGGATTCAGTGAGCAGAACAGCACACTTCATGTCAGAACGACTAACGAAGCACCCAAACCAAAGTCAGCGCCTACTGTGGCGCATTCTGCTGCTGTTCCTGGATATGCTGCAATCGCTGCAAAGTCTGCTGCACGCGCGTGTTGTTGTCCTGGTCGTCTTGCGACGGAGCCGGAGAGATGGCGCCCGGACCTGCTGCGTTCCAGGCCGATGGGTTCCTCTCCAAGTCTGGCTGCTCGAATTCGTCGCGGTCAGCGGAAAGAACGGGACGTGGATTGAGCGGCGTGAACGCCGGAGCATTGTTGTTCTGCGAGATGAGCAGCAGTTCGCGAGGGGTGCCGTCGCTAGCGCCGCCCACCATGATGAAGTTGTAGCCGGCGCCGACGAGGAGAGCGGCGAGAACCTCACGCGAATTACCTGGGCCGTAAACGCCAAAGACGCGAGGGCCGCCGTTGAGCCCGATGATGGTCATGGCGCAGGCACCAGCCAGATCTTGCAAGATTTGGGTTAGGTCGGAGTTGTTCGCCTCTACCGTTAGTTTTCCATTCCTGAGGCTCACCGTAGCGGGTTGTGTGGTTGCATCGGCAGGGGCAAGGAGTTTTCCTGTTTTCTCGCCAGGTGCGCCGTCCAAATGCTTGAGTCCAGTCGCTGAAGGCGTCAGTGCCGGGTGTGCGGCGTTCTTTGCCAAGGGCTCATGCGAGCCAGGGGGCAGAGTGCTGGGAGTTTGCGTCGCCTGCGCGCAACCGGCAGATGCGGCGCAGAGCCAAATGGCGCAGCAACCGCAAATCATTCCGCACTTCGCCAAAAGCTCTTTCACCCATGTCGAAAAACATTGGTAAGTTCCTCTTGGCTGCCGTGACCGAGCGACAGCCAACTTGCATCAAACATTATTATGCTGGCAAGAATTTGCGATTCGCCGGCCAGACCCCCACGGAAGGCTGCAGCCATGCTTTTGAGAACCCCTTACGTGCCACGCGCCCTCTTGTTGTTTCTGACCTTTGCGGGCGCGATGCTGTCCCTGACCGCGAGGGCCGCTTCCTGCAAAACGCAATCGCAAATGACGGCCGCACAACGCGATGCCCTGTCGAGTGCTGCTCGCACCATGGTTGGCGAGGTGCAAAGTGGGGATATGCAGGCCCTTCGGTCGAGCACGATTCCTGCGGTGGCGGCGGATTTCAGCGGCATTGCGGGTTCGGTCGACAGTTTGAAGCCTCTTGTGCAGCGAGCGGCCATCACCGTCGATAGCCTTTATGCGCTGGACGCTTCGACCGATTCTGCGGGCGCCGCTCGAACAGATTTCTACTGTGGAACGCCGGTCGTGGTGTTGAACTTTACCGATCTGCCGCCAGGGACGTATGCGTTGGCCATTCTTCACGCCACCGGCGTACCACACCCGCAGCAGATTTCACTGATTCTGTCTGAAACGGCTGAGCATCGCTGGATGCTTGGCGGCTTCTTCAGCAGGCCCATGATGGAGGCAGGTCACGATGGCCTCTGGTATTGGGTGTCGGCGCGTAAATACGCACAAAGGAACATGAATTGGGATGCCTGGTTCTACTATCGCATAGCCGCCTATTTTCTGGATCCGGTGGAGTTCCTGTCCAGTCCCAATCTCGAGAAACTGCAGCATGAAGAGGACAAGGTACATCCCGACAATCTTCCCGGCACAAAACCGCTGATGCTCGGTGCGCATGGTTCTGTTTTTCAGGTGACGGCGATTGACACCACAGCTGCATTTGACGCGCTGGACCTCGAAGTCCACTACACTCCTGACGCTGCCCAGACAGCCCAGTTGCGCGATCCGCCAACTGCGCGAAAGCAAGTGACCGAGGTGATGACGGCGCTGCTGGCGCTACACCCTGAACTGCATGACGCCTTCCATGGTATCTGGGTGCAGGCGGATCAGGGTTCTGCTTCTGTCTTTTCATTGGAATTGCCGATGGACCAGATTGTTCCCGGGACCCAGCCACCGGTGAAAAGTTCGGATTCTGCTACCCGCTAGGGGGGAGGGCTGCCAAGATCCCGTCTGGGGACGGATCTGTTACTCGGTGTGAAACACATCCGGTTACGCCGCGAAGGCGGCCTGATCTGGCGGTGCAAAAGAAAAATACTGCCAAACTCTTGCTTCACGGATGACAAACATCGCTCTCTTTGGCTTGCATCTGCATCATATTGATGTAGCGGAAAGTTCAATTGCCGGCGTTCGACCGCTTTTCTATGCACTCAAAAGGCTTCTCGATATCGCGCACCCTCTGGTCCATTGCTGTGGCGGCTCTGGTCCTGCTTGGCTGCAGTGGATCGTCATTACTCTGCCAGGTCCAGTCCGCACCGCCTGCGCAGGCGCAACCCACAATGCCCGCCACCATGCGCGATCCCACGCATCCTGAGGTTCAGCAGCGTCTGGATGTAGACCACGATCCGATTCCCTCGCCCGACGCTGAAGACAACGCGCCCGTGAGCACAGCGTCGCCTCTCGCTCCAGCCCGGCCCGGCGAGATTCAGAAACGGCAGGACGGTGTCTACACCATGCACCAGGATGTGGATGAGGTTCTGTTGACCTGCGCGGTGGTAGACCAGAAAAATCGATTGATCACGGATTTGAGCCGCGGCGACTTTCGCGTCTGGGAAGACGGAGTTCCGCAGACCACCAGCTCGTTTCTGCATCAGGACCAGCCCGTTTCGTTGGGCATTCTCGTCGATAACTCGGGCTCGATGCTCGACAAGCGTGCGGCGGTGAATGCGGCCGCCTTGAACCTGTTGAAGGCGTCAAATCCCCAGGATGCGACGTTTATCGTGAATTTTTCCGATCGAGCCTTCCTCGATCAGGGCTTTACTTCGGACATCGACGCGCTAAATCGAGGGCTCTCGCACTTCGATTCCAAGGGCACTACGGCCCTGTACGATGCGGTGGCCGCTTCTGCGGACGAATTGGCCAACCACGGAAAGCTCCCAAAGCAGGTGCTGCTGGTCATTACGGACGGAGCGGACAATGCGTCGCGCCTCGACCTGGAACAGGCCATCCGCCGTGTGCAGAACCTGGGGGGACCCGTGGTCTATACCATCGGACTGCTTTTCGGGACCGACAAGGAGGAAGCGGACCGAGCGAGGGCCGCTCTGGAGAGCCTGTCGCAGGAGACGGGCGGCATCGCTTACTTCCCGCATTCCTTGCAGGATGTGGATAGCATCGCAGCGGAGGTCGCACGCGATATTCGGGACCAGTACACCGTCGGCTATCGCTCCACCAAACCGGCCAGCCTGGGGGGCTACCGGGTTGTGCGCGTCGAGGCGAACGCAACCAAGCATGGCAAGCTGATCGTGAGGACGCGCAAGGGCTATTATGCCAAGAGGCCAGCGCCGCAACACACGCAAACCGCGAAAGAAGCCAAGCAGTGATGCGACAGCCAATCGTGCCGGCGATAGTCCAACGGGCGCGCCTTTGAGATATTTGCGTTGTGGGGCACGGCCGGGATGGAAGGCAAACTCACCGCCGGGCCAATGGGACGGTTGGATTTTCGTCCGCTGTATCCGCCCGTCGAATCAGGTCAGAATTGGGCAATGAAAAAGAGGAGCCGCGAACGGCTCCTCTTTTTCATCGCTGCTATGTGAATCAATGTAGATGGAAGTCCACTTCGACCAGGATCTGCACCGATACAGCATGTCCCTCGTACATGGCCGGCCTGAACTTGTACTGCCTCACTGCTTCGATGGCCTTTTCGTCCAACCCCATGCCGAGATGACTGACCAGGCGGACGTCTTGCGGGTTTCCTTGTGAATCGACAATGAGTTTGATCGAAACGCTGCCCTGATAATTCGCTCGGCGAGCGTCATCTGTGAATTCCGGCTCAACGGAATGGAGGACCTGCGGTGCGCTGACGCCTCCGCCCACACTCATCAGGCCGCCACCGTAACCGCCGCCGCTGCCCGGGCCCACTCCACCGCCGCTGCCCGAGCCAATGCCGCCGCCGCTGCCATGGCCGAATCCTGAACCGCTGCCACTGCCCTGCGAGGCCAGCGCGATCTGCGGCGACTGGGCCATGCCGAGATTGGGTAGATTGTTGTTGTCCGGCATCTTCACCAGCTCGGCTGGCTCAATCCCCAACTTCGGCCTATCGATCCTGATGATCTGGGCAGGCGTGATCTCGATCTTCGCAACCATAGTAGGCAGATGTCCCTTGCTGGCCTCCACCAGATCGTGCGCGCCGCCGCCGCCGCCGCCGCCCATCGCCTTTGCCACCGGCAAGATCATGGGAGGAATAGAAAGTTTGATGTCCACCGGCGTTACAATCGTGGCCGGCTGCAGCATCATGCTTGTGCGAGCTTTCACCGCCAGTGATAGAACCAGAGTGATAGCGACGACATGTATAACGAATGAGATAGCGCTCGATGTTTGGTCGCGCTTGAACGCCAGCGGATCGATCGCGAATATCGGCCGCGAAGTCGCCTTCATCGGCGCTAGCTGATTCGAGGAATATCCATCAGGCAGGTGTGACCCCATGGATGGCCATGTGGAAGCACCTGCATCCTGCATCATGCGGCTGGAACTCTTGTTAGATAGCGTACCGCATAAGATCGATTTGGGAGTCGTCGTTACCGGATTGCCCATATCATTTTGCCGGAGGTAGAAATCCCGGCATCTCCTCTCCTGGTTGACCACAGGTTGACTGGCAACGAAAGCAATCGAATTGCACGGCTCCAACATCGGATGGCCGAGCTTAACCCGCTGCCTTACCAAATGCCCTTATCGCTTCCAGTGATTCTTTGCCCAACCACAGCTGCTGTGGCAAGCCACGGCAATAAACTGAGTCGGGCGCCGTTCTGCAATTCCCGCTTTCGCAGTAGACCGGCAAGTTGTGATCCGTAGAGCTTAATGGATTGCGGCATGATCGGGACACGCAGAAAATCTCGGGCGTAGTAGACTTCATCGCCTCCAAAGCGCGCTGCAGTTATCACGAACTGCGGCAAATCAAGACCTGAGCCGCTGTACTTCTTCACGTAGTCCGACACAATCGCGAGATAAGTCGCAACCCCTTCCCAGATGCCGGCATGAGTCGCTGAAGAGCGCAGATCCCCGTAGTCAATGCCACCCGTTTCCGACAGCACGGCAGTATCGACAATGTCGCACAGCCGAAAGTAGAAATGGCGGTACATGCGCTGCAGCGTTGAAATCATCAGCCGATCCGACGTTGATGGAACTCGAAACGCCTGATTGCCGATCAAAACCCGTTGGGTACGTTCTGCGAGGCGCGAGGCAATTGTGACCTGTTCTCCAGTTTGTCCCAGACGGCCCATGTGAATCTCGACGGCCTCGGGTAGTCCGGGTATAAGAAAGTTCCATTTCCCCGCCAAGCGGTCTCCCCAGCTTCGCGGAGCAATTTGCGCGTCGAAGTGCCTCCTCAAAAGTTTGGCTATGTCTTCCGAGTTCGCATTTGTGTACAGATCGAGGTCACTGCCAAGATCGGGCCAGTGATCAAGCGATTTGATCACCGCGACGTCATACTCTTCGTATTCGAACGCGGCGCAAATGTCTTCGAGGAACGCTAGAGCCGTGGTGATACGCGCCCGCTCAGCAGCAAGGGCGGTCTGCGCCCATTCGGCACGAGTGTCATCCTTTGCCTCGCGCATCACATTAAGGAAAACTTCCAGCCCGCGCACAATCACGTGATTCAGGTTGGCCAATGTCAGTAAATCGTCGAACTTCTCCCGGCTGATGTTTCGAACTTCCGACTGCAGCCCCGCAACCATCGACGAAGCTGCATTATCGCCGTCCTGCGGAACCAGGAGCAGGCGAGAAAGGAGGGTCATCGATTGATGCGACGGAGACTCTGCCACGGGCTTGGTCATTTCAGCGGGATCCTTCTTGAAATCAATGAGGCTGCTGCGTCGCGGATGGGACTACCGCAGGCGGGACATTCGAGGGCGAAGGCTTCTCCGGCGGCACGTTGGAATCGCCGCCCGGCGTATTGTTGCGAAGTGTCAGTTCAATCGGACCTGCTTGCCGGCGACGATCCTGACTGTATTTGTCAAGCACGCCATCGACCTGGTGGTCGCTATCTGTGGCGACTGTAAAGAGCTTCTTGCCTTCGGCGGAACGATCGGTCGCAAGTCCGACGCGGGTGTTCGAATCGCCGGCCTTCCGGGCCTTCTCATAGAAAAACTGTGCCGTCTCGAGGTCGCCATCCCTCTCCGCAACATATCCACGGTTGTTGAGCGAAAACGCGCTGGCTGGATCGAGCGAGTAAGCATGGAGAAAGTCCTGCCTTGCCGCAAGCCAATCGTTCTGATTTGTCGCGGAAACTCCACGCAGGGTAAACAGGACGGCGCTCACCTCCGCACTGTCCATCTTCTTCATCCGTTCTTCCAATCGCTTGGCGCTCGCTGCAGCCATAGCACTGACGGATCTTCCTCTCCAAGAACGATCCAACGTGACGACTACGTGTTCCGAGGAGTGCGATTCAGCAGCCGCGCCGTAAGATCTCAAGGCGTTGTCGTAGTCTCCGATAGACTCGTCGGCTACCCCCAGATTGTTCAATGTGAAGGGATTCTGTGGATCCAGAGACAGTGCTTCCCGCAGAAGAGCAACGGCTTGAAAACCCCGATTTGTCGACAAAAGGTCCATGGCGTCCACATTCATGCGATTCACCCGCATAGGGACGTCCTGGAGACTCTCGAAGGCGTACTGCATCGGCTTTCCTTCCAACTGCTTCGCATTGCTCCGGTCGATGTTTGCATTGCAGCCCTGTTCCGATGCCAAGGCATAGAACTTGTGAGCCCGATCCAGTTCGCCCTGTAACTCGGAGATGTAGCCCAGGTTGTTCAGAGTGAAAGGGTCGGCAGGATCGTAAAGATATGCCTTGTAGAAAAGCGTTGCGGCTTTTTCGTACTGCTGTCTTTTGACGGCCTCAACGCCCTCACGATTGAGGCGCTGCACGGGGGTCAACTCGCTGCGCCTTGGGATAGTGATTGCCAGAACATCTCCTGCCCAGGCATCGTGAGGCCCGGAGACTGCGATGACCGCAATGACTGCAATTAAGCTTAGTGGCGTCTTGGACATTGTGCTCTTTTGACCTTTCTGTGCGGCCGACTGAGAATAGAGTCAGTTGGGCGCACTTACTTAGATGCGCAACACTGGATTGTATTGCCAGCATGCGAAGCAGTTTTTATTCATTTGAAGTCCTCCGCAGGCCACCCGGACTCACTCGACGCCATCAAACTGCTTGTATAACAAATTAGCATCGGCAATTGATGAGGGATGTGCTAAATGGATCATCTTCTCGCACTAGCGATACTTGGCGGCGTGGCAATTGCTCAAATGTCGGTCGCAGATGCAAAGTCGGGACAAAGTGCGGCCCCGCAGCCTGCGTTAAGGTCTGAAAGTTCGTCAGGCGATTTGCCCGCCTCGCCGCCCGCGCCCCACGGAAAGAGCACCATTTTAGGCGGCGAGATCCGGAGTGTAGATCCCGTGCGTGATGAGCTTACGCTGAAGGTTTTTGGTCAGCGGCCAGTGAAAATACTGTTTGACGAACGAACGCAAGTCTATCGTGATGGGAAAAAGATTTCTCTTCGCGATCTAGGTTCCGCTGACCATGCCTCGATCCAAACGGTGTTGGACGGAACAAACGTGTATGCGCTCAGCATTCATATGCTGTCGCGATCACCCGAAGGCGAGTACCAAAGCCGGGTACTGAACTACAACCCCGAAACTCGTGAGTTGACCGTTAGTTCCGTCTTGTTTCGTGAGCCCATCAAGCTACTCGTGCCGGTCAATACACCGGTCGCTCGCGTGGGACAGGCCGCATTTTCTTCGGCGCACTCTGGATCGTCGGATCTTGTCAGAGGCGCTCTCATCTCGGTCAAATTTGAATCGAACAGTAAGGGTCGAGGCGTTGCCAGCCAGATCGCGGTTCTGGCCACGCCAGGATCTGTATTTGTGTTCAATGGGAATCTCTCTGTGCTTGACATGCACTCCGGAATATTGACTCTGGTTGATCCACGAGACGAAACAAGCTATCAAATCTCCTTTGATTCCGCCCACCTCCCGACAAGCAGGAATCTCCACCTTGGAGATAACGTCATGGTGACCGCAGATTTCGATGGCACCCGCTACGTGGCCAGCGCGATTACCGTCAACTAAGCTCTCAAAGCCGGTGCGCCACGTGACCTCGTCGGTCTGCTTGGCCTGCCTGTCTGGGTCCGCAGCGGGAACGAATCTTTTATCTGGCCGGCCGATCCTCCTCCGCCCGAGCCTACTTTTGCAGTAAGGGCGCCACGCAGCATCCGCCGCGCCTTGTGCAGTTGGGACTTCGTGTTCCCGCAGGTGCATTTGAGCATGGAGGCAATTTCATTATGATCGAAACCCTGGACGTCGTGAAGGAGAAAGATGCTGCGATAACCGGGCGCCAGAGTAGCAACGGCGCGATCGATGGCCAGACGGTCAACGGCGCCGGCTTGTGTCAGATCGCGAGTGCCGAAACCGCGTCCAGCGCGTTGTTCAGGGAAGTTAGCCATCAGCTGATCGAGTGAAACCACAGACAGCACGCGCTTGCGCAGGTGCATCAGCACGGTATTGACGGCCAACCGGTGCAGCCATGTGGTGAAGACGGAGTCGCCGCGAAAAGATCCAAGCTTGCGGTGCATCTGAAGAAAGGATTCCTGCGTAAGGTCTTCGGCCAGCGATGGGTCGCGCACCATGCGCATGCAAATTGCGAAAACGCGCCTCTTGTGCTGCGCGTAAAGTTCTGAGAAAGCATCATGACTGCCGGCCTGGGCACGGGTCACAGCATCCGCCTCGCTGGATTCAGCCGGAGGCTGGAGACGTTCGCACCCCAAAGCCGGAATTGAAGCGGAATTCAGCAACGAAACGGGAAAGGTCGAGGTAAGCATGTGCCTCCATCATGGACTTGGGATTTACCCTTTGTGTCCACTTACTTGCGGCGCGCGTCTGCTTTGCTCATGGGTTGCGGTAAGCAGTCGAGTTGAAGAAGCAAAGTTAGGGAAAAAGTTGCGCCGCTCGAGCACATCGTTTCGCGATTATCTTGTGGCAGGCCACACGAGTCCTGCCGACTGGATTGGCAGATCCGAAGTTCCTCCGAGTCACGGTTTAGTTTCCCATTTATGTTGCCAGCCGTCTGAGCCGTATTGCTCAGAAATGTAAGGCGGTCAAATTGCGGCGGTTGGTGTCACGGGCGAGCTTGGTCGCTCCTGTAGTCTGTAAAACCCCGCACTCTTCCCTCTTTCTCTCTCTCCATGTTGTGCGGCGCGGCTTCACTGGCTGCGGAAAAGAGGGGGAGTGGCGAGCGGCCTCCCCCGAAAAGGCATACCTCACGGGCTAAAGCCCGCGTTGATTCTGCTGGCTTTGATGTCAGGGCTGAGGCCGTGGCCTACCAGTCCGGCCTGCCCGAAAGTAAGGTTTTTTGCAGCCTTTGAAGCCGCGCCCTTTCAATGCAAACGAATTCTCGGTCCCAAAGAGCTTTTCGCGGCCGCCTGTTACACCCCGCCTTTGCCGAGGAGTTTGCTAATGGCCTCGGTGATTGCGCCTTCTACGGCGCCGGCGACGGTCATCTCCAGGCCCGAGGACCACCAGCAGCGAACGGTGATGAGGGATTTGGCGGCGCGGGAGCTGCCGGCTGCCGCGTCGCCGGTTCCGGTCTCAAGCCTCTATCTCAAAGCACCTATCTCGGCACGACCGGCAGCACCAGCGCGCTGGGATGTCGTTGGTCGTGGAGGATGCTGTTGGTGGCCTTCACTATCGTGGCGTCGGTGCTCGAGTCTTTGCCGCTATTCAGGTTGCGGTCGAAGCGGGGGAAGTTGCTGCTGGAGACCTCGACGCGGATTTTGTGGCCCTTGAGAAAGACGTTGCTGGTGGACCAGAGATCGATCTTGTACTCGTAGACTTGGCCGGGGACGATGGGGCTGGCGGCGGCGGTGGATTCGCGGTAGCGGGCGCGCAAGATTCCTTCGGTCAGGTTCAGCACGAGGCCGTTGGGAGCTACGTCGACCAGCTTGGCGGTGAAGTCCGTATCCACTGCTGAGGATTTGGCGTAAAGGTTGAGGGTGACCGGGCCGGTTACTTCAACGTCCTGGTCGAGGGGCGGCGTGGAGTAGACAAGCACGTCGGGACGGGTTTCCAGCTCTTGTTGGTCGCGTGGGCCGGCAGCCACGTGGACGGCGTCGCAGCAGAGCGGGCCGCCGACGGTGGGAACGGGATTGGCGGGGTCGTAGACGTAGGTGTCGGCGGCTTCAGAGTGCGCGGAAGCGGCTGAGAGAGCGCCGTCGCCCGAGGCGGTGTTGGCCTTGCCGGAGGAGTGGAGGAAGTAGCTGGTGGGTTTGGCGCGCTCCAGGGGCCAGGTGTCTTCGTTGCGCCACTCGTTCAGGCCCATGACGAAGATCTTGATCGGCTTGCCGGTGGCGAACTCGTTCTGCTTTCCCTGAAACAGGTAGTCGTACCAGGCGAGGGTGGCGTCGTTCTCGTCAAACTCCGCGGCCGCGGGGCCGAAATCGACGGCGCCGATGGTGCGGCCGCCGCCGGCGTGGCCGCCGATGGTGACGAGAAGGTGTTGGCCGGTGCGGGCCGACTCCGAGCCTCCGTGAGCTTTGATGCCGATGAAATTCCGCAGCGACCCGCCCTGGAAGATGTCGTACCAGGCGGCGATGGTGAGCGCGGGGACCTGGATGTTCTGGTAGTTCTCCTCGATGGACCATTGCTTCCAGTAGCTGTCGTAGGCGGGGTGGTCGAGCCAGTCGAGGAAGTAGGGCGCGAGGGCGTGGGTGAGGGCCGCGGCGTTCTGGGGTGGGGGGATGTTGAAGACGGGGTACTGGTTGAGGGGCAGAACGATGCTGCCGACCCGGGCGTTGGTGTTGTCGCGGATCACCCGGTTCAGGGTGTCCTGGGCCAGGCCGGAGGTCCAGGATTCGTTGAACCACTGTTCGAATGCGCCGCCCTGGTAGGTCCAGTTTTCGTGGTAGTTGCTGGCGGTGACGACGGGACAGATTCCGGCCAGATGGGGGGGATGGCCGATTGCGGCGAGCATCTGGGTGGCGCCGACGTAGGAACCGCCGAACATGCCGACCTTGCCGCTGGAGTGGGGCAGCGCGGCGGCCCATTCGACGGTGTCGAAGCCGTCATCGGTCTCGTACTTGAAGGGATACCATTCGCCCTCGGATGTGTAACGGCCGCGGACGTCCTGGACGACGACCAGATAGCCGTGCGCGGCGGCGCGGCGGGCGAAGTCGGCGGCGTTGTCCTTGTTATAGGGGGTGCGCTGGAGGAGCGTAGGGTATTTGCCGTCAGCGGCGGGTCGGTAGATGTCGGCGCGGAGAGTAACGCCGTCGCGGGTCTTCATGGCCACGCCGTGTTCGACGACGATTTCGGGAGCGGTCTGGCTCCAGGTGGAAATGCACAGCGTCAGTGCGAAAGAAAGCAGGCAGGTAGTCTTCTTCAGCATGGAGTAGCCCATCCTCTACGGCGTCAAAAGCCACGATCATTCTATAGGTCTTGCTGCGCGAGTGGACAGATTTCGTTTCAGCGCAGGAAATGGCTGGAAAGGACGATCGCGCAGAACGTGGCAAAGCCAAGGAGGACGAGGCCGAAGATGGCGTTGACGAGGCGGAAGAAGACAGCGCGGGCGCCGTGGGGAATGAAGCGAACCGCGACGATGAGCGCCGCGAACCAGGTGATCAGGCCAGCACCGGTCATCAGGATTCCCCACCCAGGGGCGTTCGAGCCCAGGATTGGATCGGCGAAGAGGAGCCAGTTGGAGGTAACGCTGATCCAGTAAAGGATGGTCAAGGGGTTGAAGATGGTCAGTCCGGCCGCTTGGGCGGCTTCGCCGGCCAGATGCGCCGGGACGGAGCCTCCTCCCCAGCGCTTGCGGGCGCTGTTGAAGGCCTTCGTGGGGTCTTTGAGGGCGAGGGCAATGAAGTAGGCTCCTGCCGGAAATAGGAGGATTACGCCGATGGCCTCCAGGACAATCCGGAGAGCCGGATTGGAAAGGCCGTGAAGAAGGAAGTGTCCCCCAAGGAGGGCCAAGGCGAAGAGGGACAGATCACCGGTGACGGAGCCGACTCCGCAGGCCAGGGTGTGACGCCAGCCACCAGCCAGGCCGTGGCGCATGGCCATCATGTTGACAGGGCCCATGGGGGCTGCTGCCGCCAATCCCATGAAGAATGCGGCGGAAAGCACGTGAATGTTGGAGAGGGACGGCAGGTCGTGACCGGCAGGCAGCATAACCATGAAATTCCATTCGTGCATTCCGGCACTCCAAAACGAGGGTCTGCCGGCGTGAATGAGGCTGAAAAAGCCGGCTACATGCCCCCCTTGCCGAGCAGGATGCCGATGCCGTAGGTTACGGCTCCTTCCAGGGCGCCAACTACGGTCATTTCGAAGCCGGAGGACCACCAGGAGCGGACGGTGATGAGGCTCTTTGCGGCGCCGACGGCGAAGTGGGCGGCCAGCGAGATGACAGCGGCGGCGATGACAGCGTCAATGCCGGTCATGAAGAAGAAGGGAATAATGGGGATGGAGGCGCCAACGGCGGTGGAGAGCGCGCCGGAACTGGCCGAGACGAGGGGGTTGGAAAGGGCTTCTTCAGAGGAGCCGAGGCGCTCGCTGGCCAAGGCGCGGAGCAACTGCTCGGGGTCGCTGGCGATGTGGTCGACCATGTGCTGGGCGTCGTCGTCGGGAAGGCCTTTAACCTGGTAATAGAGGGCCAGGAGTTCGCGGGCCTCGGGGCCGTTCATCTGGATGGCTTCGCGCTCCCGGATGACCTCAGCCTGGTAGATTTCCCGCTCGCTCTTGGCGGCCAGATAAGCGCCGGAGCCCATGCTGAGGGCAGAGGCGATCATGCCGGAGAGGCCGGCCAGCAGGACGTATTTGCTGTCGCCTGCGGTGGCGCCGGAGACGCCGGAGACGATGCCGAAAATGGCGCCGAGGCCGTCGTTGACGCCGTAGATGGCGTCGCCGATCCAGGCGCCGGGCTGCTTGCGTCCCTGGTTGCGCTTGGCCAACATCTCATTGAGAACCGCTTTGACGTCGATTTTGTGAGCGCCGGCGGGGGCGGTGTAGTGGCCGCGGATGAGCGATCCCAGCTCGCGGTAGTGGTCTTTCTCGTCCTCAATGACGTGTTCGAGGATGGCGATGGAGCCCTCATCGCCGAGGGCCTTGAGTTGCTCGCCGTAACCTGCGATGGCGCGGCTCTCCTCGATCTCGAGACGGCGGAGGGCCATGCGGATGCCGCCGGCGCGGCCGGCCAGCGAGTCGGCCTCGCCGCCGGGCTTGCCGGAGTAGACCGGCTCGGCGCCGCCCAACTCGGCGATACGGCCGTGCCAGAGGGTGGCGTGCTCCCACTCGGCGCCGGCCAGATGGCGCAGCACCTGGGCGCGGACCGGGTCGGAGTCGCGCTCGGCCAGGGCCAGATAGGTGTGGTGGCCCTCCATTTCCGCTTGCCAGTTGCCTTCCAGGGCCGCGAGAACCTTCTTCAGTTTGGCTCCGCTCAACGTTGCTGTGGGCACGCGTGTCTCCTTGCTTTGCTTTGAGAATAACGGAATGCGGGGCCTGGGTGGTAGCCCTGAAACGGACCGCGGGATGAATTGCAGGCAGCCGTTGGGCGGGCCACTTCCCCAGTGCGGGGCTTTCCGTATAGTGTTGTGTGCAGCAAAAGGCCGGGGTTCCGGGCAACGGTAAACCAACTGACGGGGAGCACCGGCGGCCGTCCTGGGAAGGCTTTGCGGCCAGGACGCAGGCAGGAGCCCGAACCCAGGGCGAAGCTTTTTTGAGGAAGCGGGGAACAACACTCTATGACAGCCCAAAGGAAACAAGCGGCGGCGCTGACGTCGCCCGGATATCTTGTCCCGTTTATCACCGTAACCGCACTGTTTTTCATCTTCGGGTTCATCACCAATTTGAATATGGCGCTGGTGCCGCACCTGCGGGCCATCTTCACTTTGCCTTACAAATGGGCGATGCTGGCCGAGTCTGCGTTCTTCCTCGCCTACTTCGTCTTCTCCTCGCCGACTTCCAAGCTGATTGAGTCGATTGGATACAAGCGGACAATGGTGGTCTCGCTGTTTATCCAGGTGGTGGGCTGTCTTCTGTTTGTGCCGGCCGCCAAGATGGTGAGCTTCCCGCTGTTTCTTACCGCGGTATTCGTGGTGGGAGCGGGTGTCACCGCGTTGCAGACTTCCGCGAACCCCTATGTTTCGATTCTGGGACCCGAGCATAGCGCCCCCGTGCGGCTGACGCTGGCGCAAGCGTTCAACTCGATCGGCGGGACTCTGGCGCCGCTGGTCGCCGGAGCGTATATCCTCAAGGATCCGGACAGCCTTGCCAGCAAGGCGAGCATCGCCAACACGGTTCGGGGGCCCTATATCGCCATTGCCGCCGGGCTGCTGATTCTGGGGCTGGCGGTGGCGTTTGCGCACCTGCCCGCCATTACCGAGACGCAGTCGTTCCGCCCCGGCAAAGCGGGCGACGGCCTGTTGGGCCGCAGCATCTGGAGCTACAAACATACGGTTCTGGGAGCGTTGGGCATCTTCTTCTATGTGGGAGTGGAAGTGGGGCTGGCGTCGATCGCGGTGAACTACTTCAAGACGCAGGGGATGAGCACGGCCAAGACGGCGTCGTTCCTGGTGTCGCTCTACTGGTTCGGCGCAATGGTGGGACGCCTGCTGGGTTCCTGGATTCTGACCAAGGTGAAGTCAGGGAAGCTGCTGGGCATCTTTGGCTTTGCCGCGGCGGCGCTGATCGCCGTCTCGATGTTCACTTCAGGATGGGTTGCCATCTGGACGCTGGTGCTGTGCGGGTTTTTCAATTCCATCATGTTCCCCAATGTCTTTACGCTTGGGATTGTCGGGCTGGGACCGATGACGAGCAAGGGCTCGGGGCTTATCATGAGCGCGTGCGTGGGCGGGGCGGTGATTCCCTATCTGATTGGCGCGCTGGCCGACAAGGTGGGCATTCAGCACTCGTTCATTCTGCCGGTGATCTGCTATCTCTACATCGCCTATTACGGGCTGTGGGGCTCCAAGCCGACGCGGACTGTGACGGCGTAGGCTGGTGGTAGTCGATTGAAGGCCCTCCGGCGCGAGTTGGAGGGCCTTCGTACGTCTGAGGGCATTTACGATCAAGTCGCTGGAAAGGTCATTGATGCGAAGCAGGCATTCTCTCGGAGGCTGAAGCCCGGTTTCCCCTTTTTGCCCATTTAGTGGCGCGGCTAAACACGCTGCGCAACAACCCAATCTTCAATCCTGATTGCTTTCCAGCCGGGCGCTTCCTTTACCTTGTTGTCCAGCCGCGCGCTTCCTTTACCTTGCTTTCCAGCCGGGCGCTTCCTTGTATCAGGGCACGATTCGCCGCGGCGAATCGTGCCGTAACCGCCGCAAAATCAACGTGGGCTTTATCCCCTGAGGTATGCTTTCCGCACGCTAAGCTCGATTGAAGGTCTTCTTCCGCAGCCTGTAAAGCCGCGCCCTTTCAAAGCATCGCCAAAAGACAAAGGAATTCTTTTCATCGGCTTTCGCGCCATGGTCGAGAGATTCGCGGTAAGATGGGTTTCGCTCCGCATAGACCCGCCGTATGAGTCCCCAAAAAAAGTCGCGAACCCAGAGCTTGGTGCTGATGGGCATTGTGGCGTTTGCCATTCTGTTGCTGCTTTTGCGGCTGTTTGTCTTCGCGCATGGGCATGGGCGGCGCAGGTTTCGCGGAGCGGGGAGCGATGCGCCGGCTGAGATCGGCGCGATTCGCGCTGCGAGCTACGGGACGGGAGCGGGCTGGGCCGGACGGGGCTGGGGCGACCGGTTTGGGGATGGGACGCCGGATTTTCTGCGGCTGACCGACCCGGCGGACCAGGCGGCGTTCCGGCAGTGGTTTGCGGCCATTGCCGACTATCAGGCGATCCGGCCGCGGATGGAGGTTCCGGCGGAAATCACCGATTGTGCAAGCCTGCTGCGCTACGCCTACCGCGAGGCGCTGAAGCGGCACGACGACACGTGGTTCGCGGCTACGGGGATGGAGGTTGCGGCGCTGCCGGGGGAGATTCGCGCGTGGCGCTACCCGGAGACGCCGCTGGGCGCGGGGCTGTTCCGGGTGCGGCCGGGGAGCTTTGAGGCGGAAGACGCGGCCAACGGGGCTTTTGCGCAGTTTGCGGACGCACGGACGCTGGTGGAGCGGAATGCGTATTTTGTGAGCCGGGACGTGGGGCTGGCCGAGTCGGGGGATTTGCTGTTTTACCGGCAGTTCGGGCAGTCTTCGCCGTGGCACTCGATGATCGTGACGAGGATCGGGCGAGAGGCGGCGGTGGTTTACGATACGGGCGAAGATCATGGGCGCGCCGGGGAGTTGAGGCGGGTCGCGGTGGCGGAACTGCTCGACCATCCGCAGGCGCAATGGAGGCCGGTTCCCGGCAATCCTAACTTTCTTGGCGTTTATCGATGGAATATTCTGCGAGGGACTTTATGAGGCTGCGATACCGGGGAAGTTTTCCCTCAGGGGCTAAAGCCCGCGTCGATTCTGGAACCTCAACGTACGGGCTGAAGCCCGTACCCTTCAGCGGAGCCGGCTTCTCCGCGGCGTTTGCGGCCGTTGCAATTGCGCTGTTGTTTGTGGTTTGCGGGGCTCTGCCGGCCGCCGCAAAGGATGCGCCGCGGTCGTTTTCGCTTTCGACGACGCGGACGTTTGCGCCGGGAGAGAGCGTGAAGATTCAGCTCTTGGCGCGTAACGTGCCGGCGCTGGAGTTCCGCGTTTACAAGGTGAGGGACGCGGAGAAATTCTTCGCCGGGCTCAAGGACCTGCACAGCTTCGGGGTGCAGAGCTACTCGCCGGAGGAGAAGATCGACCAGCGGACGTGGATCGAGCGGCTGCACGACTTCAAGGCGCACCTGTGGTGGATGATCAGGCGGTTCTTCCGCGCTCAGTTTACTGACGAGGCGCGGGACAGCTTTCGCGAGCAGCAGGGCAAGCTGGGCAAGCGCAGCAGGGTGGTGGGGGCGACGGAGTTTGCGCAGATTCCGCTGCTGAACGAGAGCCAACTGGTGGCGCGATGGAAGCTGGAGACGCCGCCGGCGCTGGTGAGCGAGACGCAGCAGTTGCCGATCGAGGGCCTCGCGGCGGGGGTTTACCTGATCGAGGCTACTGACGGGACGTACAAGGCCTACACCGTGGCCATTGTGACCGGCATCGCGGTGGTGGAGCGGGCGGGCAACGGGCAGGCCAACCTGTATGTGGCGGACAGGAAGACGGGCGCGCCTGTTGGGGACGCGGACGTGGCGCTGTGGACCGGCAAACAGTTGCAGTCGTCGGGCAAGACAGGCGCGGATGGCCTGGTCTCGCTGACCATGACGGTGCGCGGGGGGGCGCAGGGCGCGGAGCCGGAGAATGTGTGGATTCTGGCGCGGCGCGGGGCGGATGCGGCGCTGGTAACGCCGTGGAGCTACGGCTTTGGGGCGGACCGGCAGAGCGATCTCTCGGCATACGTTTACACGGACCGGCCCGTCTACAGGCCAGGCCACACGGTGCACATCAAGGCGGTGGTGCGGCGGGAGAAGGACGACGCGCTGGATTTGCCTGAGGACGAGACGCTGCAACTGAAGGTGAGCGATGCCGACAACAAGGCGGTGCTGACCAAGGATTTGCCTGTCTCCGCGCATGGAACTGTGACGGCGGACCTGACGTTGGAGTCCGATGCGGCGCTGGGATTTTACAGCGTACAAGTTTGGAGGAGCGGCCACACCGTCGAGACCGGCATGGGCAGCTTCTACGTGGAGGAGTACAAGAAGCCGGAGTACCAGGTGACGGTGAAGCCGGCGTCGCAGCGGGTGCTGCAAGGCAACCAGATTCAGGCGGTGATTGAGGCGCGGTACTTTTTTGGCGAGCTGGTGGCCAATGCGAAAGTGAAGTACGTGGTGCACACTTCCACGCATTATTGGTGGGATGAGGACGAGGCGGAGGACAGCGAGGCGGGGGGCGAGGACGCCGGTGAGGGTTCCGCTGAGGAGTCTGAAGACACCTACGGCGCCGCCGAGCAGCAGGAGCACGAGGGGGTACTGGACGCCAACGGCCGGCTGACGGTGACCTTGCAGACAGCGATCGACGGCAAGCATGACGACCAGGACTACCGCATCGAGGCACGGGTGACGGACGCGGCCAACCGCGAAGTAAGCGGGCACGCGACGGTGCTGGCGACGTTTGGGTCGTTCCGGGTGAGCGTAGAGCCTACCAGCTATGTGTTCAAGAGCGGCGAGCCGGTGCGGGTGAAGGTGACGGCCCAGGACTACGACGGCAAGCCGGTGGTCACGCCGGTGCACATCGGGGTGAATCTGGAGAAGTGGGATTCCGTGACGCACCAGCGGACGGAGACGCCGGTGACCAGCCGCGATGCACAGACGGGAACGGACGGGACGGCGCTGGTGGCGTTGCCGGTGGGCAATGGGGGAAGCGGGAGTTTCGAGGTGACGGCTAGCGCGCAGACTCCTGAGAAACGAACGGTGGAGGGCAGGACGTTTGTGTGGATCTGGAACGGCGGAGGCGAGTGGTACAACCAGAACACGCAGGCGCAGATTGTGGCCGACAAGAAGAGCTACCAGGTGGGGGATGTGGCGCACCTGCTGCTGGTGACGGGGTTGAAAGAGTCATGGGCGGTGGTGACGGCGGAGGGGGATAGTGTGCAGTCGCGGCAACTGCTGCACGCGACGGGCGAGAGCTTTGCCTTCGACGTGCCGATTACCAGGCTGGCGCAGCCTAACTTGGTAATAAGTGCGGTGATCGTCCACGATAACCAGCTGATAACTGCGCAAAAGAGCCTGAAAGTGCCAACCGTGGAGCGGACGCTGACGATCACGGCGACCCCCAGCAAGGCGAAGTACTTACCTGGAGAAAAGGGCAGCTTCGACGTGCTGGCGGTGGACTACCAGGGCAAGCCGGTGGAAGCGGACCTGAGCTTTGGCGAGGTGGACGAGGCGCTCTACTCGGTGCGGCCGGACGAGAGCGGAAACATTGTGGCGTTCTTCTATCCAAAGCGATCGGTTTTCCTGAATCCGCAGACTTCGTTCGAGTTTTTCTTCTCCGGGGAGGCGGGGACGAAGAGTCCGCTGCTGGCGCAGTTGGGCGCGGGACTCTACCATCCGCGGCTGGCGCAAGTGAAGCCGGGATCGGACCTGGTCGTGCCCAAGGTGCGAAAGGCGTTTCCCGATACGGCGTACTGGAATCCGAATGTGCATACGGGGCCGGATGGGCACGCGCGCGTGGAGTTTAATTTCCCGGATGCGCTGACGACGTGGCGGACGACGATCCGGGCCATGACGGACGACGGCAAGGCGGGCGGGGTGGTGACGCGGGTTCTGGTGCGCAAGAACCTGATTGTGCGGCTGGCCGCGCCGCGGTTCTTCCGCCAGGGCGACGAAGTAACTCTGCGGGTGATTGCGCATAACTACCTGGAGACGGCCAAGGACGTAACCTTTGCGCTGGATGTTAGCGGGCTGGAGGTGGTGGGCGGCCCAACACCGAGCTTGCCGCAGAAGGTGAGCATTCCGGCGCGTGGCGAGAGCTTTGTGGACTGGAGGGTGAAGGCGCACGCGACCGGGAATGCGGTGCTGACGGCGAAGGCGCTGACCAATGAGGAGAGCGACGCGCTGGAGATGACGCTGCCGGTGCTGGCGTTTGGCGTGAAACAGCGGGCGGCGGGGTCGGGGGTGGTGTTCTCCGGAGCGGGGCAGGGCGCGTGGAGTTACAGCTATCCGGCTGGCTCAGACGCGGGGACGCGAGGGCTCACGATTACCGTGGCGCCGAGTGTGGCGGGGACGGTGTTCGATGCGCTGGATTACCTGACGAGCTATCCATGGGGGTGCACGGAGCAGACCATGTCCAGCTTCCTGCCGGATTTGATCGTGGCGCAGGCGGTGGACAAGCTGCATCTGAAGTCGCCGATCGACCGGGCTACTCTGAACGACGAGGTGAAGGCGGGGTTGGAGCGGCTGTACAGCTTCCAGCACGACGATGGCGGTTGGGGCTGGTGGCAGGACGATCCCAGCCGGGTGTTCATGACCGCCTATGTGGTGAGCGGGTTGGGGCAGGCGAAGGACGCGGGCTACAAGATTGACGGCGACCGGCTGAACAAGGGGCGCGAGTGGCTGAAGGCAACGCTGGCGGCGCATCCGGAGATGGTTCCGGACCTGAGGGCTTATTCGGTGTTCGCGCTGGCCACCACGGGCGGCGCGCCCAAGGAGGCGCTCGACAAGGCCTGGGAGAACAAGAGCAAAGTGAGCGACGAGGGTCTGGCGCTGGTGGGGTTGGCGCTGGATGCGGCGGGAGACGGGCGCGCGAAAGAGGCGGCCTCTCTGCTGGAAAAGAAGGCCAAAACCACCGATGCCGATGCGTATTGGGCGGGAAACTACGATGGGCTGCTGGAATACTGGGATGATACTTCCCCGGAGACGACGGCTTTTGCGCTGAAGCTGCTGGTGCGGCAGGATCGTGGGAGCGGCCTCTTGCCCAAGGCGGCCGAGTGGCTCGGCAAACATCGCGACGGGGATTACTGGTATACGACCAAGCAGACGGCGATGGTGATCGAGGGGCTTACCGAATACCTGGCGCTGAGCGGGGAGCTGGGCAACACCTCCGACGTGGAGGTGCTGGTGAACGGCACGAGCGTGGGCAAACGGCACTTTGGCGTGGGCGATGGGTTTGCGCTGCCGTGGAAGATCAAAGTTGCGCCGGGGCAACTTGCGCAGGCGGGCTCGGGCGGGCAGGTGACGATTCGCAAGAGCGGCAACGGGATTACCTATTGGTCGGCGGAGAGCGCGTGGTACGCGGCCGACAAAAAGCTCTACCAGCAGGAAAAGCTGGCGCTGAACATTACGCGGGACTACTACGTGCTCCAGAAGGACCAGCCCAAGCCCACCGATGCGATTACTTATGACCTGGTTGCGCTCAAGGGACCGGTGCACGTGGGCGATATTGTAGCGGTGAGGCTGGCGCTGAATGGGACGGACTGGAAGTATCTGCTGGCCGAGGACCCGATCCCGGCGGGGACGGAGTTCCTGCCTAACACGGGCCTTTACACGCTGAACAACAAGCCTGACTGGTGGGCGGACTGGTTTACGCGCGAGGAGTTCCACGACGACCGGGCAGCCTTCTTCAACACGGAGTTCAATGGCCGGCGGGAGTATGTGTACCTGCTTAAGGTGGTGAATCCGGGCAAGTTCGTCATCAGCCCGGCGCAGGCGGGACCGATGTATCAGACGAATGTGCAGGCGACGACCGACCCGTCAACTCTGGAGGTGCAGCAGTGAGCGAGGAAACCTTGAAGAATCTGTCTGGAAGGCTGGGGCGGGCGCGGGGCTGGGTTGTGGCGCAGTTTGGCGTGACGCTGCTGCTGATCCTGGCGGGGGCGGGATGGACGCGGCTGCCCGACAAGCACGTCTGGCAGGTGGTGCTGAGCCTGGTGATCCCGTTGCTGCTGGTGATCTCGGCGCTGGAGTTGCAGGCCGGGACGGTGCGGGGGCTGGCGGACGACGATGGGAAGCGGGTCAAGCTGGTGTGGGGCGCGGCGACTCTGCTGGTGTGGATCGCCGTGGGCGCGGCGGCGTGGGCGGTGCTGGACTGGTGCGACGACCAGATTCCGCTGTGGGCGGGGTACCTGAACTCGCGGGCTTCGGCTGGAGCGAGAGCTACGCTCTTCACCTATGATCACGTGCTGCGCTGGCTGACGGATCTGGAGTGGTTGCTGCGCTGGGTGGTGGTGCCGGCCAAGGTGATTCCGTATGGAGCGGTCACGGCGCAGTGGGGCTGGCGGCTGCCGTGGCGGAGGGTTCTGCGGCTGCTGTGGAACTGGCGCTGGTGGCTGGGAGTGGTGCTGGTGGCGGTGGTGGGCGTGGTTCTGCCGGGCAATTTCTTTGCGGGCGAGCCGCACGGGACGGTGACGGCGCAGGTGTGGGCTGTGGGGATGAAGCTCACAGTGGCCTATCTGCTGGCGGTGGCTTCGTGGGTGCTGCTGCTGGGATGGTGGGCTACCCTGTTTGGCCGGCAGGAACCTCCGGCCGAGGAGGTGCTGGTGGCCGTGCCGGTGTTGGCTGGGCCGGAGGAGGGGTCGCGGTCCGCGGTGGTGGAGATTCCACCGCCGGATGAGACGCCGCGCGGGTAGAACGGACGGCGGCGGTTTCCCACCCATTTCGCAGAAAAAAGCGAAAAGGGTGGGGTTGGGCCAGTTATCGCGCGACTTATTGCCGAAAAACACGAAAACCCGGCGGACTCACTCCTTGCCCTGCCCCAGCCGCCAGGCTTTGATGAACTTCCAGTGGATGTAGATGGAGTGGTTGATGTGCAGGATCAGGCCTTCGCGGCCGTCGAGAAACCCCAGGCGGAAAAAGTAGTTATAGACGAAGGTTGCGGCGGGATTCAGGACAGTGTTCCAGATAAATCCGGGGAGGGACTTGCTGGTGCGCCCCGACTTGACGAGGAGTTGGGCGATCTCCGAACTATAGCGGTTCATGTGTTCGAGATAGATGCCCATGGTGGGATAGGCGTAGTGGAGCATATCGCCCTTCAGCTTGCCCTTGGGGCCGGTGAACTGCGGGGTGCTGTGCGGGCCGACGCCTTCACTTAGCCGAGCCGCCCCGCGGCGGAAAAGCCTCAGCTTGCGGTCGGGATAGAAGCCGCCGTGGCGGATCCAGCGGCCGAAGTAGAGGTTCAGGCGGGGAATCCAGTAGGCGTCGTATTTGGGTTCGCGGCCGTCCGCGCAGGCCAGGAGCCGGCGGATTTCGTCCTGAAGGCTGGGAGTGAGGACTTCGTCGGCGTCGAGGAGCAGAATCCAGTCGGAGGTGCAGAGGTCGAGGGCGACGTTTTTCTGTTCGCCGTGGCCGGTGATCGCGTGGTAAGTGGTTTTGGCGCCGAAGGATCGGGCGATTTCCAGGGTGCGGTCTTTGGAGCCGGAGTCGACGAGGACGATTTCGTCGGCCCAGCGAACGCTCTCCAGGGTGCGGGGCAGGTTCGCCTCCTCGTTCATGGCAATCATGGCAATCGACAGGGTCTTGCGCATCGATGGAAGGATAAATCAGCGGGGCGTGCCGCGGATGGACGCGGGGCGTACGCGACGGATCATTGCAGGGCCGCGAGAGCGCTTGCCGGCAGGCCGGAGCGGAGCCAGGCAAGGACCTGGGCGCGGCCAAAGCGGTCGAGGAGGCGCGCGGCGTACCAGGCGGCGGCGCGATGGGCGGCCTGGGATTGGGCTTCGGTGGCGGCGTGGGCAAGGGCGCGATCGATCTGGTCGAGCTGGAGGGCGGGCGGCGCGGCGGTGGGCTTCGCGTCTCCGCTCCAAACTTCGACCAGCCCCTCGCGAAGCCAGAGCGGAGTATTGGCCGCGGCCTGGCTCTCGATCAGGGCGTGCAGGAATTCGTGGCGGAGGATGGGGACGAGCAGTTTTCGCGAGGCCAGCGTGTGGAGCGGCTGGGTGGCGATCCAGTCGCCCTCCGTGAAGGCCGCAACCCAGCCGGGGGCGAGCGTGGCGTCGCGAAAGGCGGGCGTGGAGCGGAAGGCGCGCACGGTGATGGGGTCCGTAACTTGCAGGCCGGAGCGGGATTCGGCCCCGGCGAGCGCCTGGCTGAGCTGGGGCAGATAAACGGCCTCGGCGGGGTCGAGGGTTTCAAGCGCGAAGCCCTGAGCGGGGAGGGTTTGCCAGGGAAGGCCGGTGGCCTCGTCGGCGGCGATGGCGCCGGGGAAGTACTGGGCTAGGATCTGGCTGGAGTCGCGGCCCAACGCGCCCATGGCGGCGGCGCCGGCCTGGCAAAGGCCGACGCCGTGGCCGGAGCCGCGGCCGTGGAAGAGAAATTGGCCGTCCTGGCGCGAGACTTCAAACCAGGTGCTCAAGATTCGGTTCCAGCCCAGCGCGCGGCCGACGGCGAGGCGGAAGTCTTCGGCGGTGATCTCGGTGGAGGCAGAGATTTCGGTCGAAGTGACGAGCAGGGTGACGGCGCGGCCCGACTCGCCGCGGCGGGCGACGGTGAGGGTTTTCCATCCAGGGCGAACGAGGCCGGCGGCGGCAAGGGCGCCGGTCAGATCGGCTAGAGAGAGGCTCGCGGACCACTCGCGGGCGCCGTTGGCGGTGCAATAGCTGTCAGTGCGCGAGGCTAGCCAGGGCATGGGCTTGCGAACTGGTCCTTTTTCAGGCCAGACCTCAGCGGGCGAGGCGGTGCGGCCGCCGCAGTTCTGGTGGAACCAGGCTTCGGCGCGCTGCGCATGAAACCAGAGGGTTTCGCCGGCGGTGGCGAGCGTGGCGGCGTGGGCGGCGTGGTTTCCCGTCCTTTCCGCAAAAGGCCGCGGAAAGGACGGGGCACCCAGCTTTTCTGCAGCATCAGGCTGGGGCTTTCCTCCCCAATGGAGCAGTTGGCAGTGGGTGGAGTCGCAGAGGTCGTAATCGGCGTGGCCGTGGGGCTGATGGAGGGCAAAGGAGCGGACCACGATGGCCAGAGCTTTGAGGGATTCGGGGGTGTCGGCAGGGCCGCTCTCGCTGGCCACGACGCGCTCGACGTAGGTTTCGACGGGGAGGGATACGGCGAGGATGAGCTCGCCGTTGCGGGCGGAGATGCGGAGGGGATTGCGCAGGGTGAGGGTTTCGCCGTGGGCGGCGAGGGTGATCGGGCCGGTGAGCCGGACGGATGCGGGTTGACGGTTGCCTGGGAGGGTTAGACCTGAGGCGGTGGCGCGAATTTGCATGGGGTGGTTGAGCGGGGATGCGGCGCAGGTTTCGCACGTGCGGAGGGTTGCGCCGGAGTCCGGAGTGGGGGAGATGGTAAGGTCCTTGTCGTGCCAGAGGGTCCAGAGGCCGACGCGGAGGGTTGCGGGAGGGTGCGGGGCTGGTTTTGCGAGCGGAGATTGAGCCAGAGCAGGGGCGACGGTAACGAGAACGGCCAGCAAGAGGGTGCGGGCAACCGCAAGCGGGTGGATTCTCATGGCTGCGGCTGCCTGAGGGGGCAGTGGGCGAGAAGGTCGGCGGCTACGCGGGCGGCGTCGGCGCCGTGGCCGGCGGGGAGGTAGACGACGATGATGGCGTGGGGCGCGTCAGATGGGGCCAGGCCGACAAACCAACCGTGACTCTGGCCGCCTGACGCGGGGCTGGCGGTGCCGGTTTTGCCGGCGATTGGGACTCCGCCGAGAGACGCCGCGCCGGCCATGCCGAAACTGGCTGAGTCTTGAAGGCCGTCGCGGACTACCTGCGCGGCGGCAGAAGCGGGCGGTCGCCCGGTACCCTCCGGGTGCGGCGCGGCAAGCCGGACAGCGAGCCAGCGGTAGGCTGTGGCCAGCTCCAGCGGAGTGACGAGAACTCCGTCTACGCCCAGCAGCGCGAGGCGGGTGGCGTCGGGAGTCTGCGGGTCGTGGAAGACGGCGATTGCCTCAGCGGGAGCCAGGCCGGTTTGGCTGAGCAGGCCGGTGGGGGCGAGCGGTGCGCGGAGCTGGCCGGGGGCGAGGGCGCCGGCCAGGGCAGCGAAGTAGGTGTTGCAGGACCAGGTGAGGGCTTGGCGGGCGTCCATGGGATCGGCGGGCGGGTGGGAGCAGTTGAGGGAGCGGCCGGCGATGCGAAGCTTGCGGGTGCAGGCGATGCGGCGGGATGGGTCCCAGCGGCCGGAAGCGACCAGGCTGTAAAGGACGAGCGGCTTGAGCGTGGAGCCGGGTGCGGCGAGGGTGCGGGCAGCTTCGGGCAGGTGGCTGGCGGCGAGCAGATGGCCGGATGCGATGTCGAGGACGACGATGCGGGCCTGGGGGGCAAACTGCGCCGCGTGGGCTGCGGCGGAGGGCCATGTGGGCGGAACCTGTGGGTCGCAGGAACAAGCTCCGGCCAGACTGGCCACAAAAATCGCCATGAGGATTGCGCTGCGCACACCACGAGTATCCATCATTGCGGTGGGGATTACGGAGGAATCAGGGTGGGGATTGGGCTGGGGATTATGCTTGCATCCAGGTGGGTGACGCGATGAAGGTGCTGGTGTTTGGCGCGACGGGGATGGTGGGGCAAGGGGTGCTGCGGGAGTGCCTTCGGGATCAGGAGGTGGAGCTGGCGGTGACCGTCGGGCGGACGGCGACAGGAGCGCGGGACGCGAAGCTGCGAGAGATTGTGCATGGAGATTTATCGAGCTATGCGGGGATTGAGCGGGAGCTCACCGGGTTCGATGCGTGCTTCTTTTGCCTGGGGGTGTCGTCGAGCGGGATGAAGGAAGCAGAGTACGAGCGGGTGACGTATGGGCTCACGCTGGCGGCGGCGGAGATGCTGAGCCGGGTGAATCCGGGAATGACGTTCATCTATGTTTCCGGCGCGGGGACGGATAGCTCAGAGCGGGGGCGGATCATGTGGGCGCGGGTGAAGGGACGGACGGAAAATGCGCTGTTGCGGCTGCCGCTGAAGGCGTTTATGTTCCGGCCGGGGCTGATCGAGCCGCTGGATGGGATTCAGTCGAAGACGGCTGTGTATAGGGTCTTTTACAAGCTTGGCGGGCCGCTGCTGCCGGTGCTGCGGTGGGCGCTGCCGAATCAGGTAGTAACCACGCGGGAGATTGGGCGGGCCATGCTGGCGGTGGCCAGGCGGGGGTATGAGAAGCGGATATTGGAGGCTAAAGATATTCGGGCCGTGGTGCGTGGCGAACCGTAAACAGCAGCGGCGTGGGAACAGAACAAAGAAAACGTCCTGATACTACAGCCGTAAATCGAAGATTCCGGAGGGAGCAGGGGGTTTTAACCCCCTGAAAGATGGCGAATTGACGTGGCCTTTAGGCCCGGGCCACTGCTGGTCTCCCAGGAATTGCGTGAAATACAACTGTAGTCCGGAGCGCACGGCCTGCCATTCGTTCTCATCGACGATCCGCCCCGGGTGTTTCTACGCCTTTATGAGCCTGGCGGCTTCGCCAGCCGCGCCGCCAAAACTGCAAAAGCGGGAAACGTCAGGTAGACCAGGCCAATCTCGGAGTAATAGCCGAGCGCGGTCATCTTCAGGGGTATTACCAGCGAGCTCTAC
>PLGM01000108.1 GCA_003139795.1 Acidobacteriaceae bacterium | reverse complement strand
AAGTTAATAACAGGCTCTAGCTGAACGCCTGGAATGAGATATTGGTGAATAAGCGCATTGAATACCAGCCTGGCACGCATCGAATCCGCGGCAAGGAACAAGTAATCGCAGCCGGTCAGTTGTCTTGCCACTGATTCTTTGGCGGCGTCGTCAAGGATCATTCGAATTCGCGCATGCTCGTTGGCTTGGAGGATGATCCGTTTGGCAACTTCAACTTTGGCGACTCTGCCGAGTGCATCCGACGTAGAAGCCCCAACGATGCGAGAGAGATTGGACTCCTCCACAGAATCGTCGTCTACCAAAGTAAAATGGCCGACACCCAGTCGCGCCAGGTACTCAGCTACCAGGCTGCCGATTCCGCCAAGACCGAGGACGGCAACATGGCAATCTGCAAGCTCGGCTTGCCCGGCCTTCCCGAACATCCGCACTTGACGCTCATGATTCAGGGATGCGCCAGGATCTGTACTCTTAGGCGATGGCCTAAGCCGCTCGATTCTGGTCCCGACTACAATTGCTTTGTCGACGGCGAGCCTCTCGGTACCGGACATCCAGATGTCTCCAGCGATCGATCGACGACCGAAGACCAGAGCCCCTACGGGCATGCCGCGAGCAATCTGAAGCAAGGCAGGATAACCCCGCTCGTGGGAGTCGATATCGATTTGGCTGAAACCGACGTGCCGGTTGCTGAAATGATTGTGCACGGCAAGGTAAACAAGCCGTTCGTCGCGTGCCCGCGTGATGAGTCGATGAATGAATGTAGGGTTGAGTGCGCGATAGCCGATCTTCCCTTCGATGTAGTCGACGCCCTCGATCGCAAGATGCACCTCACGAACGTGCAAGGTTGGCTGGCCATCGCCCTGCGAGATGCCTGCCAGAAGAACCGCCCCATGCTCGTCGTTGTCTCCCGGAAACAGGTGGTTGTACAAGACCGTGAACTCATCGCGAGCTATTCGAATGCGGCAATGTTGATTCATGGCAGTCTCTCCAAGAAGTCCAGGACCTTGAGTACCTTGGCGGTCACTTTTTGCAGCCCGTTCTGCGCTGCCCCGTTGCGGCGGGACACCTGAATGGCGGCTCTGCCTTGAAAGTTGTGTCCGCGCGTTACGGGAACTGCAAACACTCTTCCATCCGCGCGGTTCAGTTCGGTGCCTACGAAAATGGGATAAATGTCAGCGTACGGATACTGCGCCGGGATTTGAAAACCAAGCCAGGCATGGTCGGGCCGGAAACGCGGGCCGAAGGGGACGGTCTCAATGACGACGTAGGCCCCGCCCGCACCATCCTCCGTAACTTTGAAAGCAGAGGAACTGAATTGCCGCTTCAGTTCCTCTATTCCTTTGGCGACTTCGACTTTCATAGCAGTCCCCCACTACGAGTTGTCATCCGGTGGAATGGCTGTAAAGCGCAGATGTTCGCGCAAATGCACTTGGTCGTTGTCTCCAATGACGCGGCTGGTTCCGTTCGGGAGTTCCTCCTGGAGGATGAAGTTCTGTTGAATCAGCACTCCCTGTCTGATCGCTGCCGCCTTGATTTCGGCTCCTGTCGCTGCCTTTCCATGCAGCTTGACCGGCTGTTCGTTCACCGAAACCGTTAATTCATGCTCCTCCGGCTCCGCCAGGAAATGAAGGTTCTCGCGCAAGCGGACTTCCTCGTCATTTCTGACAAGCCGGCTGGTTCCGCCCGGAAGTCGTTCGTGCAGGAGGAAACTCTCCTCTATGGGTACGCCCTGCTCAATAGCCGCTCGCTTGATCGCAGAGCCCGTAGCTGAGCTGCCATGCAACTTCACCGGCTGTTCGTTCACAAAGACGGTGACATGGCGATTCTCGGAGTGACCGTGTTCATGCCGTTCGGGGTTCTCTGGTTCGCTGCTGCCAAATTCGCGGTTCATGATATTCTCCTTGCCAACCTGGTATGGAATTGCTAAAATGCAACTGCATGATGAGAATCTAGCGCAACCACTTTAGAAAGTCAATTGCTATTTAGCAATTATTTGAGGAGTACGGATGGGATTGGCGGAAGATAAGGGTTTTGACGGAGATGCGTTCTACCGAGCGCTTGAACTTACCGTGGACGCCAGATCGCAGACCTGGAAACAGGTCGCCGCGAAGACCGGCGTCAGCGCTTCGACGTTGACCCGAATGGCGCAGGGGAGGAGGCCGGATGCGGCCAGCCTGGCCGCTCTCTCTGCCTGGGCCGGTTTGAACCCGTCGGACTTCGTCCAAGCACCCTATAAGACGTCGCAACCGGAAGCCATTGCGCAAATCTCGACACTTCTTCGTAGCGATCCCAATCTGGACCTGCAGTCCGCGGAGGCGCTTGAGGCGATCGTCAAAGCGGCCTATGAACGGTTCCGCAAGGTGGAAAACTAGCGATCAGGTGAATCGAATTCAGTTCTAGCACTTGAGCTGCCGATTGCGGCTTTCGACCGCGAGCAAGCGGCGCTCTTCGACCACGCGAACAATCTCCGGAATGACTTCGTCGTTCATAGCCTGCTGAAATTCCGTGAGTTGAGTTGGGTCGACAGGCGTTAGGCCTTCGATGAGGTCGAAGATGCTGTCTTCCTTTTTGTCCATGGTTGACTCCGTTTCGCTCAAGTAAACAGCCCTCATTGTTGGTGTTTGTTGCGATGGAACTACTTTGTCTGGGTCGGTCGCAGATTCTGATCCATGCGGGTAAATGCCGTCTGCCCCATGCCGGCAAGCTTCAGGGCACGGATCCCGGTGCTCAAATTGAGGTTGACGGTCTGACGATCAAAAACCAGAGCTTCACTACGTGAATGCAGGAGCCAGAGGGGCATGACCTCGCGCAGACTGGCGGTCGCGTCGATCACGGCGCGAGCCGCGATCTGGCCGACCGCCCATTGGGCCTCGGTTGCGAATTCGACGACCCACACAAACTGCGCAAAAGGGAGCGTCATGATGGTTTGCAGGAGCTTGGGGTCAAACTCTGATTCGCGGCCCCGAACAAAGCGACGCAGTGCCGAACCGGTGGTGATGAAATAGCGGATGATCGTTTCATCTTGTTTAGGCAACCCGACGACAGCTCCCAGCTTGAAGAGCGCCGGGGCCAGCCGATCCACAGCATCAGCAGGATAGAAGATCTTTTCCGGAAGCGCAACGATGAAGGCATCGATATCAAGGGCGCAATAAGCGGCGCTTCCAGCCTGCGCGGGAACAGAGAGATAGGGGAGCTGGCTGTCGTCAACGACCGAGAGCGACTTCACCTCATCCCAGGCATACCGCAATCCCGGCAAAGCAGACGTGGCTGGCGTCCGCCACTCATACCCCACTATGGCCACCGCATGCCCTCGATTGTGCATCGCTGCAAACAGAGGAAAGCGGGACTCGACGTATGCAATCATTTGCCGGTAGAAAGCCAGATCGCCCGGTTTGTTAATGTCACGCGCCACGTGGACCGGAAAGGTGCCGGCCTCCTGAAAGACCCTTTCCGCGTGCGAGACCTGCAGCCCCTTTGAGGGCACCAGACCCCCGGGATTGAACTGCTGCGCCATCATCGTAATGTCGTGGGTCAGAAACTCCCGATAGACGTTGTACCGCTCGCTGTAGTGGCGGAGAATCGACCAGCAGGCAGCGTGCGCGCAGACCGAAATGTCGATATGCTGATCCATCGACGGGAAACCTTCAACGAAAAGCTGATAGCCCAGCAGGTGCACCTTGTGGGGCGCGGTAATGATGAAACCACTGGCGCCGTTCCGCACGTCAGGGGATACGACGCTGCGGCCGATGGTCGCGATCCCTGTCGGTCGCAAGATCATGTATCCGAAGTAATGGTCCTGCAGACGGTTGTCCGTGCAGCGGAGCCGGAGCGTTTCCTCTTCAAAAATCACTGTTTCATCGAAAAAATGGAGACGTACGCAGTCCGGGCGGTAACGCTGTCCCTTCTTTGCGTAGAAGTTGTAGTAGGTGCTGCGATAGTCCTTGTCAACGTAGTTGCGTTCGATCAGTACGGCCTTGACCGCGTTCGAAAGGTTGCTGGCGAGGTTTTGCGCCACAACTCCTGGACTGTACTCTGACTGGATCTGCGAGGCAAGCTGGGCGAGGTCGGCGCTGGACCCTAGGGAGACTCTGCACAAGT
>PLGM01000390.1 GCA_003139795.1 Acidobacteriaceae bacterium | reverse complement strand
GCTGGTGATCCCGCGCGGCACGCTGCACAAGCGCAGCACCGAGGACAGCGTCACGTTCTACCTGATCTCGCCGTATGGCAAGATGACGGCATAAGCGCCGGCGCGGACATAAAGCGCTCATTGACCCAACTTCTTCGACTTTTGCCCGGAGACGACGTACTTCTCGCCGTTGAAATGGAATTCCGTGGTTGTGATTTCGACGGCGGTTGCAGTAGTCGATTCGATGTTCAAACACTTATTGGATCGCTTGGTGTCGATCGTCAGACCCAACGAGGTTTCGCTGAGCACGATTGCCGGACCCGCCGGCAGATCGCGAATAATCCAGAACGGCCCGACGTTGGCGTCTTCCAATCCCCCGCCATTGCCAATAGCAATGAGATCTCGTTCACCCGAGCCGCAGAGATGAACCACTGTCGCCTCGATTCCCTCCTGCGTGAGCTTTGGCGCGGAGGGGTCCGGACGAAGTTTTCGCATGAGATCGTCATCGGCCAACGCGGCAAGCTCTGCGTCCCCTAGATCTACTCGATTCTGGACGCTGTCTTCGAGGTTGAAGTAGCGCTGCTCGGCGGCGGGGTTGGAGTTCGACTGAGCCGCTGCGACGACGCACAGAGCGATAAGAACGAGCACGCTCCGAACTGACTTCATTCGATGCCTAGCTTCTTCCAGAGGGCGTCGATGCGGGCGACGACGGCGGGGTCTTGTTTGAGCATTGCGGGCCACGGGCGCGTGAAGCCCTCGGCGGCCCACTTGCGCGTGGCGTCGATGCCCATCTTGGAGCCGTAGTTGGGCAGGCGGCTGGAGTGGTCGAGCGTGTCGACCGGGCCGAGCGTGAACTGGATGTCGCGCTCGGGATCGATGTTGTTGGCGACGCGCAGCACGACCTCGGGGATGTTCTGGACGTCGCAGTCCTCGTCCACCACGATGATGACTTTGGTGAACATGGCCTGGCCCAGCGACCAGATGGCGTTCATCACCTTGCGCGCCTGGCCGGGATAACTCTTGCGGATCGAAACTAACATCAAGTTATGAAAAACTGCCTCGACGGGCAAATGAATGTCCACGATTTCGGGAATGGTCATCTTCATCGCCGGCAGAAAGATGCGCTCCACGGCCTTGCCCATCCAGGCGTCTTCCATGGGCGGCTTGCCCACGATGGTGGCGGCGTAAATGGGGTCCTTGCGGTGGGTGATGCAGGTCAGGTGGAAGACCGGATACTGGTCGGTGAGGGTGTAGAAGCCGGTGTGGTCGCCGAAAGGCCCCTCGGCGCGCAGCTCGCCCAGCTCCACGTAGCCTTCGAGCACGATCTCGGCGTGGGCCGGGACTTCGAGATCGACGGTCTCGCACTTGACGATTTCGACGGATTTGCCGCGCAGAAAACCGGCAATCATGAACTCCTCAACCTCCGGCGGCGCGGGCACGATGGCGGAAAAAGTGGTGGCCGGATCGGTGCCGATCGATACGGCAACCTCCAGGCGCGAGCCTTTCAGGTTGCCCATGGCCACCTGCGGCATGCCGCCGATGGGACCGTCGGGAATGGCGACCGCTCCGCCGGCCGACTCCGCCATGGCTGCCACGCGGGCCGTCCTGGGATCGGCATCCGAAGCGGAAGACGCTGCTGCCCGCAGCGCTTCGCGATAGTGCTCCGCGGCTACCTTCTGCCGCTGCCAGTGCATGCCGGTGGTCTGGCCGTCGTAGACCTGCATGCGGTACATGCCGATGTTGCGCCTGCCGTTGCGGGGATCGCGCGTGTGCATGCAAGGCAGGGTGATGAACCTGCCCCCGTCATGCGGCCAGCACTGGAGGATGGGGAAGACATTGAGGTCGAAGTTGTCGCGGAGAATGACCTCCTTGCAGCGGGCCTCTTTGGCGCTCACGGTCTTTGGAAATGCGCTGGTCAGCGCGCCCAGTTGCGGCAGCATCTTGAGCTTGTCGAACAGGCCCGCGGGCGCCTTCACGTTCATCAGCCCCCGGATGCGCTCGGCAATCTCGTCCAGCCGCTCGACGCCGAGAGCCAGCGCCATGCGCCGCTCGCTGCCAAACTGGTTGATGAACACCTTGTGGCCGGGATGGCCCTTCACGTTCTCAAACAGCAGCGCCGGGCCGCCGGGAGCATAATCCCCTGCACTGCCCTTCGCGCCGGCACGCGGTCCAGCGCCAATTTTCGACACGCGGTCGGTGATTTCCGTAATTTCGAGCTCTGGCGAGACTTCTTCGCCAATGCGTTTCAGTTCGCCGTGCTTTTCGAGGGTCCTGATCCAGTCGCGCAAATCGTCGTAGGCCAAGGTTTTTGCTCCCGTGCGGTGAGAGCCGCACTCAACCTTCCAGCTTAATGGGTTTGAGCGGGTTCATGCGTCGGTCTGACGAATTGGGGAAACGCATGCTGGCGGGGGGCCAGTTCCGCCAAAAAAATCACCGGGAATTCTCTTGTCTTCTCTTGAAACGATATGGCATGCTTCACGCACAACCTAGGTAACACGAAAAAAGGAGCTTCCCATGTCCCCTTCCCCCAAGTACCAGGTCAGGCCCTATTACAAGCTGAGGAATACTTCCTCTATCACTGCCCATGCCGCCGCAGATGCCCCCGCTGCTGGTCCGTGGACGCTGCCCGCTCTCTGCACGGCCTACAACTGGCCCACCGGCCTCGCCGGCGGCGGCGTGATCGCCATTGTTGAACTGGGCGGCGGCTGGGTGCAGTCCGATCTGGACGCACTTTTCCAGGCCATCAACCAGCCCTCGCCGCAGGTCACCGATGTCTCGGTGGACGGCACACAAAACAGCCCCAACCAGAACGTCGGTTCCGCGGACGATCCGGACTACGAGGTCGCCCTCGATATCCAGGTGTCCGGAGCGGCCTACTTTGCCGCAACCGGCCAGGCGGCCACGATCCGTGTTTACTGGTCGCAGGACATCGGGACTGCCGTTCAAAAAGCAAGCGCCGATGGTTGCGATGTGTGCTCCATCTCCTGGGGCTCAGACGAAGCCAACTGGGGCACTGCCGCGGCGGAACAGATGGAATCGATCGCGGCGACCGCAACTGCCGGCGGAATGATCGTGTTTGGCGCGGCCGGGGATAACGACTCCGGCGACGGCGGACCGACCCCGGCCAATGTGGATTGTCCCTCCTCCTGCCCGCATGTGGTCAGCTGTGGAGGGACCAACAAGACTCCGACGCAGGAAACGGTCTGGAACGACAATCCCGGCCAGACCAACGGTGAAGGAACGGGTGGCGGCTACTCGACCGTCTTCCCGGTGCAGGCATTCCAGATTGGCGCGCCGCCCGCGCCCGCAAACACCCAGTATGGGAGCGGCAGGATGGTCCCCGACGTGTGCGCGGACGCGGACCCAAACACAGGTTACGAAATCGTTGTCCACGGCTCGCATGCGGTTGTGGGCGGAACCAGCGCGGTGGCCCCGCTCTACGCCGGACTGTTTGCCTCCTTCGGAAACAAGCTCGGGTTTGTGACGCCCAAACTCTGGCAGAACCAGGGAGCCTTCAACGACATCACCGTGGGAAGCAACGGGCTTTATGACGCAGCACCTGGCCCCGACCCTTGCAGCGGGATTGGGTCTCCCATCGGCACCAGCATAGCGGCTCTGTTTGTAGGGGTGTAGTTTCGCGCAGCGGCGCGCTCGAGTGGTCAGTTTGCGGCTGGAGTGGCAGCCGCAATTGCGTCAAGCGGAAATCCCAGCCGCTTCCACTCGTCGTAGCCGCCGCGCAGCGGCCGCACGCGCTCGATGCCCAGCTTGTGCAGGGTCATGGCCGTTTTGGCGGCCGTGGCTTCGCTGGGGCAGCTGCAGTAGAGCACAATGTCGCGGTCGCGGGGAATCTCGTGGTGTCGCGCGGCCAGTGAGTCGGGCGAGAAGAGGAGCGCGCTGGGCAGGGTGAAGGGGTCCGTCAACAACTCCAGCGGATGGCGCAGGTCCACGATGTAGACCGCTTCGCCGGCATCGAGCTGCTGCTTCAGATCCTCCGGCTCCAGCCGCGCGGCCGCCAGCTTCTTGATCACCATGCGGCGGCGGACGACGCGGCCCACAAAGAAGACGAGAATGCCCAGGATCAATAGGGCGCCCGAGAACTCTCCCGCCCAGTCCAGCAGGCGGGGATCGCGCTTGAGCAGGTCGCCAAAGAAGCGGCCCGCGGTGAGCAGAGCGCCCACCCAAGCCGTGGCCCCGATGCCGTCGAAGACCAGAAATCGGCCGTAGCCCATGCCGTTCTGTCCGGCCACCGGAGAGGCCAGCGTGGCCAGGCCGGGCACGAACTTGGCAATCATCAGCGTGACGGCGCGGCGGCGACCAAAGGAATCCTGCGTGCGGCGGACGCACACTGTTGGCTCCAGCGACAGCTTGCACAAGATGCGCAGCACATGGTGGCCGTACCTGCGGCCGAGAAAAAACCATGAGCTGTCGGCAATCAGGCACCCCGCCAGTCCGGCCGCGAATGCCAGGGTAAAGCTGAGCTCGTGCTCGGCAGAGAGCGCGCCGGCAGCCAGCAGCACCGGCATGGCGGGCAGCGGGATACCGAACTGCTCCACCAAAACCCAGGTAAAGAGCAGCAGGTAGCCGTACATCAGCAGAATGTGTTCCGGCAAAGCCATGGGGAGGGTCCTGTCTTCGCTTCAAGGGAATCAGACCGTCTTTTCTCGTCTGCCGGCCAGTGGAAGGCGAGAGAGACTGGGGAGAGTCTCATCCTATCCGATGATCCAGTTGGGAATTGGCTTCACGCAAAGGAGATTTGTGCACAAATGCCAGAAAAGCCGCCCGGAGGCGGCTTCTCGGCGGAGCATTGGAACCGGTTCGAACGACCTACTGAACAGCCTGGAGCGGGAAGGCTTGCTGCGTGGAAGGCTGCAGTGCGGAAGGCTGCCCTGCGGAAACCGGCGCCGTGGCCTGGGCAGCCTGCTGGCCCTTGTTCGCAAAATAGTTGCGGTCCCAGAGATTCTTGTAGAACTCGCCGGTCAGCTCAGCAGCGCGGGGGCCGAAGGTGGGCCGACCGCCTTCAAGGAAGAAGACCGTCACCAGGCTGCCCTGGGGCGAGTCGGAGTAGGAGGCAAACCAGCCGAAGCGGGTTCCATTGTCCGAGCAGGTCCCGGTCTTGCCGAACACCGGCAGCTCGCGGAAGGTGGCGCGCAGGCTGCGGGCGGTTCCATACTCGACCGCGCCGGCCATGCCGTCCTGCAGGTCGGGAACGTATTTGGCAATGTCCAGAGTCCGCTTCACCTTGGGCTCAAAGGCCGCCACATCCTGAGGGCTGGTGGGGTGCTGCAGGTAGTAGAGAGTTCCGCCGTTGGCAAGGGCTGCCACATACGCGCCCAGTTGCAGCGGGGTCATGGAGACGCCCTGGCCGAAGCTGCACATGCGGGCCACGCCGCCTTCTGATGCGGGCAGTTCCTTGTCGGGATAGACGCCCAACTGTTCGCCGTCGATGTTGTAACCGGCCAGCTCGCCCAGGCCAAACTGGTTGGCGTAGTAGCGCACGCGCTCGAAACCCAGCTCGCGGCCAAGTTCCTCGAAGTAAAGGTTGTTGCTCTTGGCCAGCGCGTCGGTCATGTTCATGCGGAAGCCGGCCAACTGCACCGGCGTATCGCGCGTGACCAGGCCCTCGGACAGCGCGGCCATGGCCACGGTGATTTTGATGGTCGAGCAGGGCTCGGCTCCGGGCGAGAGCGCGAGCTTCTGGTTGACCATGGCCAGGATGCGCCCATTGGACGGGTCGATGACCACGGCGGTGCCGTTCATGTCGCCCAGCGCATCGATGGCCGCCTGGCGAACCACCGGGTCCTCGCCGCCCGCCATATCGCCCGCAAAGATGTCTCCGCTGGCAAAGGAACTGGCGCTGAAACGCTCATAGTAGCGACGGGGGCGGGAGGTGAGAGATACGCGGCGCACGCTGGCTCTGGCCTGGCCTCGTGAGGTCAGCCTGGCTTCGTGCCCGGCCGGCCCGGCTTTTGCTGCGGCGTGGGTGGTTCCGGCACGGGCCATTGTGGACCTGGCTGTCGGCCCGGCAACATGCGCCGCGGCGTGATGGCCGCTGCCGCGATGAGGCTCTGCCAGGTGAGACTCGGCCGCCTTGGCGTGGTGCAGCGTGTGCGGAGCGTTCAACGCCGCCGCGCCGGCATTGCCCACGCCGAAGCAGATTAGAACCAATCCAAATCCCCAAACGCGCGATAGCTTCATCCAGCAAATCCTCTCAACCATGAAGTTCGTGCCGTACGTCTGCCCGTGGGCGGCGCACTTCCTGCTTATCGGCCATTCCGCGGGGTTGCTTTCTGTCCCTGCCGCGAATGGGTTCACGTTAACTGCAACTCTTCTATCCCGAATGTGATCTCCATCACCCGAAAAAGCAGCAGTTAACTACCTCGATACTAGCCAGAAAGACAATGCGACCACCATTCCACTTTCTGGGGATCGCTTCGTTCATTAAAGCTAATTCGAACTATACGCCTTAGAGCTATATTGCACGAACCGAGCCCCGGCGCCGAATTCCAAAAGGGCAAGCCCCGCGCCGGGATTCCCAAAACGACCTCCTAGAACCGCAACCGGCGCAGAAATGTCGGCGTATCCAGGTCCCGCTCCGCCTCTTCCGCGGCTTCAGGGCAGGGCGCCGCTGCCGGTTGGGCGCGGTACTCGTTCGCCTCAGTCTGACTGGACGGTCCGCCGCCGAAGTCCGAAGCGTAGTCCCTGGGCAGCGGGGTGTACGACGGTTCCTCGTCCATTTCGGCGAACTGCGGCCTGGCTGGCGCGGCCACCAGTTCCGGCTCCTCGAACCCAAACTCAGGGGCGGCTACGGCCTCAGCCTGCACCGCGGAAGCCGCCATGCTGACGGTGGTGGCTACAGCCGGCCCCGCCGAGGATGCGAAAAAGAACGCCTCGTCGTCCTCTGCCCCCTCGACCGCCTCTTCTTCCGCTTCTTCGTCCTGGCTCAAGAAGCGAGCCGGCGCTTGCGAGACCGCGACGGCGGGGGCGGGGGCGGGGGCAGGCTCGTGCAGCCAGTTGCCGGGCGCCATCACCGGCACTGAAACCACCGGCTCGTCTCCCACGCTCAGCATGCGCGCCCGCCGTTCCGGCATCTGGTCGCGGAAACCCGTGGCGATGACCGTGATCTTGACCTCTTCGCCCATCTTCTCGTCCAGCACTGCGCCAAAGATGATGTTGGCGTCCTCGTGCGCGGAGGACTGAATCAGCGACGAAGCCTCGTTGACCTCGGAGAGCTTGAGCGAGCTGGAGCCGGTGATGTTGATGAGGATGCCGCGCGCGCCGTCGATGGCGCCGGCCTCCAGCAGCGGCGAAGCCATGGCCGCCTGGGCCGCCTCGATGGCGCGATTCGAGCCCGAACGCACCGCCGTGCCCATCACCGCGTGCCCCATGCCGGCCATGGTGGTCTTCACGTCGGCAAAGTCGCGGTTGATGATGCCGGAGATGGTGATGATGTCGCTGATGCCCTGCACCCCCTGGCGCAGCACGTCGTCGGCGATGCGGAAGCTCTCGAAGAAGCCGGCGTCCTTGGCCACCGCCAGCAGCTTTTCGTTGGGGATCACGATCATGGTGTCCACGCTCTCCAGCAGCTCCTTGAGGCCGCGCTCCGCCTGCTGCAGCCGCCGCTTGCCCTCAAAGGCAAAAGGACGCGTAATCACGGCCACGGTCAAAATGCCCATCTCGCTGGCCAGCGAGGCGATCACCGGCGCCGCGCCGGTGCCCGTGCCGCCACCCAGCCCCGCGGTGACGAAGACCATGTCGGCCCCTTCCAGCGCCTCGATGATCTTTTCCGAGTCTTCGAGCGCCGCGCGCCGGCCCACGTCGGGGTTGGCACCCGCGCCCAGGCCGCTGGTGAGCCGCACCCCAAGCTGGAGCTTGACCGGCGCCTGCGACAGCTTGAGCGCCTGCACGTCGGTGTTGGCGGCGATAAACTCCACGCCCTCCATGCGCGCCTGGATCATGCGGTTCACGGCGTTGCCGCCGCCCCCGCCCACGCCAATCACCTTGATGCGCGCTCCGCGCACCGGCTCCTCGTGATACTGAATACGCATCTCTCCGGCTTGGTTCTTCTCATGTTCCATAGCGGCTCGGACCTCCTGGTGGTGTCTAAAAACGTTGACGGTTAAAAACTGGCTGCAAAGATGGCGCGCAGTTTGGCGCGCAGACTGTTGCTTTCGGCCGCCCTGGTCACCCGCGTGCGGTGGGCATACAAAAGCATTCCAATGGCGGTGGCAAAACTGGGATGGACCAGTTCGCCGGGCATATTCGACAGGCGCACCGGCATTCCGGTCCGCGCCGGAACCCGCAGCTGGTCTTCTGTAACCTCCAGGATACCGGGCAGCATCGCTCCGCCGCCGGTGAGCACGCAACCGGCGCCCAGCGCATCCACCACCCCGCCCTGGCGCAGGCTTTCCTTGACAAAATAGAGAAGCTCGCGGGCCCGCGGCTCCAGGATCTCGGCAATGGCGCGCAGGCGCAGGGTCGCCGCGGCGCCCGGCTGGGGGTTCGAGATCTCGATCTCCGCCTGCTGCGGCACCGCCGTCACCACGCAGTGGCCGTACTGGCGCTTGAGTTCTTCAGCCTGGGCCAACTGTATCTGCAGCCCCACTGCCAGGTCGTTGGTAAAGTGCTGCCCGCCGATGGGAACCGAAGCTGTATGCGCAACCGCACCTTCGAAGAATACCGTCAGATCGCTGGAGTGGGCGCCGATGTCCAGCAGGCACACGCCCAGCTCCCGCTCGTCGGCCGAGAGCGTGGCCTCGGCGGCGGCAATCGACTCCAGCACCGCCTCGGTCACCTCGAGGCCAGCCCGGTTGGCGCAGGTCACCGTGCTTTGCAGGGCGCTCCCCGAGCAGGTGGCGATGTGCAGGTCCACCTCCAGGCGCACGCCCACCATGCCCACGGGATCGAAGATTCCCGGCTGATCGTCGAGGATGAACTGGCGCGGCAGCAGGTGCAGGATCTCGCGATCCGGAGGCCGCTCCACGGCCCGCGCCCGCTCCACCGCGGTGCGCACGTCCTCGCGGGTGATCTCGCAGGGGCGATTGCCCAGCTCGAATCCTCCGTTGGTGTTCAGTCCGCGAATATGCGGCCCGCCCACGCCCACCACGCACTCGCTGATGTTGGCGCGCGCCACCCGCTCCGCCTGCTCGTTGGCCGCCTTCACCGCCCTGGCCGCCGGAGCCAGGTCGCTGATCAGCCCCTTGCGCATCCCCGCCGACTCCACCATCCCGTACCCGCGATAGCGCAGCGCGCCCTCGTTCAGGTCGGCCGCCAGCACCCGCGTGTACGCGCTGCCGATGTCCAGCACCACGATCAAGTTGTCCAGTTTCTGGCTCATGGCGCTCACTGCCCCTGGGCCGCAACCGCGGCTGGACGGGTGGATGGAAAAGGGTTCTGCCTGTTCACGGTCAGCGCGTCGTGCTGCGCGGCCGCGCGCTTCTTGTCTCGTTCCGCCTTGTCGTGCGCGGCCTTTGTTTGTGCCGCTCGCTCTTTGGCTTCCCGCTGTTTGGCTGCAAGTGCCTCCACCGCGGCTGCCTTTTGCGCGGCGGTCTTCGGCCTGCCCGGCGCCGCCGGTTTCGTTGTCGCTTTGGTCGGCTTCACGCCGGCTGCAGGCTTGCTCGGCGTTGGCTTGCCCGGCGCCGCATCCGTTGCGGAAGCATCGGCGCTCTTCGTCCCCGCGGAAGGCTTCGCCGGGCTCGCCGCCTCACCTGTTCCGGAGGTCGCGGTCGCCTCGCCCACCGCTGCCGCCACGGCGTCGGTGCCGGGCGTCATCTCCAGCACCACCTGCTGGTCGTAGCGCAAATCCACCGCCGCCAGCTTGGGATACTGCTGCCGCCACTCCGCGATGTGCGCCTTGTAGCGCTGGTAGCGCTCCAGAAAGCGCTCGTCGCCAAAGTGAGCCAGGATGTCGGCGCCCTGCTCCGGCATGGTCACGCGGGCATCCTCGGCGTCCGTCAGGTCGATCTCCGAAAGCTGTTCGGAAAGGTGCTGGTTGCTGGCGTCCAGCTCCGCCAGCAGGCGCTGATACACCGCCATCCGCGCCGTGCGGCTGGCGAGCGGGTCGCGGGGGTCGATCCCCGTCACCACCGGGAACGAGTAGTGGTGCTGGGCCATCGTGGCCGCAGGCATGGTGAGCAGAACCCCGCTCCCGTCCACAAGCCCGATCTGTTGGCCCTGGCGCACAAAGGCCACCGGCTGCCGCTCCACCACCTGGACGCGAATCTGATCCGGCAACAGCCGCATCACCGTGGCCCGCTCCACCCAGGGAATCTTTTCCAGTTGCCTGCGCCGCTCGCCCAGGGGAACAAAGAAGATGTTGCGCCCGATGTCTTCGCCAAACACCGGCAGCATCTCCGCGCGGCTCACCTCCGTCAGCCCGGTGGCCTCGATGTTGCCGGCCCCGGCAATGCGGAAGCGCGCGTCCCGCTCCAGATAGGTCTTCAGAAGTACGCCGGCCGTGGTGAGCCCGCCCAGAACGATCAGAATGCCCAACCCCAGAAACACCCGCCCCACGGTGCTCGAAGGACGCCACCAGGGTCCGCTCGGCACGTCGAAGCGCCCCCCTCCCAGACGCGGGTCGTCGTCGCCGTCCGGGTCAACCATCTCCAGCGGCATGCCGGGTCCGCCGGGGCGGACGCGCCCGTTGGGCAGCACACCCTGCCGCACGCGCCGGAAGCGAGACTCCGCGGGCGCTTCATCCTCCCATATCAGGGGACGGGATTGGTTTCTACCTTGAGTCGTCACGCCTGAGCAAGGTCGTGAGAGTCGCCAGCTTTCACTATAGCCCGCGGCCTGCCGGCCTTTTCCCTCAATGGGAGCAGGGGGGAACCTGCGGCGTTACGGGCTGTATCGTTCTGAGACAGTTGCCGGCGGGACTTGGCAAGATGTGCGTGAGGCGCTACACTTAACACATGGTAAGGAGCTTTCGGCACGCAGGAATTGAGAAATTCTTCAAGACCGGGAGCAAAGCGGGAATTCAACCCGCTCATGCCGCCAAGCTCTCCATTCAGCTTTATGCACTTGATGCGGCAAAATCGCCCTCCGACTTGAACACGCCGGGATGGCGCTTGCATCCACTGAAGGGCGATCTGGATGGCCATTGGTCCATTCGGGTCAACGGCAATCGGCGGCTCACTTTCAGATTCGAGGGAGAAGACGCAATTCTTGTCGACTATCAGGACTATCACGGGAGATAGAACTATGACGCAAATGTTCAATCCGCCTCATCCGGGCAAGGTGCTGCGCGAATACCTTGGAGATATAGACGTAACTACTGCCGCCAAGCGCCTGCATGTCTCGCGCACCACGCTCTCGCGTATTCTCAACGGCGCGACGGGCATATCGGCAGATATGTCGCTGCGCTTGTCGGACGCGCTCGGAACCCACGCCAGCTTTTGGTACGATCTGCAAGCAGGCTACGATATGTGGCAAGCATCCCACAAAAAGCGCCCCAAGATCGAACGTTTCGATGTAGCCGCATAGGTGAGGGGTAGCACGAGTAGGCGACGGTTGACATTAGCGATCTCCCACCCTTTCGCGGTGAGGCTGCGAAAAGGATTGGCCGCGCGGCGGAATCCGGCCCTCCTGACCCAAATTCCTTCAATTCAAGACTATGATGTCCCAATATCGGGGAATCGTCATGACACTGCTCGACTACACACATTTATCAGTTGGCACAGAGGTCGGAGGTGCCACGATTGAAATCTGTCCTCATTGCAAAAGGAGCGGCCTGCGGAAGATTCTGCTTGAAGGTGTGGTAACTTTCTATCACTGCCAAGAGCTAGTGGTGGGGGCTACAATGGACAATCTTCCGCTTGTGACGTGGGATTCCTGTCCAAGAGTCAAGGCTCATTGAATTTTTAATGTGACCGCCAAAGTCCCGCATCTCGCGTTCCGGACTTGAGGCACCCGGCGGCATTTGAGATCAAACTCTAGGGAACCTCTGCACAAGT
>PLGM01000253.1:29105-33339 GCA_003139795.1 Acidobacteriaceae bacterium | reverse complement strand
ACTTGTGCAGAGTCTCCCTAAACCACAGCGGCACATAGTAATTTATAAGCGTCGGCCCTGGGCCAATGACGGGAGAAGTTCCCTTTAGCATTGGGAGAGGGTAGATTGGAAGTCAAGAGCTGAAAGGGCAAAGCGCCAATTTGCCATTTGTGGTGATCGCCGCTGCCTGGAGATAGAATGGCAGTAGTCTGTTGCGCATCCTTTGGGCGCCGCCGGAGCGTTGTTTCTGGCAAAGCTATCCGGAAGCGAGGGATTCGAGCTTGGCAGGCTCTCCTTGAGGTGAAATGAATTCACAAAAGAGGCGTGATTTTCTCAAGCTGTGCATTGCATCTGTACCTGCTCTGGTCTTTGCGCATGGCGTCGATGCTGACGATACAACGGGCCCGGCGGCTGCCCTACCGGTATATCGCAAGCCTGGCTCGCTGGAGCGATATATCGATCCACTGCCTGTTCCGAAGCGATTGATGCCGCAAAGCACGGGCGAGGACGGGGCTCAATATCGCGTTCGCATGTTGGAATTCACACAACGGATGCATTCGCAGCTTCCGCCCACCAGGCTGTGGGGATATGAGGGGCAGTATCCCGGTCCAACCATCGAGGCTCTGCGGGGCACGCCAATCGTAGTCCAGTGGGAGAACCATTTGCCTTTACGGCATATTTTCGACATCGACCCCCGCATACACGGCGCAATGCCTCCGGCCCCCGCAGTCAGGACCGTACCTCATCTTCACGGCTCACGCAGTCCATCCGAAAGCGATGGGCTGCCTGAGAAGTGGTTTACGCCCGGACAATCGGCGCGCTATCACTATCCGAATAGCCAGGCGGCCGCGACGCTTTGGTATCACGATCATGCGGTAGGCATTACGCGCTTGAACGTATATGCGGGCTTGTCAGGATTCTTTCTCCTGCGTGACGACGAGGAGCACGCCATGAACGTGCCGTCAGGCGATTATGAAGTTCCACTTGTACTGCAGGATCGGACATTGGATGACGAGGGTCAGCTCGTCTACTCTCCGACGTTCGACGATGGTCAGAAGCCGCCTCAGCACTGGTGGGCGCCTGAGTTATTTGGCGACCTTCCAGTCGTCAACGGCGCTATCTACCCTTATCTGCAAGTCGAGCCGCGCCGCTATCGTCTGCGCGTGTTAAACGCAGCGAACTCCCGGTTCTTCAATCTTTTTTTCAATCTTGCCAAGAGCCCCACGGACATACCTTCCCTTGTATCATTTCACCAGATCGGAACCGACGGCGGTTTTCTCTCCAACCCGGTTGCATTGAACAAGGTATTGCTGGCACCGGCTGAGCGTGCGGACTTGATTGTTGATTTTTCCGGACTCGAAGGCAAGACCGTGACCTTGTCCAACAACGCTCCAGCTCCATTTCCGGGATGGGACACGATCACACCACACCATCTGGCATTGCTTGAGTTGATGCAGTTTCGGGTAACCCTTCCCCTCTCCAGCAATGGGAAGTCCTTCAGCATGCCGCCGCCTCGCCCGCTCCCTAAGCTGGATGAGACTAAATCCATCGCTACCAGGGATTTCGTGCTGGCCGAGGGAATGGACCGTCAAGGACGGTCCCTGGGACTTGAAATCAATGGCAAGGGATACGACGACCCGGTCACGGAAGTTGTGAAATTGGGCTCCATTGAGAAATGGCGATTCATCAACAATACCGAAGATGCGCATCCGATGCATTTGCATCTGGTGCAATTTCAGATCCTGCAACGCCAGGGATTCAACCCCGTGTCTCTTCGCAAAGGCAACCTGGAACTTGTGGGAATACCGCGCCTGCCGGCGGCAAACGAGGCCGGATGGAAGGATACGGCGGTCGTCAACCCGCAAGAAGTGCTCACGATCATCGCTCGATTCGAAGGCTATACCGGCCGCTATGTCTTTCACTGCCACATGCTGGAGCATGAAGATCACGACATGATGCGGCCGTTTGAGGTAGTGTCCGATGAATTGAAATCGCCACAGCGATAATGCAAGCGTGACGGAGACGGTGGAATCGGCAACACTGCCGGTTAGTTGATGAAGCTGTAGCTCAGGCGATTGAGGATGTCTCGGGAGAGTCTTCGAGCTTGACGGCCGCGTTTGCGGCCGTCAAACCGAACCCAGGAATCTCGAACGCATCGTCCGTGAATCCCTCAATACCAGCTGAGAACCTGCGGGCCACGGGCTCAGGGCCCCAAACTCGTAGGGGTGCATGCACTGTCATTGCCGACTGGCACCGGCGTGGGCGGCGGCGATGATGTCTGCGTGGGCGGGGTGGCCCACGGGACGTTGGTGAAGTCGAAAAACTCCAGCAGATTGGGCTGAGCCGCGTCGCGGTTAGTCAGGTAGATGTGGTTGCCGATAAACCGGTCTTCGACGAACCTGAGCACCGCCGTATGGTCCATCGGCGTGTGGGAAACATAATGCCTCCGCGTGAAAGGCGAGATGATCGTGTTCGGCAGGCGGAAACCAAGTTGGGCGGCAAACCCCTGGGCATACGCTGCGTCACCAGAATTAGCACCAGGATCATCCGAGGCCAGATCGCAATGCAGCGTCGGCGTCCCGGGAGTGGTTGGCACACAGGGGAAGTACAGACGCGGCTGCTGAGGAGTTGTATCGGGATTCACTGCAATCGTCGAGATATCCGGGATAGTTCCCAACGAGGCGTCCGTGTAGTCGTTGGAGTGGCCGGGGACCGGTGGAACATGGTCGTATGGTCCCCCACCCTCGTCGTAGCTGAAGAAGAAAACTGAATCCTTCCAGGAAGAACTGTTCATGAATGCATTGACCACACTCGCCACTTGTGCCTGCCCCGCCAGAATCGGCTGACCCGACCCCGGATGCTCGTCATTGTTGCCGTAGCCGGCCTCAATGAAAGCGAAACTGGGAAGCGTACCATTCGTGAGATCGTTGAAGTAGTTCGGTACCAGCGGGGCAATGTGGTTCGGATCGATGCAGAAGGTATCCCCCGCATCACCAACAACGATGGACCCCACGGTGGATCCCGTACAGGGAGCGACGGATGGGCCCTTCGGATTGTCGTACAGATACTGATACGAATAGGTCAGGTTAGAGAAGTCTGTCGCGGGATACGCTGTGTTTGGGCTGGCCTGGCAGTCATCCTCGTCGAGGCAAAAGCCCTGGCTGACCGTGTAGTAGACTTTCCACGATACACCTGCCTTGTCAAGTGCTTCGAAGATATTCGATATTTCGAGCTGAGGAAGATTGTCGTCGCCTCCCGGGTCCTTTACCAGACCCTGGGTCGTGCCTCCCGTGAAGGTGGCGATGCGATTGTCAATGCTCTTGCTCGCCACCGGCGAGAACCAGCGATCGGACACCGCGAACTGAGATGCCATGTAGTAGTAGTAATTGAGAAAGCCCTGGTCGTAATACCCCATGGCGAGCCGGCCAGTTATCGGACTTGTGAAGTTGCCCGAACAGCTTTTTGAGAGGGCGCAGCTCTTATCGTAGCCTTCGGCCGTGTGGACGAAGCCATCCATAAGGATCGGGCGTGTAGTGAGAAAATTGTAGCGATTGACGCTGCCGTAGCTCGCCAGCCAATCCGAACTGTCATCGTCAATGCAGGTGCTGGTGAGCTTGAAGAGTGGGAAGGATGTGCCTTCGTCGTCCTCGTTACTGATCGTGGTCAGCTTGTCGTCGATGCCATCCACGTTATATGTAACGCCGTCGTCACCGATGTTCCAGCACTGAGGAACGCCGGACGCATTGTTGGGACAGATCCCGTTTCCGTTCGGGTTCTCCCGATAAGGATTCAGCATTCCGAAATAATTGTCGAATGTGTGGTTCTCCTGCAGCATGAAGATGACGTGGTCGATGGATTGAACGCCGCTTGTCGTTGACACCGTCACCATCGCGGTGTTGGAAGCGTTTCCTCCGGCCCCGGTTGCGGTTGCGGTGTAAGTCGTCGTCACGGTTGGGGTCACTACCTGCGTTCCACCGCTCGCCTGCAGCGGATACGTGGTGTTATCGGTTCCGGTTACTATCACCTGAGTGGCATTGGTCGCAACCACGGTCAACGTGGATGAGTTCCCCGAGACAATTGAAGTAGGGTTCGCGACGATGGTGACGGTCGGCACTGGATTCGTAGTCACCGTCACCGTCGCACTCGCCGGGGGGGCGGTGCCTCCAGCGCCGGTCGCGGCTGCTGTGTAAGTAGTGGTCACGGTTGGGGTCACTGACTGCGTTCCGCCGCTTGCCTGCAAGGTATATGAGGTGCC
>PLGM01000253.1:0-29035 GCA_003139795.1 Acidobacteriaceae bacterium | reverse complement strand
GCCACCGTCACCTGAGTGGCATTCGCCGCGGTCACGGTCAAAGTGGACGAACTGCCCGCAACAATCGAAGCTGGGCTGGCGGTAATGCCCACTGTTGGCGCGGCAGAAGTACCAGTGGAGATACCCCCACATCCGGTGAACAGCAGGGGAAGCAAAAAGCCAGCAATCATCCAGGAAAGATTCCGAGGAAGAGATCTGCGAACGCGCGCCTTTGTCACGGTGTTTTCCTTTCTATCCCCTTAAGGGGAGCACGCTAGTCTGAAAAGCTCGGCAGACAAATGGACCACAACTAAACAGGTACATATAGTCACCGGGCTCCATAGTCTCTTGCGCCAGTTGAGACTAATGCAGGATCGAAGCGGCTTTCTTGGACCGGACCTTTAGCATCTTCCGGCAACCGGCCCGAGTGGGCAAAACCCATCCGCTTCGACACGTCCTTGTTTAGATGAATCGAAACCTCGGCAGGTTGCCCGGCACGGCCCGCAGTAGAGCTGCGTCAGAACATGGACGAATGATGACCACTTATGCAGTTTCTGCCGTAAATCTCTGCCATGGCCTTAGCTATCGGAGCTACCGTAGACCTTCCGGCTGTGGCAATTCGAGGCCTCAATTCACAGGTTGATGTTGCGCATTGGATTCGGCTGATCCCCGTCGCCATTCGAAAGATGCCTTGGGGCTTTCGACTGGCTCCAGGCAAAGGGATCCGCCACACTGTCGACATGAGCATAGTTTTCCGCCGGATCGCTGCAGAGGCGGTCATTCATGCCATTTCTCCGCTGAGCGAACAAAGCAGTTTGCAAACTCCAGTGAGGTGAAGCCTCGCTGGCCCATAGAGCGCGAAGCCAGAGACGCAGCGGCCCTGGAAAGACTTCTGCATTGCGTATCGCTTTCTTGCATTTGTTGAGTTCGAACCAGCGAAGATAGTTCCTGACAACGCTGGCCATAGTCATCCGGACTCCCGCCGCAAAGTTGCACTCCGCCATGCGAAGTTGTAGCTCTGGAGACTTCAGAATGACAATGAGCTGCTCAGCGAGATCGGCCGCATTGCCTATTTTGTAGAAGTTGGCAGCCATATCTTCATTCGCCGCCATTTCGCGAAGGTCGGCGATGTCCGCGCACACAATTGGAAGTGCGTACTCACACGCTTGATGGGCGGGGCCGCTCGATCCCGTGGCAGAGTCGTAGGGCAAAACAAGGACCGAGGTCGTTCGAAAAAGCTCCGGAATGGCTTCTTCCGAAACGTATCCGCGGAACTCGATTGGCAAGCCTGTGGGCTGTGCCGCGCGTATCGATTCCCAATATCCCGCTTTCGTATGATGATTGGCGCCGGCCACGATCAGCCTGGCATTCCGAACTTCTTTCAAGACAGCCGGAAAAGCCTCCATCAGCGTCTCCAACCGTTTATAGGTTCCCCAGTGTCCGATCGCCAGAACGCGCAAATCCGGATTGCCGCGTTTCGTAAAATCCGGAGGGTTGGGAATGGATGCAAATGTTCCATGTGTACTCAACAGCACGTTTTGAGCGGAATACTTTGTAATCAGGGTGCGGCGGTAGTTGGGAAGCAGAACAGAAACTGAATGCGCCTTAAGTAAAGTTTTCGTAGCCAGGTCACTACCCATTCGAATTAGCTTTTCTCGCCGCACTCCGGCGGCGGCAAAATCGACATGCTCGACGATGTGGTGCAAGGTGATATGCGTGAAAAAGCCTGCGGCTCTCGTCAGAGCAGGCGCCGAGAGCCCGGCGAATGCGGCAAACGGATTCCCGGGTGTTGCAAAGCTCGAGAAGACGAGGTTGTACCAAACGACATCGGGCTTCAAATGCCGAATGGTATTTAACAGGCGCACCGGAGTTGCAAGGCTGTTGAACTTCCAGCAGCGGATAACATTGAAGCCCGGCAACTCTGACTGTTGATGAGCTTTGAGCGTATTGCCGTTCTCGTCGGTCGCGAACTCGTAGTCAGTCAATTCGTCGGCGAGAATAATCAATTCGACGTCAGGATTGCGCTGTAGCTCCCGCGCTATATAAAAGGCATACTCATTCAACTGGCGGCCGCTGGGAGGGAACGTCGCAACTAAGCAAATTCTCATCGGATTCCCCCTTCAAAACAGACTGATTTGCACATAAGGTCTGAACTGTTGATTTTGACCGCCCGTAAAGTTGAAAAACGTCTCCTGTTGTATGCCTGCTGAAAATCGAATCGGATACTGCAGGACAACTGCTCCGGAATCGTCATTGAATTTGCGGCGGAACGGCCTCGCATACGAAATAGAAAAGCCATTTTGGATCGCGTCGTAAGCGTGGAAGCTTCTGGTGCTGGAGTAGGCTGTCGAAACCTGCAGGTCCCATTTATGGTTTGGAGTGAAATCAACGGTTCCAGCCGGGCGCAGATTCTGCGCAATTCCCGAGTTCGTCCCCACTACCCGCCATGCCCGCAGGTCCTCTGCCACAGCTCTGAGATTCAATCGCTCACCAAACCGGCGCTCGATGCCCAGATAGGAGGAGGTCAGGTAATCTTCGTAGTTTACCGGCGAGAACTGCTGATCGTTGGCTCCCCATCCAGTCACCAGAGCAGTCTTACCCCATGGTGCCCCGACGCGGAAGTCAATGGCACCGGTAAGGACCCGCGAATGCACATTGCTTTCAGTAAAAGGACCTGCTTCCCGGATGACATACCCACTAACCGAAACCGTATTGAAAAACGAACTCGTCGACATATACGTAAACACACGAAAGAGGTTCTGGTTCATTGCAACCGGAGACTTGGAATCACGCCGGACCGTTGCCTGAACACCGCTATTGAACGTCAACACATTGCTGCCTATATTGACCGTCGGATTCAACCCGACGTTAAACGAGTAATCCGTCGTATCGCGGCTCACAATTGAGTTCGTGCTGGGCACCGATATTTGCCCGCGCGCGTTGCGCACCTGGAAGAAACCGCTGGTGGTGGGAAGATGGTTAAGATGCAGATGGTATGCGTTGGTCCATTGTGTCTCAACGGAGGAACGCGGGGGTGGTAGAAGAGCGGTATCGGAACTCGGCACTGGAAACACCGCATCCAGCTTCGAGTCCAGAACATAAACCGTCGTATCTTCAAAGATAGGTTCAACCGAAAAGTTGGAGAGCAAGCTCAGAATGGGTGTGACTCTCAATCCTTCGTCCGCTCCCGCCTGGAGCAGAGCCTGTTCGGCCGTTTGATCTTCGCCTTCAGCGTTGGAAGCCTGCGCAAAGGCAGTGAGCGCCTGGGCGTTGTGGTGTTGCTGGCGAAAGACATTGGCCTCGGCCAGCAGATACTGGTAATCAGGCGCACTATCTGCAACAGCGCTGACCGCCGAGAGCTCGGCCTGAGCCCTGGCTGTGTCTCCCAGTGCGAGATAGTTGTTGGCCAATCCAATCCGCACCTCTGCATCTGGCGCCCCTGCCGCCTTGGCGCGTTGAAGGTACGCCTGCGATAGTCCGTAATCATGCATAGACCGAAATACGTCCGCCGCCGCGATGAACTCGTTACCGCTTGGTGGCGCCGTCTCCCCTGTCTCACCTTCCATCTGGGCCAACGCAATCTGCCTTTCCGCATCCTCTGAATGGCCCTGCTGTGCCATGAGCTGAGCAATCGCCAAACGTACGCTTACGCGATCGCTGTCCGTTGCTGCGAGCGCTTTCCGAAAGCGCTCCATTGCGGCTCCGTGGTCTCCGAGAGTGCTCAGAGCCTCTCCCGTGGAGACGTAGATTTCGCTTCGCCCTGATTCCAAATTGTTTGCATCGGTTGGCGCTTGTTGGGCATGTTGCTCCGCCACTTGCACATATCGCAGTGTTTGATCTCGATCTTGCAGGTTCGCATAGGAGCGGGCAAGCAATGCATAGACATTTGCGTTGTCGGGGGAATCTTTCACCGCGATTTGCAACTCGTCGATCGCATCGTGGTACTGCCGCTCTGCAAAGAACGTATTCGCAAGCCCGAGATGTAACGCGCCATCGTTGGGAGTGAACTTCAAGGCAGCCCTATACTCACTGGCGGCTTCGGTCAGATTGTTTTGTCGCCCATAAGCGGTGGCGCGAATCATGTGAATATCCCTTGAATCGCCCAGCGTCCGTTCTGCCAGTTCCGCTTGCCGCAGGGCTACCTGCGGTTTATGCAGGTCAAGGTTCGCATAGGCGAGTCCCAGGTGCGCCTCTCCGTCGTTTGGCGCTCTCTTGAGGGCTGATTCGAAGTCCGCTGCGGCCGGCTGGGCCTGGTGAAGGTCGTTCAGCATGTAGCCTCGGTTCACGTATGCCGTGACCACCTCCGGATCCCGATCCAGTGTTTCAGTGAAGTCTTGCCGCGCCTGCTCGCTGAGTCCTTGATGCTTGTGCACATAGCCTTCCAGCAATGGAATGTCAGGCTCTTTCGGGAAAATGTTGAGATACTCCGATGTCAAATTAAGCAAATCATCGTACTTCGCGAGATGGAGCAGATCGTAACCAAGATAGACAACCACATCCCTGTCCCGGGGCAGCACCTTTATTGCTTCCCGGCCGACCTCAGCAGATTCCTGATATTCGCCCTTGAAGCTCAGGTATCTCTCCTTTTCCCGAAGGACTTGAGGCTCCTGCCCCATTTCGTTCGTGACCCGACTCAGCCACGTTCCGGCCAGACTCAGGTTATGCGCCTCGATTGCAGCATTCATCCCCCCCGCCAGAATCAGGGCTTTCCGCGGAGCCAGTGCATACCCCTTGCTGTAAGAGTCTTCAGCTCTTGTGAACTCGCGACGAGCGGTGTAGAGATCCCCAAGTGCAAGATACGGTACGTACGACGAAGGATCCGCTTGTGCCAGGCGCAAAAAATACTTTTCCGCATCCTGGTCGCGCCCGGCTGCGCGTGCGGCATACCCGAGGGAGGTAAGCGCAAACCGGTTGACCGAATCAGTCGCGAGAATTTGCTTATAAACCGCAATCGCGTCCTCGGTGCGGCCGAGTTTCATCAGGATATCTCCATTGAGCTGCAAATCATCGCGATCATGGGCGTTGATTGACAGCGCTTCCTTGATGTCGCCCAGCGCAGCGTCGAGGTCACCGGCGTCCATCTTGATCAGAGCTCTCAGGCGCAGGAACTGTGCTTTACCGGACACCTGATTGCCCAGCCCGTTGATTTCGGCTTGCGCTGTCTCGAGCTGATGATGGGCAGCACTTTCGTCCGCCAGGTCCTTGTAAACCTCCATCAAATCCATGTGCAACTGAATGCCATAGAGCGGTCCCTCGACCGGTTCTGCGGGCAGGTTAACTACGGCGGCACTGTATTCCCGCACGGCATCCTGGTCGCGCTCCTGGAGCTTCGCAATCTCTCCGCGCATCGCGTGCAACCGATAGTAGTTGGCATCGATTCCTGCGGCGCGCTGGAGAAATGGGTTCGCCTTCTCCATGGAACCCACCGCAACCTCGGCCTGCGCCGCGGAGAGTTGCAAGCCCAAGTCCTTCGGCACAGCATTGGCGGTTTGCGCGTATAGCCTGGCGGAATCATCCAGCTTGCCATCGAGCTGGTAGGTGTACGCGAGTTCGGCCGCTACGTCCGGTTTCGGGCTGCGGATTGACTTGAGTGCGGCAATGGCTTGTGAATAGTTCCCGACCGCGCGGTAAAATCCCGCCATCGATCGCTGAACGTCCGGGTTGTCCGGGGCGCGTCGTTTGGCCAACTCGAGATAGCGGTTTGCCAGATCCATTTGCTTCAGGTGCTGGTACGAGATCGCCATCAGCAACTCCGACCGCGCGTCAGGCTGGATCCGTTCCGCTCTGCCCAGCCAATCGAGTGCGTCGGTGTAGTCTGCCGATCTCATGTAAAGATCTCCGAGCAATAGCGCGTCATCTCTGTGCTTCGGGTCAGACGCAATCACCTGTTTGAGAAGGCGCTCGGCGTCTTCGGTTCGCCCCATCAGACTGTAGGTCTGCGCAAGACCAGAGAGTCCTTCGAGCGCTGAAGGGCTAAGGCGAAGACCTCGACTGTAGGCATCTACCGATTCCTGAAGCTTCGCATTCAGCCGCGCCGCATAGCCAAGCAGGAACCATAACTGCGGATCACTTGGGGCTGCTTGTGCAGCACGTCGCGCATAGTCAAACGCGAGCGCATGGTCCCCGTGCTGCAAGGCCAATTGCGCAGCGCGCGCAAGACGCGCATTTTGAATATTCGATCCCCAACCCAGTGGTTGGTCCGGAGACTGCGTTTGACTGGTTTGGGCCTGGGGGCTCTTTGAAGCGTCAGGCCCCACATCGTAAGTCTGTGCGTCGACGCCGCAGGCCAGTGCGAGCAGTACTAACACCGATGCAATCTTCAGGAATTCAAGTCTAGCAATCAAAAAGCCGCCAGCGCGAAGCCGCGGTGGGTTTTTTGATTCGGAAAACGCCGTCGATGCTGGCTGCAAGTACACTATTGGCTCCCGGCGCAGTTCCAGTAGATGCAAAACGACACTACGCGTCCGACGAACAAATGCGCATCACGCAGGCAATCTCATCTTGACCACCAATGCAGGGCTCACAATGGCGGGTTCAGATCGTACATCGGAATCGATGTCTGTGTGTTCATCAGCGCAGTCTCTAATTGGACGCGTGTGAGAAGGTTGAGACACCTGCTTCATCCAACCTTACGCTCCTGGCTTTTCCAAGCCTGTGCGATATTGACCACAAGCAAGCCACTCAGTTTGCATATGCTCGGCACAACAAAAGGGCGCGATTCAAGGCTTTTTTAAGGGGGGCTAGCGCCTTCATAAGGGGAGCGAGCGCAAAGCTCGCCGTGCAACCTCGCACAGGTGTATATTTTCGGGCGTACCTGTCCCATATTGGCCAGATTTAGGATTCGGTTAATACGACACTGACCCTGTTGGTGAGCACTAAAGCACGTCGTGGGGTGATGTATGGCTGGCACAAAGGCAGGAGTTCTTGTCGTCGACGATGAGCCTATGATTCGAGCCTCGATGTCGCTTGTACTCGCTCAGATTGGTTATCTTGTGCGATCTGCCGGGGACGGATTCTCCGCATTGGTGGAGTTGCAGAAGGAATTGCCAAACATTCTTGTCTCCGACCTTAACATGCCGGGAATGAATGGCTTCGAGCTGCTGTCGGTGGTTCGCCGCCGCTTTCCCTCAGTGCAGACGATCGCCATGAGTGGCGCGTTCTCTGGAGATGGGGTGCCTTCCGGCGTCGCCGCCGATGCCTTCTATCCGAAGGGCAGCGGTATGGGATTCTTCTTGAGGGTTATGGAGAGCCTGCCCCCGCTGGACCGAATGTCCCCCAACCATTTAGGAGCGTCAGCGCCCATCCTAGATCAACGTAGCGGATAGGACTTTGCTTGAGAGGCTTACGTCACGATCGTCTGCACGGAGTGCCCGGGGGTCTTTCCGTAGACTCTCGGTGGCTCTTGCCGCCAGATGCCCGAAACAGTTTGCATCTACTCGAGCAGTTCGATTCCCGCATAATTGTTCAGTCCCACGGCAGTTTCAAGAGCGAAAAGAAGGAGCTGTCTTCATGAGTTTTCTCCCGGCCGATTCAACAATCGTCCAGACGCGCCAAAAGCATTCCAAATCCATCCACTTTTACAGGGATCGCGTCCTTGCACGTCCTGGAGACGCCCGTCTGGGCGTTCACATCCTTTATATAGGGGTAACGCGAGTTCATTGGGGAGCGAATACGCTGTGTTTCCTGGGCCAACGGCCGGTTCTCTACTCGGTTTACCATCCTACATGCGCAGCGAGCCCAACACGCCTGCAGACCATGCAAGGACCATGAAACAATGTTACACGTAAGGCGATCTTGCCCAAGGAGCAACAGTACGGCTGACTGCAGAATCAAATGATGTACGCAAGGGTATGAAGGTATGAAACATCCCTATCCGGTTGCCCAAAGCCCTTCCAAATTGTGGTTTTGTGAGAGTTTTGTCGCTTTCCATCCCTGGCAGTAGCAGCAGGGGTGGGCGTTAACCGAATACGCAAGGTATGAGAGAAAGAGTTGCGAAGAGTGCGTTGCTTGAATCCTACGACTTTTCCGAGAGGCAATTGTGCAGAACTCTGAGTCGATCGCACCGTCACCACGGCCCATACCAATAGGCCTCGTTCTGATGGTGGTTGTCGTGGTTCACCTGCCGCTTCTGCTCATGAAGCTGCCTCTGAAATCGTACGACACGAACTTCCATATTTTCTTTGCTTCCCATTATGTCAGCCATTGGTTCGATCCATGGAATCCGAAGTGGTATGCGGGCTTTTCCCAGACCACATACCCTCCCCTGCCGCAGCAGTGGGTGGCGTTGGTGTCTCGGATCCTCGGTTTGGACATGGCGTATATGGCGGTACAGCTTGCTGCCATCATGCTCCTCGTCGTGGGCGTTTATCGGTTTTCCTTGCTTTGGGTCAGCCCGCGCGCCGCATCGATTGCCGCTCTGGCGAGTGTTTTTCTTGGTTCGGAAAGCTTCCTGGTTTATTCCGCAGGCCAGTTGGGCACCACGTCTGCGGCGCCAATTTATTTGAACGCTCTTCCGTTTCTGTTCGAGTGGGTCCGGCATGGCAAGTGGCAATCTTTTCTCAAAGCGAGCGTGCTTTTCACGGCCGCTGCTGCCGCTCACCACGCAACGCTGCTCTTTGGGTCAATCTTCTTTGCAGTGCCCGTGCTGGCGCTGGCGCTCCTTGATCGTCAGGATGGCGAGCGGATTTCGACGCCGGCCTTTGTGGGTCGCACCGTCACTATCGCCGTAGTGGTGGGCGTTGCGATTGCAGTGGTGCTTCTTCCGTTTTGGATCGCATTGATTCATTATCCCGTCACGCAAACTCCCATCCCACACCCCAGCCGGGCTAATTACATACTGAGTCCTCAGTGGGGCCTCAACTACTTCATCGTTCCTTATGGAGCATTGATTCTGGCGCTGCCCTTCATCTTTCTACGCGGTTCCATGGCCGTTCGGCTCCGTCCCTTGCTGCTTGGCTTCTGGGTGGCATTTCTGGTGGGACTCGGAGGGACGACCCCTGTGGGCCATCTTCTGCTGGGACGTGCCTTCGATGTGCTGACCATGGAGCGTTTCAGCTATTGGGCAACTTTGCTCGCCCTCCCGTTTGTAGGGCTTTTGGCCGCGGAACTCGTCGATCGATATCGAATGTGGGCGGTTGTGGGTTTGACCACGGTAGCAGCTCTCAGCTGTGCACTGGCAGTGGGATGGGCGACCTATCGACCGACGGATGCCGAGGATTTCAAGGTCGATTCGGTCGCCACGTGGCTCAATCGTGACGGTCACGATCAGTATCGCTACCTCACCCTGGGATTCGGCAATAAGATTTCGCGGCTGGCAATGATGACGGACGCGAGCAGCGTTGATGGCGAATGGAATTCCGGGCGGATGCTGCCGGAACTGACTCGTTACGGCGCGGGTGCGCTCACCAGTTCGAAATATTTCGGCGAGCCGGGTCTCGACGCGCTCCGCGCAATGCTGAAACATGCAGACCATTATGGACTGAAATGGGTCTTTGTCCGGGATCACTATTATGACGCGCTGCTGTCTTTTGCCGGCTGGCGCCAAGTGGACAGTCTTGAAGACAAGACCATCACCGTGTGGGGCAAAGACGGGGTACCACCGGCTATGCCGGTAAACGCGCCGCAAATCCCTCCCCACTGGCAAGGCCTCATGTGGGGCATCCTCCCATTCGGCAGCAGCATCCTGGCAATACTGGTGATTCTTATTCCAGAGAAGAGACGGCACGAACGCCGAGCGGACCAACACTTCGCCACCGATGAGAATCTCAAGCAGGGGAGGTTAGTCTCGTGAGCAAGGGACGTCTATTCGCCGCGCTTCTCGCTGCAGCCACCGTGGCACTCGTAGTGATAGGAACAGTGTGGCCGGTGCCATCTGCAGTCGCCTATGCCGGGGGAGCGAGCCTGCTGCGCTCGTCCTCAACGCCCGAGGAAGCTGTTGCGAACCTGGGTGACGAAATCCGCATGCAAGCCTGGGGAAAGGCGTATGCCAGTCTTGCCAACAAGGCTCAGTTTACCCAGCCTGAGTTTGTACATGACTTGACCGGATACTACTCCAGCCTTCGCACCTACGCGACGGTGGAGAACTTCGAAGTGCGGCCGCTCCATGCCTCCGCCGATGAAGCTGAGATTGAGCTCAAGTTGCATTGGTCTACCGTGGTTGGCGCCTCCGTGAGCACACGCGACTTGCACGTAATAAGAAACGGAGATCGGTGGGAACCAGAGTGGCCTATCGCCAAGGAGCCTATAGTGCCGCCGCAGGTCATCCCCGTAAATTATCTGCGGTGGGATGTGATCTACCGCGGCCCGGGAGATGACTGGGGAGCTCAGGATGTGGAAGCGCCTCATGTGCGTATTGTGGACATGCACCCTGTGGAACGGGCTGACGGGGTGGTGATCCTCGGCGAACTTCTAAACGAAGATGTCGTGCCCGCCTACGTGTCGGTTTCCGCCACCCTGCTGTCAAAAAGCCAATCGCCGATTGCGACCGAAGGCAGCTTTGACAAAATCTCCCACCTTTTGCTGCCGAAGCAAGTCACTCCGTTTCTCATCAAGTTTCCCAATGTGGCGTTGTCTGAAGTCGGCAGCATCCGTATGACGCCACTGTCAGCCCTTATTGCAGCCTCGGCGGACCCCGTGATCGAGATCGAAAACGAGCAGTTGCATCCTGCTCCGGGAGCCTCGTTGACTGGGCAGCTCATTAATCAAAGCGGCCAGATTGTGAACGTCGCGCATGTTCTTGGAACTTTTTACGACAAGACTGGCCAAGTGGTCTGGGTCGCAGACGAGTATATCGACCGCGCGCTCTTGCCACAGAACCCGGTACCGTTTGAAATCCATATTCCTGAGGATCTCGCGAGGAACGTCAGCAGTCAGCGAACGGTCATTGCGACATACAGTTCCGGAGGGGCCCAGTGAGAACCAGATCGGCATTCCTGCTCAGCGGCATGGCCGTGGCCATGATGCAGTTGGCTTTTGCGCAGGACAGGAGCATGAGCTTGCCCAAAACCGTCGAAGCTGGCAACGCGTTCACAATCCAGAGCACAGGAAGCGGGAAGGCGACGCTGTACATTATTGGACTCGGGCAGGTATTGAAGCGCGATGTGCAACTGGGAGAGGCGACGTTCTTTCCTGCTGGGTCGCTATACAATGCCGGCCACTACCTGGCCGTCCTTGCAGGAGACTCGTCCACAGAGAGCGACTCATTCGATGTTGTGCCTGCAAGTAAACCTGCTGACCTGAGCTTTCTCGCAAGACCTTCTCGTCTTCCAGTCGGTCTGCATGACGGCATCACCGGCGCCGTGTATGTCTTCGATGCCTATCACAATTTGATTGCCGCCCCGACACCAGTGTCCTTTGAACTGTCGAATCCGTCCGGCACTGTGCAGAAGCGCATAGTGCTCACCCGTGAGGGGGCTGCCTGGACCGGAATGGACTCCACGGCCCGGCAAGGCATGGATAGATTTGTGGCTCGAATTGGTGAAATCTCCAGCGCACGCGTCGTAGGGCAGGTTCCGGGTGATCCGTGTGGGTTGAAGATGAACGCCCGGCAGTCGGGCCAGCAGGTTCAGTTGGTAACCGATCCGGTGCGCGATTGTAACGGCAATGCGGTACCAGACGGAACGATCGTAACCTTCACTGAAGCTTACAACGGCGCCCAGTCGACGGTAGACGTACCTCTCAAGCATGGAATTGCGGAGGTGCAAATGGCCGGCCATAACGGAGCAACGATCTCCGTCGCGAGCGGAGTTGTCCTGGGGAATCAGATTCGTTGGGAGAAATAACTATGTTAAAGTCTCTCCTGATCCTTTGCGCATTCTTCACCGCTACGTCGGGAATCGGGTCCGCTCAAGCCGCAGTGCTCGTGGAACCACCGAATCTGCAAGGTCCGCGGCACCTGCCAGAGCAGACCGCGGCAGCAGCGATTCGTGATTATCTGCAGTCCTGGCAAAGTTTGAGAGCCGCGTTTGAGCAGAATCGAGCGGATCTGCTCGACCCGGATTTCGTGGGAACTGCCAGAGACAAGCTCACGGACACAATCCAGCAGCAAGCCAATCTGGGGATCCGTACGCATTACCAGGATCGTGCGCACGATCTTCAGATAGTTTTCTACTCACCGGAGGGACTGTCAATAGAGCTCACAGACAAGGTTGAATACGACGTGCAGGTCCTTGATCATGAAAGGGTCAAAACGATACAGCATCTGAGCGCCCGATACGTCATAGTCTTAACACCTGCCGAAGTGCGATGGAGAGTACGAGTTTTCCAGGCAGCGCTCGAATGATGCAATATCTCGAATTCGGAGGTGATGGTACCCACTGTTTCGGGTAACAACGAACGAAAAAGAGAAAGAGCTTTTTGATGAAGGCACAACTCGGAATTCCAGGAGTCTAATATGATCTCTGTCGTCGTACCTATTTATAACGAAGAGGAACTGATTGTGAGGTTCCATGAGGCTGTGGCAATGGCCCTGGAAAGCGCTCACACAGGATGGGAAGTAGTGTATGTAAACGATGGTTCCACAGATTTCTCTCTCGAGTTGCTGAGAGGACTGCAGGCCATGGACTCACATATTGTGGTGGTAGAACTCTCCCGCAATTGGGGCCACATGGGCGCGATCTCGGCCGGCATTCAGACGGCGCGGGGTAACGCGGTGATCCTGATGGATGGGGATTTCCAGGATCCGCCGGAGGTTCTGCCGAAATTGATCGATGCCTGGCGGGACGGCGCTGAGGTTGTAGTTGCGGTAAGAAAGAGCCGGCAGGAACGGCGCAAGATCCTGGCCAAGCTCTTTCCTCTCTTCTATCGTGTTTTGGGCGCTCTGTCCGACTACCCGATACCTCTTAACGCTGGAGTCTTTAGTCTCATGGATCGAAAAGCTGTTGATTCGGTCAATGCCATGGGAGAGAAGAACCGGTACTTGCCAGGGCTGCGAGCCTGGGTCGGTTATCGGAACACAGTGGTGTTCTACGATCGGCAGGACCGGGCGGCCGGCGACGGCAAACTCTCGTTCTTGAGCCGGATCAAGTACGCGATGGATGCGATTACGAGCTTCAGCTATAAACCTTTGCGGCTCAGTTTCGCGCTATTCTTCCTCGCAAGCTTTATGGCTGCGGTTCTGGCGTTCTGTATGCTTTTTTCGAAGAGCGCAGTGGCAACGGCGGGGTTCGGTGTAACGGCTGCGGTATTCTTCGTTGGAGGTCTGCTGCTTCTATGCTTGGGTGTGCTGGGCGAATATCTTGGACGCGTGTACGACGAGGTGCGTAGCCGGCCCCTTTCGATCATCGACACGGTCCACCGTTCTCCAGCCAAGATCGCGCCTCAATTCGGCGTGATCCCAATGCAAGCCAGCAGCGATCAGAACCAGGAAGGAATTGAGGCGGCGTAGAGATCGGGACTTTCAATCACCGGGTAGAACAAGTTCAAGAAGGCAAACGTTCGGGATGAGGTCAACGCGGTCCGGGCATCGATGCGTCTCCTGAACCAACCCATGCAGACCCTCAGGTCGAACAGGCGGAGCCCTCCTGACTCTTCCCTTCTCTATTGTCTTTCCTGCAACGCCGGGGACTTCCCCGCGGGAGAAGTCGGTGGGCGTTCCTGCGCTCCGGAACCGCAGGTTGGAATTCCGTCCTCAATCGCCGTGCCCTCTTCGTGGTCATTCCATGTCTCGATCATCACGAAGGGTGGAAAATCATCAGCAGGGAAGTATTTATGCCAGAAGTTAAAGGTGTCGGTGAAGGTCTGGCCGCACCGCGCAGATATATGCCGGTTAAGCCCCCAGGAGGCCTTGCCGTCATCGAAGCTGGCCCACGCGCCCCCTACAACAATCTTGTCGGCATACTTTGACTGCATCGTTTGATAGAAATCACTCAGATATTGCTCTCCCCAGTTGCTTCCATCTGCCGCCCATCCCTTTTCTCCAGGGTTTACCCACGCGTAAAAGCCATCGAAGGCGTCCGCATACTGGCCGGGCAGGTTCTCATAGACCAGTAACGGCGGAACGCTCCATTTGTTTACCAGGGTACGGACCCTGTTCCAGTCGGTGTGCTTCCCTGTAGGAAAGATGAAGATCACAGGGCGGCCTTCGTAGGTGAGATATGCCTGATGCCCCGGTGCCTTCGAGGAAAGGTACGTGTCATGGAACATCGTGAAATCCGCGAGAGCTTCGTCGGTCGCTCCATCTTCCTCGCGGGTTTCGTCATACATCATCGCAACCTGGAACTTCTCATTGGCAGCCTCAGTCTGCATCAAGGCGTAGCTGCGATCGATGAAGGGCTCCCGGTCCCCGTACCAGTCCACCACAAACGCGGAAATTCCCAAGGCTTTCGCGTGGCGAATCTGACTGCTTATCGCAGCGGGATCCTGCGAGGAATAGCCGACGGAGATGTGCTTGGGATGTCCGAACCAGGCTTCGTACAAGGCAATTGTTTCCGGTGAGTTCCCCGTGGCCCTATGTTTCAATCGCAGCGCATTGCCCGGCCCGGGACCAAAGCATCCGTGGGGCAGCAGGAGAAGGAAAAGGAATGCGGCTCTTGCACTATTCAACATTGTCCTCTCTATTAGAGGCTCTGGGAATCTGCCGGGTTGTCACAAATGTAGAAGAAAACTTCATCACTCACGGATTCTGAGCAGCCAGATCGCGCATTTTTGCATCGTACTAACTGTCGCCGCGAATAAAGCTACATCTCCAGCTTGATGCAGATTTGTTCTTGCATCGTGAACCGGAGCTTCGAGGGTGTGGTGAATGGTTTGACCCAAAAGACGAAGACGCTGCAGGCCCGCATTGTCTCGGGAAGCGTTGTATTGCTCGCGGGCTCGGGCCTGACGACCGCAATAAACCTCGTCTACAACATTATGGTTGCGCGATTCCTTGGCCCCAAGGGCTTCGGCCAGGCCACGGTTGTCTACACGATCCTCACCCTGATATCTGCGGTGACGCTCTCCTTTCAAATCATTTCCGCAAAGATGGTGGCACAACAGAGCTCTCCGGAAGGGAAGGCTGCGGTTTATCGAGGTTTCCATCGAGCCGCTTGGGCATCCGGGATCCTCGTTGCAATCATATTGCTGTCGTTTCAGAGAGCAATTGCGGATTATCTGAACCTGCCTGGCTCTGTTCTCGTCGCCCTCCTCGCAATAGGCGCGGCCTTCTACGTTCCGTTGGGAAGCCGGCGGGGCTACATTCAGGGCACTTACGGTTTTCGTCGTCTTGCCATCAATCTTGTCGTCGAGGGCGTGTTTCGACTCGGCGGATCGGTCCTTTTGATCCTGTTAGGCCTGGGCGTCGAGGGAGTGATCGCGGCCAATGCGGCAGCAGTCATGGTTGCCTATCTTACTGCCGCGCCCAAACTGGCGGCCCGGGTTCCGAACCCTCTTCGCTTTTCGTACGCCCTTCGCGAAGCATCCCAGGCAATGGTCTTCTTCTCCGGCCAGGTGCTGATCAACAACTGTGACATTGTGCTGGTGAAGCACTTTTTCCTTGCCAGAGAAGCTGGACTTTATGCGGCCGTGGCGATGGTTGGGCGAGTGATCTTTGCCTTTTCTTCAGCCGTCGTGAACAGCATGTTTCCGCTTGTGGCGGGCACGCGCGATGAAGAGAGAAAGGATCTCAGGGTCATCGCAACCGCGCTGTCGCTGGTGTTGGGTACCGGTTCCGTCTTGGCCCTCGGTCTGGGAATCGCACCTGCCGGGACCTGGACAAGGTTTTTCGGATCTGGATTCGAGATAATTGGGAAGTACAACCTTTCGTATCTTCTGGCGCTGTACGCCATTACGACAATCATCTTCTCGCTCAGCGTTGTGATTATCACTTTCGAGATGTCCTACAAGATTGCGAATACAAGTTGGGTACAGTTGGCGTTCAGCGGTCTGGTGATCGTAGCCATCTGCCGCTTCCATTCCTCTTTGCGCGAAGTCATCCTTGTACAACTGGTCTTAATGACCGTTCTGCTCATTTGTGTGGCGCTACCGTTCCTTATCGGTGCGCTAACCAATCCAAGAGAGCTGCTATTGTCTGAAAACCGTCGGCCCGCCAGGTTGATTCGGCGCGTGTCGGAAGATGAGGTCATTGCGGAGTTTCTGAAGAGTGACTTTCACTCTCCGGAATTTCGCGAGTACCATGAAAGTCTGCGCGAAGTGGTAAGCGCTCCAAATCTCGACAATGCCGGCGAAAATGCAAAACGGCGAGCTCTGCTCTTCATTCGCCACCTTGCCTTGTGGAAGGAGATTCCTACCGGGACGGAATGGTATGAAGTGGAAATCGACGAAGCGGACCTCGGCCAGATCAGGGCATTTCCACGGGCCCAATGGCGAAAGCTCGCCCGTGGTAATTTCTCGATTACAGGAATTGCCGAAGCTATGCGTACGCGTCAACACAGGGTCGACGCCCCATTCCTGGCGAAGGTGGCGGCGATTGGCGATCAGCTTGTCCACGAGGAACCAGGATTTGGTGCTGTGATCCTCATCGGTGTTAGCGAATGCGACCCTCTAACGGTCCTGGATGGCAATCATCGGTTGGTAGCAGCAATGCTCGCATCGCCAGGCAGTCTGAAGAAACTTCGTTTTCTGTGCGGTCTATCGCCTCGTATGACAGAGTGCTGCTGGTACAACACCAACCCGCTGACTCTTTTTCGATATGGAAGAAACATGTTGGCACGCGTTGTGCGTAATCCCGAGGCGGAGCTCGCGCGCCTATTGCAGAATCCCGGATAACCAGGACGCGCTGGTAGATGCCCTGGAAGGGGCAATTGCTCGTCTTTAGCGGAAATCGATGATGTTTGCTTTTAAACACGGAGCAATGCACGGAACCTGAGGGAGGGTGCAGATATGACACTTCAAGCAAGCGCTGTTGCGGTAGAGCAGTTGCCGGAAACATTGAATGTGAAACAAAGGCGGCTCTTTTTTAGCGAACTGAAGAGTTGCATGGATAATGAGCGCCCTTGTATCGTGCTCGACTGTTCCAAGGTACGCCAGATGGACAGGTCCGGTGTCCACTTGCTGCTATGTTGCCTGGAGGAAGCCATGAAGCGCAATGGCGACGTCAAGCTTGCGGAAGTCGCTGCGGGAGCAAGAGCGGCTTTGGAACTCACTGGAGCAGACCGTATCTTCGAAATGTTTGACACGAATGCTGATGCGATAAACAGCTTCCGTCGACTTCCGGTAGATGCGTCTTTGCACCTATGTGCGCCTGGCAGCTCATATCTGGCTTCTGAGAATGCAGCGTAACCGCTTTGGGATGGTCATTCTGAGACGCGAAGTATGACCAGGTTTTGGGGGAATAGATGAGAATCTCGAGTTCTTGGTTAAGAAGACAGATCGCTGGCGTCCTGGTGATGTTTCTGGCGGTGCCGTTAACGGAAGCGGCCGCAGCACCGCCGCAACAAGTACTCCACGTCCAGCAGTCGCAAAACGTGTCCTCCGCCCAGGATCAGTCGCAAGATTCAGATAGTCGAGCCGAGAAGCCGGGCGCAGACACAAGCCAGGCTGAGGCAACGTACCCGGACAGTCCGGGCCCCGTGCGCTCGCAAACGGCCGATCAGAGTGGACAGTCCGGCACCGCGCAGTCCGGCTCGGAACAACAGCAAAACGGCGCCCAGAAACCGGTCGGAACAGCTGCAGCTCCCTATGGAAAGTCCACCGGTGTTGCGGCCTCCAGACCTGCCGGAGCAGTGATTGCGCCGGCAAAACAGCGGCGAGCGCGTTCCATCCTGATCCGGGTCGGTGTGATCGTGGGCGCCGCTGTTGCCATCGGAACTGTCGTGGCACTGTCCCATGGGAGCCCCAGCCGGCCAAACTGACATATAGCGGAACCGTGGAGCATAGCGATGCGTGCACTCCGAAAGAAAAGTCGGTCTAACTTTGTAAGTTTCTCCGGTATCGATGGCGCCGGAAAAGGCACTCAGATCGAAGCTCTTTGCGTGCGCCTGAAAGAGGATGGTCAGCGGGTTCAGTTGATCACGTTCTGGGATGACGTTGCGAGGTTGACCCGACTCCGGGAAGCGACCGGGCACAGCATATTTAAGGGCGACAAAGGAGTTGGAACTCCTTCCGCGCCGATCAACCGACGAGACAAGAACGTGAGGTCATGGCTCATGACCGGGGTGCGGTTGTTCCTTTACTTCTTAGATGCCATCTCGGTCCGGCTGGCGGTGGAGAAAGCACTACGCTCTGAGGCCGATCTTGTTATTTTTGACCGATATATCTATGACGAACTTGCGAACCTGACATTGCGGAATCCAGCTATTCAAGCGTATATCCGGCTGATCATGAAGATTGTTCCCAAGCCTCGAATCAGCTATTTGCTGGATGCTGATCCGGTGAAGGCTCGCGCGCGAAAGCCTGAGTACCCTCTCGAGTTTCTCCATTCCAATCGTCAGTCCTATCTGGCTCTGAGCGATTTGGTCGGTGGGATGACGGTGATACCTCCAATGCCGATCGAGGAGGTAAAAAGGGAAGTCCTGTATCGCGCTCTGAGGGAGTTGCCCTTCGGGGCAAATCAAAGGGACAACCGCGAGGGCATGGCTTGCGAAGAATGCAGCCGGTGATCCGGCGAAGCTGGACAGGCCGTAGACCCGTCCAGCCGCCTCTTGATGTAACGCGGTTCCAGCCACTACTGACGAAATTACAAGGGACGTCTTATTCCTTCACCAGCGATAGATGGTCAGATCGTCCAGGTACGCGGTGGCGGTCCCGCTCGTGGCCGCAGAGCCATCCAGTTGAAAGTTGGTCAGCAGCGTCGGGGCCCATCCGAGCGCGAAGGCAGACGGCACAGTCACGTTCAGACTCGATTCGGCGCCGTCAAGCCACACAGACTGGTAGGTGACGTTGCCAGAGTCATCGCGGGAATAACTGACCTGAATGTGATGCCAGGTGTTTGTACTCCACTGACGCGGGTTGCACCCTGCTTTGGAGTGCAGCCATGTGTCTACAGGCTTTGCAGGAGTTCCCTTATTGGCGGTGTAATCCCATGTGCCTGACCAGCCATCGCACTGGAATCCGAAGATCACAGTCTGGCCATTGGGCATTACCTGATTCATATCCATTTCCAGATTGGCGATGGAAGTGGAGGGGTATGGCAGGTAGACCCAGGCGTCATAGAAGAAGTTAGTGGAGGTAGTATCGTCTCCGAAGGACACGTTAAAACGTTGGTCGCCATAGTCCCTGTAATTGCTCACAAACTTGCGTGCGTTCCCACTGCGTGAAGGCGAGTTGACGAGGCTCATCGACCCACTCGAACTGCCTGAAGTCGAGGTGTCATGTTGTGCGACCCAGTCGCTCAAGATCTGTATACTGCCGACACTGCTTCCATCCGGGGGAATCAAGGAAGCAGGAGCGGTGGGTTCGACTGTGATGGCGACATCGGTAACGCATGCGGAACCCGCGTCACCCCATGCCTTGACATGCAGGGTGTGCGCTCCACTTCCAGACACGACTTGGGCCTGCACAGATGTACCCGTCACAACGGTTGTATCAGCGCTGTTGTCGAGCGAATAGCCCATAGCAGAAGTATTTTGAGACGAGCAATTCGCGGCGTTAGCGGAAAGGGCGAATGGTGATCCAACTTGGGCACCATTTGCAGGACTGCTGACAGTGACGTTTGCGAACGCAGGCACCGCGAATGCCGCGAGAATCAATGCGGCGTAGTAGAATTTTTTCATCTGTTTGCCCTCAAGTACTTACTTCGATCCCGGATTTCGGCCGTGGACAAAGATGATCGTGAGACTTTTCCGCGGGTCGTTCCTCGTAGGCTAATTTCAGTTGTGGTTTCAGGCAGCATCCTGCCGCTGCGCCCTGTCAGTTTGGAAGTTGTGTGCGTTGGCCTATCTGAGTGGGCACCAATACAGGCGCAGGGCAAATTCGTACTTGTCTCCAATCACTTCGGTCTGAGCGAACGAACATGTCCCGATCCGAGTGATAAGATAGAAAGAGCGCAGCAAGAACTCGACAACATCTCTTGCCTGCTTCGGCGGCATATGCCTCAACCACATCCGAGGCGAAACCCGCCTCAGGTGCGCGGGGAGAAGCTGACGGGCCTTATTGCGTTCTCACACAGGCTGCGTGCTTCCGGTCGACGTCTCCACTTAGGTCTCGAACTTGAGACCTTCATGCAGACAATTCAATGAATGTCTGTATAAAATAGTACACTTATTAGGGGCGGAAAACAAGACTTGTCAATAAGAATTCGAGACGAATGTAAACTGTGCTCGTATCTTGTTTAGAAAGGTCTAACCTCTTGTAGAAATTACACTTAGGTCCATTGTCAAAGGGCGCGAATTGGGAAAGGAACAAACTCCCAAAGGCGAATAGCCCACTAAAGTTGTAGACAGAAGAATGGCGGCGTCGAGTTCGGCTAATCGGAAGTCTGTACCTCAGCTTGTAGCTCGACTTTCGCAGTTCGCCAGGTCATTTCGCTATTCATTGGGATTTTTTGTTTGTAAGTGATTGAAATGACATAGGAGAATCGCAGAAACATCTGTAGTCAATACCTACCCTCTTATTATTCGGGATTTGAACTGGCATGCTGCCACCTGGATTATGCACAGCGTGAGCACACACCTGAGAGTGCGTCAAGAAGTCGGGGATAAGTTCGTAAGTCTATGCTTCCACAGCCCGTGGCTGATTAAGTTCGGGCACATATGCAGCGAGGAACGCGAGAAAACAGGGAGTAACCCGAGCCCTTCGATTTTCTCGACTTCAAGCAGCTTTGCGCCCACAGCCGGAAGGAAAGGTTCACACAGGTAAGGAATCTCCTCAAGCTCCGGGATTCAGCGCGGTCTCCAGCCATGCGCGCAGTTGAGCGTTTTCAGGCCAACCGGATATGGTGGGCCTGGCCGTCATTAACACTTGCAGGTTGGCGGTATGCAGATGGCTGCAACTGGCCAGATCCACTTTTGCGCCCGGCTTCCGCTGCAACCATTCGAGCAGCCCCTCGGCTTCTTCCACGCTGATAACATCGCGAAACACAGCACTGCTTCTCTTGAATTCGATGGGCATCAGACGATCTCCCGAATGTTCAGAATCATGAGCACAGAACCGTCGCCCATCAAGGCCGAACCCGAATAGGCGGACAAGCCAGATAGAAAGCCGCCGAGCGGTTTTTGAATGAGGCCGATGGTCTCCTTGAATCCGTCGACCAGAAGACCCAGAACTTCGCCGCCCGCCTGAACCAGCAGTACAGCCAGCTCATCGTCAGAATTTGCTCGAGGGCCAGCGGAGATTCCCAACAGAGTGTTGAGAGCCTTCAATGGCACGATGCGCCCGCGCAGGACGGCCGTGAGGCTCTGCTTGATGGCGCGGAGGTCGCTCCTGGGGACGCGAACGGTCTCGACTACGTTATCCATCGGGACCCCAAACAGTTGGCCGTCGGACTCGACGATCATCACCTGCGTCACGGCCATCGAAAGAGGCAGCGATATTCGAATCGTGGTGCCCTTGCCCAGCACGCTTTCGATGACGACCGTGCCGTTGATTTTTTGGACCGCCGTGCGCACCACATCCATGCCCACTCCGCGGCCCGACAGGTCGGAGACAACTTCGGAGGTGGACAAACCGGCGGCGAAGATCAGGTTGACGGCCTCGCGGTTGTCGATTCGCTCGAGGGCAGCTTCGTCGATCAACCCCTTCTCATAGGCCTTGCGCTTGATGATGGCCGGATCGATTCCCTTGCCATCGTCGGTGATTTCGATGACCACGCGGTCGGCTTCCTGCGCGGCGCGGATGGTAATCGTGCCTATCTCCGGCTTGCCGCAGGCCCGCCGGACCTCAGGAGTCTCCAGCCCGTGATCGAGGCTGTTGCGGACGATGTGGATCAATGGGTCCGCCAGCGATTCGATGATGTTCTTGTCAGCCTCAGTCTGCTCGCCTTCGAGCACCAGTTGTACTTCCTTGCCGAGTTTGCGGGAGATGTCGCGCACCAGCCGCGGAAAACGCTGGAAGACAAAGGAGACGGCCATCATGCGCACCTGCATGATCGCGTCCTGCATCTCGTCGGCGATGCGATTGATGACCGAATACTCCCCTTTGATTTCGCGGGAAAGCTCGCGCACGCCATAGTGGGCTTCTGCCCGCTGGGCAAGATAAGGCAGAGCATTCTTTGAGACCACCAGTTCGCCGATCAGGTTCATCAGCCGGTCGATCTTTGCCTGATCGACCTTGAGACTGCGCGGACCGGTCGCATTATCTTCTGCCCGGCGGCCGAACTTGATTGCTTCGTCGGTTGCAGGCTTGGCGGGACCTGCATCCGTTTCGGAAGCGCTCTCTTTGGGCTCCTTCGACGGGCTTGCGGCCGCGTTCGATGGGTTAGGCGCGGGAGGTCCGGGCGGGGCGGCGTGACTGGCGATAAGATGATCCCTGCTTGCTTCCAGCCACAAGACCAGTAAGGAACTTTGGCCAGTGACCAGGCATTCCGCCAATACGGCTTCGATCTCGCTTGCGGCCTCTTGATCGCCAGCAGCCTTGGCGAGATTGAGCAGCACCGACCCAACTGCCTTGAGTCTTCCCACTCCCCAGTCAGGGCGGTCGTCGAGCATGAGGATCTGCTGCTGTGCGGAAAGAATCGATTCGAGCGCGGCAGCTTTGTCATCGGCGGTTGAGTTTGACGGCTCCGCGGTCTTTTGAAGTGGAGCGGCAGGCAAGAGATTGGCCACGCCGTCAGCGCCCTGCGGGATCGCTGGCACAGGTTGCGTGCTTTCCGCTGAGCTGTCTTCAGAGAGGCTCAGCCAGCGCGGATCGACTCGAACAATGCGCACCTGATCCGGGACATAACGGTAGTGTTCGTCGAGTTCTTCGCGAGAAGCCCCGGTGAGCAGATGGAACTTGAGCAGGCAGCGGTAGGTGTCGAGCTCGGCCAGCGGCGGCAGAGGCTCAGTCGGCTTTGCGCTGCCCCACAGCAGGCCCGGCGTCTGGCGCGCGGAAAAGAATGGATCGTCGCCTTGAAAGAAACAGTCCGGCGCCGGCGTATAGCAAATCCAATGCAGGGTTTCTCCTTGATGGCATTGGCGAAGAGCCTCGTTGCGCATGGCTTCAGGTACTTCGACAAGCGGCGGCAACTCGGCGGGGTGTGCGTCTTGGGTGGCCTTGGGCGACTTGCCGGAGTTCGTGGCCGAATCGGACTGTACGGTTTGAGCCTCCGGCATCAGCGCCCGCAGAGACTCGGCCATGCGACCCGAGTCCTGCGCACGCGAGGCGTCAATCCGTTCCGTGGTTTCTATGTCCCCGCACAGAACCATGACGAAATCCATGGCGTCGAGCAGACGGTCGGCCAACTCGCGCGAGTAAGCTATCTGGCCGTTGCGCACCAGTCCCAGCAGGTCTTCGCCGGCATGAAGAACGCGCGTCATCTCAGGGAATGTGAAGAGGCCGCTGTTGCCCTTGAGGGTATGCACAAGGCGGAACAACTCATTGATGAGCCCCTGGTCGCTCGGCGCATCTTCCATTTGCATCAGCTTTTCGCCGATACCCTGGGAAAACTCGCGCGACTCGGATAGAAACTGTTCGAGCAGGGGGGTCATTTGTTTTCCTCCCCAAGCATCAGCCGGGCATGGGCCAATAACTGGGCGGGCCGCACAGGCTTGAGCAGATAGCAACTGGCTCCGGCGCGATAGGCAGACTTCTCGTCGCCCGCTGCGGCCTCAGTCGAAACCATGATGGCCGGCGGCTGCGGAATAGGCTGGCGGCGCAGTTCCTTGAGGAAGCCAAAACCGTCGAGCCTGGGCATGTTGATATCCACCAGCAGCAGGTCGAAGGGTGTTTCAAGAGCTTTTTCGAGCGCCTCAATCCCGTTCAGCGCCTCCTCCACCATGTAACCGGCGAACTCCAGAATGCCGCGGTGATACATGCGCACGGTGGCGGCATCGTCGACAACGAGGACGTGTTTCATCTCGCCTCCATGGTTTTCTGATAAACGATCGCTTCCGGAAACTTGCGCACCTTGAACAAGGACGAGATGCGGCTCATGGATTCGGAATGACCCAGGCAGATATAGCCGCCCGGATTCAGCGCTTCGTAAAATGTGTCCGTCGCGTTCTTGCGCGACAGGTCGTCGAAATAAATGAGCAGGTTGCGGCAGAATATGACGTCGAAGTTGCGATAGGCGATGGTGTCGGCGGGCTCAGAGAGATTGACGCGCGTAAACTCGACCGCCTGGCGCAGATCTTCCGAGAGTTGGTACTCGTCGCCGATGCTCTTGAAATACTTTGCCAGCCAGCGCGGGGGTACATACTGCACCGAGCGAATCGAATAGCGGCCCTGCCGGGCGCGGCGCAGGATGCTGGTGTCAATGTCGGAGGAGATAATCTCCACATCCCATTCGTTGATCTGGGGCCACTTCTCCAGCAGGTACATCGCGATCGAATAGGGTTCTTCTCCCGAGGAAGATGGAATGCACCAGATGCGGATGGGGTCTGAGCCGGCTTTGCGCTTGGCGATCTCCGGGAGGATTGAATCGACCAGGCATTGGAACTGATACTCCTCGCGCAGAAAATAGGTTTCGTTCACGGTCATGGAGTTGGTGAGCAGTTGCAGTTCCTCGCCCGATGCCTGAAAGCGCAACAGTGTGAAGTAGCCGCGAAAGGTTCCCGTGCCGGTGGACTCGATGCGCTCGGCCAGACGCTTGTCAACGAAATAGCGCTTGGAGGACTCGAAGCTGATGCCAGTGCGGCGATAGAAGAACTCCCGAAATTTGAGGAAATCCTCGCTGCTGATGCCGTGGCTGGGATCGGGTTGTGGGGCGCATGCGCTCATTGAGATCAGATTTCACGAACTCGTTTGAGCGCAAGTTCAGCGGCAAACTGGATGTAAGGTTCCGAGACAAAGCGGGCCTGGAGCCGGACGAGGGGATCGATGGCCGCCTCCGTGCCCACCTCGCACAACAGATCCACCGCTGTGGCGCAAACGTTGATGTGCGAGTCGGTCTCGATCACCTCGATGAGCCAGCGCTCCACATCCGGATGCACCATCGACTCCATGACATTGACGGCAAAGATGCGCACATCTGGATCGGGGTCGGCCAGCAGAGAGGCGAGCACGGGCGGCACAGCGCCGGCGCTGTCTCCGCTTGCGGCCAGCTCCCTGAGGGCCTCGATGGCTTCATTGCGAAGGGCCACGTCCTCGCTGCGCAGGCAGCCGGCCAACCCCGCAGTTGCTGCCGGATCGTCGAGCCGGATCAACGCGGTCAGAATCGCAGCGCGCACCGCGACCTCTTGCTCGCACTTCAGGCGGCTTACCAGCGCAGCGCCGGCATCCGGACAGAGTACAATCCCCCTGGCAGCGTGGCGGCGAACTGCCGCATCGGCGCTTTCCAGCCCAGCCGCCAACTCCGCGCAGCTAGCCGGTTTGGGCTTGCTCTTGCCCGCAGGCTGCGCAGCCTTCCCTGCAGCATCCCCCGCGGCTTTCCCTCTGACCAGCGCCATCGTTCGTTCCTCGTTCCCGCTTGCGGATACCAGCCTCGTGCTTTTCTTATCTGCCGGCCCAGGCCGAAAGCTGCACGGCGATCTTTTCAACTGCCAGCACCAGGCTGGCGCCACCCTTGCCGACCAACTCGGCCGGCATTCCGTAGACCACGGCCGAATCTTCCGATTCGGCAATGGTGCGGCCGCCGCGCTTCTTGATCTCAGAAAACGCATCTGACCCGTCGTAACCCATGCCGGTGAGTAGCACCGCCGTCACCCGCTTTGCATCGTAGTGTTCAAGCACCGACCGGCCCAGCAACTCCACCGACGGATGCCACAGGAAGTTCGAATTCTCCGGCGTGGGCAGAACGGTCAGTCTGCCGGCGCGATTGGCCAGCACCATGTCCGCACCACCCCTGCCGATATAGATCTTTCCGGCCTCGACCGCAAGAGCGCTGCCCGCCTCGACGACCTGCAAGGCGCACAACTGATCAAGCCGGTCGGCGAAGGCCTTGGTGAACGCTCCCGGCATGTGCTGCGCCACCAGCACTGGCCAGGGGAAGTTCGCCGGCAATCCCGTTAAAACAATCTCCAGGGCGCGCGGACCGCCTGTGGATGCGCCCACCACCAGCAATCCTTCGACGCTGCTCCTGGGCGCGGGCGAAAGCGAAGAGGCGGCCGCGACCTTCTTGCGCTCCTCATGCATACGCCGGGCTACCGTGGCCGTGACCGATACCTTGCCCCTCGGCCGGGACCGCGCCGCGCTGCGCACCTTCGATACCAGTTCCGCGGTGATCCTGTCGATGGAAAGCGAGATCGTTCCGCCCGGCTTGGCTACATAGTCCACCGCGCCCAGATTCAGAGCTTCAAACGTAGCCAGAGCCCCCTCGTTGGTGAGCGAAGAGACCATGACCACGGCGACGGGCCTCTCGGCCATGATGAGGGAAAGCGCGGTCAATCCGTCCATCTCCGGCATGTTGATGTCCAAGGTCACAACATGCGGCTGGAATTCCCGGTTTTCCCTCACCGCTTCATCGCCGTTTCTGGCCTGGCGGATCTCGAAGTCCCCCTGAGCCTGAAACAGGGTCATCAACTGGCGGCGCATCAGCGCCGAGTCGTCGACAATCAGCAGCTTGATCATTGGCTTACCCCGTAACTGCGGCGAGTGCTACCAGCTCCTTCTGCTCCATCAGGTGGGGCGGATCGAGCAGTTGCACCATTCGCTTCTGCTTCTCCAGATTGGCCATGCGGCTCAGCAGGAGGCTCTGTTCGGTGGACAGTTGCGGCGCCGGTTCAATGGATGATTTCGGAATCATCAGCACCTCGGCTACCTGATCGACGATGAAGCCGGTGCGCACCCCGGAGATCAGAAACACCATGATCCGCTGCCGGTCCGAGCGCGCCACCTGGTTGAGGCCCAGCCGCAGGCGAAGGTCGATCACCGGCAGCACGGTTCCGCGCAGGTTGATAACGCCCTCGACGAACGACGGCGCCTGGGGAACCCGAATCAGCTCCTCCGGCACGCGCACAATCTCCTGCACACTGGCGATCGGCGCGCCGAACTCCTCCTTGTCCAGCCGGAATATGACCACCTGTTCGTCGTCGTCCAGGTTGTCGTCCACCTCGGCGGCCGCCTGGCCGGCTTCCTGCTCGCTGTCGTTCACGGTGCTCAATGCCTCCTTGATCGCGGAATGGCCGAACAGATTGCGCGCGGTGACGATCGACACCAGGCGCTTTCCATGGTCAAGCCGGCAGATTGAGGTGATCTCGGCGAGGTTCCCTTCACGGGCCAGCAGAGCCGGCAGCGCGTCTACTCCGGACTTCGAGACCCGGAGCACCTCGCTTACCGAATCCACCACCACGCCCACCGAAACCCCGTTCAGGGTCAGCACCACGATGCGGCTCTTCTCATCCAGTTCGCGGTAGGGCAGGGCAAACATGGTGCGCAGGTTGACCAGCGGCAGCAGGCGGCTGCGCAGGGTCATTACGCCCAGTACGTGCGACTCCGAGCGCGGCACATGAATCACCGCCTCGGGAACCTGCACGATCTCCTGCACATCTTCGATGGCGATGGCGTATTCCTGGCTGTCCACATCGAAGCTGACCAGTTGCAGTTCATCGCTCGAGTCCTCTTCCTCGCTCTGCTGGCTGGCTTGCGAGGCGCCCGGCCCGCCGGCCGATTTCGAGATGGCCGCAATCTGCGAGAACTCGCGCTCGATGAGTTTGGCAAAGTCCAGCACCATGACCATGGCGTGGCCGCCCACATCCTTGATGAGGCCGGAAAGCAGTTCGGTATTCATCGTGGTTTTGAGCTTTCCCACGTCTTCGATATGCCCGGCCTCGACGCCGACCACGCTCGAAACCCGGTCGACCACGAAGCCCAGCGGCTGGCCCACGTCCACCACCAGGGCGCGGGTGGAGTCGTCATGAGCCAACTCCTCAAAGCCGAACAGACGGCGCAGAGAGATGATGGGCAGAACCTTGCCGCGCAGGTTCGCCAGGCCCTCCAAAGCGGGCGGCGCCAGGGGCACGCGCACCACCTCGGGAACGCGTATGATCTCCTTCACCGGCGCCATGTCGGCCGCGAAAACCTCGTTGCCGGCGATGAAGGTGACAAACTGCTGTGTGCCTTGTTGTGTATTGGAGGCGCGCTCGCCGCCGCGATTCTCTTCGATCGCCGCCTCCTCCGGTTGGATGTCGGGGGCGCGCTCGTCGAGGTTGTTGGCCTCGATAAGCGCCCCACTGGTGCGCTGCTTCGATGATTTTGTCGTCATGGCGTCCCCTTACGCTGCGCTCTGCAGTTCGTCCGCCAGGGAAGATATCTCTTCGATGGCGGCGGCCAGGTCCTCGGCGCCCTTGGACTGCTGCTGAGCGGCGCTGGATGCCTCGGTGGCGGCCTTGTCGGCTTCAGTTGCGGCGGCGGAGATCTGCTCGATGCCCTTCTTCACCTGGCCGAGGGCGGCGGCGATTTCGTCCGCCGCGGAAAGGATGTCCTGACAGCCCTTTTCGACTACCAGGATGTCGGTCTCAATGGATACCAGGTCGGTGGTCGTGCTCTTGGCCTTGTCCACCTCGGTGACCGCCGACGCCACAATCTCGTCCAGGTCGCGGCCCACCACGCCGATCTGATCCTGCACTGCCTTCACCAGGTCCTTGATGCGGTCGGCGTTCTCCGCCGAGTCGTGGGCCAGGTTGCGGATATCGGTGGCTACCACGACAAAGCCCTTGCCGAACTCCCCGGCGCGCGCGGCTTCGATGGCTCCATTGACGGCCAGCATGTTGGTCTGGATGGATACCGTGCTGATGGCTTCGACGATCTTGTCGATGCGCCGGGACACCAGTTCCAGATCGTTCATCTGCTTGATGCTGGCGCGAGAGGCTTCCGCCGAAGTGGAAAGGCCCGTAATCAGCCCGTTGACGGCCGTCTTGTTCTCGCCCAACAGGTTCTTGATGGCGACTACCTTTTCCGCGCTCGCGGTGGCGCGCTTCTGGGCAACATCCAACCCCTTCTCGATCTGGTTGGTGGCCGCGGCAGACTCCTCGGAGGCCGAAGACTGCACCTCGGCGCCCTTGCGGATCTGACCCAGTGCGGTCATGATCTGGGCGCTGGAGCGGTTGATCTCCTGCACCGCCGAAGACAGTTCTTCGGAAGAGGAAGCTACCTGCTCGGCGCTCTT
>PLGM01000204.1 GCA_003139795.1 Acidobacteriaceae bacterium | reverse complement strand
AGAAAGCTCTGCTGGGCACTTATGAAACATGCTCTAGAAATTTCAAGATTCTGTAATGAGTTACAGAGTCATTTCTAGAGGTTGCAGATAGGAGAAAGGGAGAAAAAATTGGCGGGAATGATCGATTTGCGGTCAGATACGGTGACGCGGCCTACGCAACTGATGCGGGCGGCGATGGCGGCGGCCGAGGTGGGAGACGACGTTTACGGCGAAGACCCGACGGTGAACCTGCTGGAACGGCGGGCTGCGGAGGTCTTTGGGCGGGAGGCGGCGCTGTTTGTGCCGACGGGGACGATGGGCAACCAGATCGGCATCCGGCTGCACACACAACCGGGGCAGGAGGTGATCGCGGAGTCGCGGGCGCACATTCTGGACTGGGAGATGGCGACCACGGCGGTGTTTTCCGGCTGCCTGGTGCGCGCGGTTCAAGCGGAGCGGGGAATTCTGACGTGGAAGCATATTGAGCCGGCGATCTATGAGCGGGGCGCGTTTCGAGCGGCAACGGGGCTGATCGAGATTGAGAATACGGCCAATCTGGCGGGGGGAAGTGTTACGCCACTCGCGGTGGTCGAGGAGATTTGGGCTGGCGCGAAGGAGCGCAAGCTGCCCGTCCACCTGGATGGGGCGCGGATCTTCAATGCGGCTGCGGCGCTGAGCGTGGACGTGAAGACGCTCACGCGCGGATTCGATACGGTGATGTTCTGTTTGTCGAAGGGATTGGGCGCGCCGGTGGGGTCGATGCTGACGGGGTCCGCGGAGCTGATGGAGCGGGCGCGGCTCTACAGGAAGGCGCTGGGCGGCGGAATGCGGCAGGCGGGCGTGCTGGCCGCGGCGGGGTTGATTGCGCTGCAGCAGGGGCCGGGACGGCTGCACGAGGACCACGCCAATGCGCGGCTGCTGGCCGAGGCGCTTTCACACATGGAGGGCGTGGCGATCGACGTGGATGCGGTGGAGACCAACATCGTGATCTTCAGGCTGACGGGAGGGTTGAGCGCGGCGGGGGTGGTGGCGCGGCTGAAGGCGCGCGGCGTGCTGGCCAGCACGCTGGGGCCGGGTGCGATCCGGCTGGTGACGCACCTGGATGTGGATCGCGCAGCCTGCGTGACGGCCGCGGAGGCGCTGACGGAGGAGATTGACGGGGCGTGAGCGTGGCGGGCTGGGTTCTGAGGCTTGTGGATTCTCACCATTGCGACAGTTTTTTGGCGAAAAGCAGTCGCAAGGGCGGAGTGCACGGTCGAGAATAGTAAAAGACCAAAAAGGCTGTAGATAGGTGAATTTATCCCATCTTAGCGGCAAAAACAAAGACGCCGGGCCCCGACCCGAAGGGTTCCCCGGCGCCCCGGTGGGGCACCCAGTCTTTCCACAGAGGGGCGGGCTGCACGGCTTTTCAGCGGTGCATCTCAACCAGGATGCTGGAATGGGGCGTGGGGATTTGTGCGCGCAACTATTCCGGCGGTGTGGCGTTGAAACGAACAACGGGCCGGAACGCACGGATGCTCCCGGAAACCCAATCCCTGGAGGAGATGATTCATCGTGAAGAAGATTGCGCTGGCAGTATTGCTTGCTCTCGTATTGGCGCCTGCGGCTTCGTTGGCGCAGGTTGTGATTCGCATCGGGCCACCGGCTCCGATCGTGGAGCATCCCGGTCCGCCCCCGGAGCGGGGGTTCGTGTGGATCTCCGGCTATCACCAATACCAAGGCGACCACTACGTGTGGGTTCCGGGCCACTATGAGCGTCCGCCGCATCCGGGCGCGCATTGGGTGGCGCACCGGTGGGTGCACCGGCACGGGGAATGGGTGCTGGTGGAAGGGCACTGGCGGTAGGTTGCAACCTGGCGCAAAAAGAGAGCGGGGCTTGCGCCTCGCTCTCTTTTTGCGTGCCGTGCGATTCCATTTCAGCTGATTTCGATGACGTCGGTGGCGGCGGCCGCGGCGGCTTCGGCGCGGACCATCAGTTTTTCAGCTATGGCGTAGAACTCGGCGGCTTGCGGGCTCTTGGGGCCGGCGAGGGTGACGGGGAGTCCGCGGTCGCCGCCTTCGCGGATGGCGGGGAAAAGTTCGATGGAGCCGAGGAAGGGAACGTTGAACTGCGCGGCAGTGCGCTCGGCGCCGCCTCGGGAGAAGATGTCGATCACCTGGTGGCAATGGGGGCATGTGAAGTGGCTCATGTTTTCGACGATGCCGAGGACTTCGACGTTGACCTGGGCGAACATTTCGAGAGCCTTGCGGGCGTCCATGAGGCTGACGTCGGAGGGGGTGGAGACGACGACGGCGCCGGTGAGGGGGACGGTCTGGACGAGGGAGATGACGACGTCGCCGGTGCCGGGAGGGAGATCGACGATGAGGTAGTCGAGCTGGCCCCAATCGACCTGCTGGAGGAACTGGCGGATGATCTGGTGGAGCATGGGTCCGCGCATGACGAGGGGCTTGTCACCGGGGGAGATGTAGCCGATGGAGATGGTCTTGATGCCGTGGGTGAGGTTGGGTTCGATCTGGTTGCCGGGGCCGACGCGGGGCTGCTGGGTTGAGCCCATCATGAGGGGGACGTTGGGGCCGTAGATGTCGGCGTCGAGGAGACCGACGCGCTGGCCGAGGCGGGAGAGCGCCACGGCGAGGTTGACGGCGATGGTGGTCTTGCCGACGCCGCCCTTGCCGGAACCGATGGCGACGATTTTGGAGACGCCGGGGAGGGCTACAGGGGAGGGCATGGCGGGTGAATGGGCCATAGGGATGGGTTGCTCCTTATTCTTCGGCTGGGGTTGAAACCCAGTTCTGTTCCAGGTTGAAAGCTTGCCTGCTTCGATCAGGGTTGGAGGGCTGCGGCGTCTTCCTGGGCGGTGGCGGCGTGCCGGGCCTCTTTGCGGCGAGCGGACTCGGCCTCGCGATGCTCGCGGCGGAGCAGGGCGTCGGCATGGCGGCGGACCTCGTTGGGGGTATCGGTGATGAGTTGAGGGACCTGCAGGCGGCGGCCCTGGTCGTCGATGGCGACAAAGACCAGGTAGGCGCTGGCGACATGGACGACGGAGCCGGTGCGGGTGTTTTCCGCCCAGACTTTGACGCCGACCTCCATGGAGGTGGAAAAGGCGCGGTTGACGCTGGACTTGAGGGTGACGAGGTCGCCGAGATGGACGGGGCGGATGAAGTCGATGTGGTCCATGGCGGCGGTGACGACGTTGGCACGCGAGTGGCGGTAGGCGGCCATGGCGCCGGTGACGTCGATGAAGTGCATGAGGCGCCCGCCCAGCAGATTGCCCAGGGTGTTGGTGTCGTTGGGCAGGATGATCTCAGTCATCTCCGATTGCGTGCTGGCCACGGTGCGTGCAATGGGGTTGGTCTCGGTAGAAGTCATTCTGCGCTGGCTCCATTCACTGTCGATGCACGTGGGCTGCCCGGCGAGCGGCTCCGGCCGGCGGCTACAATGGAAGCGGCAGCAGGTGCGGATGGAGACTCAAGGGCAAGGCATCCAGTTCCAGTTTCGGCAATCGGCGTGAAATGTGCAAATGCCCCAGGGCCGAGAGGCGGCCGAAAACGAGCGAAATGGACAAGATAGCAGGGTTGAAAGAGATTCTGGCGCTGGACCCGAAGAACAGTTTTGCGAGGTACGGGGTGGCGATGGAGCTGGCGAGCCGGGGCGAGACGGCGGCGGCGCTGGGTGAGTTCGACACGCTGCTGGCCGACGATCCGGACTATACGGCCGGATACTTCATGGCGGCGCAGACGCTGGCCACGGCGGGGCGGACGGCGGAGGCGATAGAACGGCTGAGGGCCGGCATCGGGTGCGCCGCGCGAAGAGATAACCGCCATGCGCTGAGCGAGATGCAGGTCATGCTCGAGGAGCTGGAGAGGTAGGTTTTTCCTGCCGGCCGAGGTGGATGCACGGGCATTGGGGCGGGGAAGAGGCCTATTGCGGCACGCAAATTGATACCTTTCGAACTGAAACGCATCTATACTGGAAGTATGACGAAATACTCTGTTGTTGTTCCTTTTCACAACGAAGAGGAGAACGTCACGGCTCTATATGCTCGCCTGAAGCAGGTGATGGAACAGGTGGGCGACAGCTTTGAGCTGGTTCTGGTGGAGGATGGGTCCACCGACCGGACGTACAAGCTGCTGGAAGAGATAGCGGCGGTGGACAGCCGGGTGCTGGTGGTGAAGCTGCGACGGAACTTTGGTCAGACTTCGGCCCTGGCAGCGGGATTCGACCATGCATCGGGCGAGTACATCCTGGCCATGGATGGGGACCTGCAGCACGACCCGAACGATATTCCCAACTTCCTGGAAAAGCTGGAGGAGGGATACGATGTGGTTTCGGGCTGGCGCAAGGACCGGATGGACAACTTCGTGCTGCGGCGGATTCCGTCGCGCTGCGCGAACTGGCTGATGGCGAAGCTTTCCGGGGTGGATATTCACGACTTCGGCACCACGTTCAAGGCCTATCGCCGCGAGGTGATCCAGAATATTCCGCTGTACGGGGAGATGCACCGCTTCATTCCCGCGCTGGCCAGCTGGTACGGGGCGTCGATCTGCGAGATTCCCATCAGGAACGTGAACCGGAAGCGGGGGAGGAGCCACTACGGCCTCGGCCGCACCTTCGGCGTGTTCTTCGATCTGCTGACGATCCGGTTCCTGCTCAAGTACATGGGCAGTCCGCTGCACTTTTTTGGCGGGTTTGGGACGTTGGGGATCGTGGCGGGGAGCATTATCTCGACGGTTCTGCTGGGGTTGAAGATCCTGCACCCGCACCAGAGCATGATGGACCAGCATGGGCCGCTGTTCGGGGTGGGGGCGGTGCTGATCCTAGCCGGCATCCAGATGCTGGCGATCGGCCTGCTGGGGGAGTTGCAGGTGCGGCACTATCACACCAGCCAGCATCGCGCGCCGTACACGGTGGACCGTGTGGTGCGCTTGGCTTCGCCGGAGGAGCAGAGCTTGCTGTCGGACGGGGACTGACGACAGAGATCAGAGATCAGAACAACCCCGCTTGGGCAGTGCCTGGGCGGGGTTTGGTGTTTTGGCGGGTGAGAATGCGATTTGGGCAGTCGGCGTCAAATCAGCGGGCGCTGCCCAAAGGGCGCATTCCATTAGACGAATCATAGAGGCAGAGCCAATATTTAAACTTTCGCCAATTGCGGTGAGGGAGTTCGATGGTGCATCCTAAATTGTCATGAAGGCTATTCAGATTCACCAGACAGGCGGGCCGGAGGTTCTGAAGCTGGCCGAGTTGCCCATTCCCGAGCCGGGACCGGGGCAGGTGTTGATCCGCGTGGAAGCTACGGGGGTCAACTTCATCGAGATCTACTTCCGCAAGGGAGTGTACAAGGCTTCGCTGCCGCTGGTGCCGGGCAGCGAGGCGGCGGGGACGGTGGAGGAGTTGGGTCCGGGGGTGACGGGGTTTGCCGCGGGGGATGCGGTGGCGTCGGTGAGCGTGGCGGGCAGCTATGCCGAGTATGCGCTGGTTCCGGCGGCGTCGCTGGTGAAGGTGCCGAAGGGGCTGAGCATGGAGCAGGCCGCGGCCGTCATGCTGCAGGGGATGACGGCGCACTACCTGGCGTACTCGACGTATCCGCTGAAGGCCGGAGACACGGCGCTGGTTCATGCCGGGGCCGGCGGCGTGGGGCTGCTGCTGACGCAGATCGCGGCGCGGCTGGGCGCGCGGGTGATTGCGACGGTCTCCACGGAGGCCAAAGCGGAGCTGGCGCGCGAGGCGGGAGCTTCCGATGTGATCCTTTACACCGAGAAGGATTTTGAAGCGGAGGTCAAGCGGCTGACGGGCGGCAAGGGCGTGGACGTGGTGTACGATTCGGTGGGCAAGACGACGTTCGACCAGAGCCTGGACTGCCTGCGTCCGCGCGGGCTGCTGGCGCTTTTTGGCGCGTCGAGCGGGCCAGTGCCGCCGTTCGACCTGATCCACCTCAGCGGGAAGGGGTCGCTGTTCGTTACGCGGCCGACGCTGTGGCACTACATTGCCACGCGGGCGGAGCTGGAATGGCGCTCGGGCGACGTGCTGGGTTGGGCGGCCAACGGCAAATTGAAGCTGCGGACCGAATATGTGTATCCGCTGGCCGAGGCGGCGCAGGCGCAGCAGGACCTGGAGGCGCGCAAGACGACGGGGAAGATTCTGTTGGAGCCGTGAAAAGACAGCTTCTAGCTGCTAGCTTCTAGCCCCTAGCTTTTTGCTATCCGCATTTATGCACACGCCGTGATTTACCGCAAATGCCAGCCTCGTTGCGGTAGAGCTAGCAGCTAGAAGCTAAGAAGCGAGACTTGGGAATCCTCGTACCACCAACACATCGGGAATAGGACCATGACCACAATTTCCATTGCTGCGGACGATCGGGTGTTTGTGCTGACGGGGGCGGGGATCAGCGCGGAGAGCGGGCTGCCTACGTTTCGGGCGTCGGACGGACTATGGGCGGGGCATAGCATCGAGGATGTGTGCACGCCGGAGGCGTGGCAGCGGAATCCGGCTCTGGTGTGGGAGTTCTATTCGGCGCGGCGGGCGCAGGGCGCGCAGGTGGAGCCGAATCCGGCGCACGTTGCGCTGGCGGAACTGGAGGGGCGGCTGGGCGAGCGGTTCTTTCTGTGTACGCAGAATGTGGACGATCTGCACGAGCGGGCGGGCTCGGTGCGGCTGGTACACATGCACGGGGAGCTGGCCAAGGCGCGGTGCGAGCGCGAGTGCGGACGGGCGCCGGTAGAGGATCATGCAGTTTATCGGAGCCTGAGCGAGGTGGGGCGGTGCGCGTGCGGGGGACGGCTGCGGCCGCACATTGTTTTCTTTGGCGANNCTGGAGATGGAGCGGATTCAGGAGGAGATCCAGAAGGCGACGCTGATGGTGGTGGTGGGGACTTCCGGGTCGGTGTATCCGGCGGCGAACTTTGTGCATTGGGCGCGACAGGGCGGGGCGCGGACAGTGTATGTGGGGCCGGAGAAACCGCTAAACGCTTCGGCGTTTACGCATGTGGTGGAAGGGAAGGCTGGGGAAGTGTTGCCGGGGCTGTTTGTGGCGTAGCGGAGCTGGCGGAGTTGGCGTGGTTAGCGGAGTTGGCGAGTCAGCGATTCAGCGAGTAAGCGAGTTAGCAAGTCATCGAGTTAGCGTGGTTAGCGGAGCTGGCAGGTCAACCAGTCAGTAAGTCAACAAGCTCCCGGCCCCGGGATCTTGCCTATTGGACAGTACGCGGCGGAGGGGAATGCTGGGCCCTTTTCGCTTCGGCTTCGCGGTCGAGGCGGGCGCGTAGGGGAACTTCGATCAGATCCTGATCGTGGGCGGTGCGATGAACCTCGGCCTGTGCTGGACGCAATGGATTGGGAGTATTCTGCATGGGATTTCCTCCGTTCTTTCTTGTGCGGGCGATCCGATTGACGCAGATCGCGCGGGTTGATTGGGGTTGCTCGAACGCACCGATTCGACTGCGCGTCGCCCGGCGGCAGGGTTTCCGATGGATAGCAGTTGGAAAGCCGCTCCAGGGAAAAGAATTCAGCGCGATTTGATGAACTCGACGCGGCGGAAGCGAAGGGCGGTCCAGTCGTCGTCGATGGCGACGGCGCGGACGGTTTCAAAGCCCGCGGATTTGAGAGCGGTCCAGCCGGTGTCGCGATTGAAATCACATTTGTATTTCTTCGATGTTGCCTTGGGATAGGCGAACCACACGATGGCGTCGCCTTTGGCGAGGACGGCGATTTTGGGTGCGAGTGAGTCGACTTCGGCCTGGCGGGTGACGAAGGCGAGCGAAAAGCGGATCTCGGGGAGGGACTCGAGGTAGCGATGGATGGTGGTGACGGGCAGGCGCGAGAGCTCCTGTTCAAAACTCTCGGGGGCATGCAGGATGAGGATTTCCTGGTGATCCTTGAGGTTGAGTTTCTCGAAGACGGTGGCCATGGATTCTTATCTTAGCCGATTGGGGAATAAAATCTGCAAACGAATTTCCGGCGGAGAGGGCCCGTTATAAAGTGCCCGGATAAGAAGCCAGAATAAAGAGCTGTAGATAGGTGAAGCTATCCCACCCTAGCGGCAAAAACAAAGACGCCGCGAGGGTGGGGCACCCGCTGCCACTTGCAGCTCCTTTCCCTGCATAGTGTGACAAATTCGACTGTCTCACTTTTGGGGTTCACTCCAGGTGTGTGGCAGCCGCAATTGTGTGGCAGCCGCTATTGTGGCTTTCCTGGGACCGTTAGAAGTGGAAGCGGTAGCGCAGTTCGGCGGAGAACATGCGTGGATCGTTGAAGTGGAAACCGCCGATGGTGATGGAGTTGTCGAGCAGGACGCGGTGGTTGGTGACGTTGACGACATTGACGGCGAACTTCCAGCGCTCGCCGAGCGAGTGGCCGGAGGAGGCGTCGAAAGTGGTGTGGACGGGGAGATAGGGGCCGTCGTAGGGGCCGTTATTGGGGCAAGTGGACGGATCCGTGCATGCCAGGCCGTTGGAGAACCCGGAACCGTAGTAGACGTTGGTGGAAAACCAGGTGTGGAGGGGCAGATTGGATGTAAAGCCGGCGTTCAGCGTGTCGCGCTGGTCGTGGTCGAGAGAGATGTAGTGGAAGCCGCCGTTGGTGCAGGCCGGGTCGTCGGGGTTGGCGCAGGCAAAGCCGCCGATGATGGCGCCGCGCTGCTGGGCGATCTGGTTGGAGTACGTCACGTGCAACTGGCCGGCGTGAGCCAGTTGCGGGGAGCGGAGGGTCAGTTCCCAGGCGCGGACCAGGGCTCCGTTGACGGCGATGGGGAAGTACATGTTGGATTCGCCGAGGTTGGAGTGGTCGAGGAAGTTGTTGACGCGATTTTTGACCGTGGCTACGTCGAGGAGCCAGCCCTTCAACGGAATCTGAATTCCGAACTGATGCTCTTCGTCGCGCTCCGAGGGAATGGGCGTGAAGGTGTTTTCGCCGGAGGGCAGGCTGGAGGCGTAGTTGAGGACGGAGCTGGAGACGGTTTCAAGCGGCGCGGGCTGGAAGAAGTGGCCGTAAGAGCCGCGCAGGACCCAGTGGAGACGGGGAATTTCGACGGTTGCGCCGATGCGGGGATAGGTCGCGGACTCGTCTAATCCGCCGTGGTAGAAGGAGAAGCGCTCGCCGCCGAGCAGCGTGACATATTGGCCCAGGCGCAGGTGGTCGGAGAGGTAGAACTCGCCCAGCGCGGCGCTGGCGTTGGCTCCGGTGTTGGGTTGCGATGCCGCGTTGAGGCTGGGGTCGTTGATCAACACGCCGAACAGGTCGCTCTCTGCCTGGTAGAAGGTGTAGACGCCGGCGGAGAAGCTGTTCGGTCCGGTGTCGAGGTGCCCGTCGGCCTGGCCGCCCACATAGTTCGAGCCTTGATGCCATGTAGTGGCGACGGGAGTGTCCGTTGGGAGTGAGTCGTAGTTTGCCTGGTTGAGGTGGTAGAAGGGCGCGACGGAGATCAGGGCCTTGGGCGAGAGGGTGTGGACCCAGTTGGCGATGACGAAGGAGTCGCGCTCGGTTTGGGCGTCGCGCAACCCATACGAGTTGTAGTAATTGCTGAGCGCCTGCCAGTCTGTCAGGCTGGGATCGTAGGGGACGTCAAAGTGGTCCTGGCGGTATTGGGCGTTGATGCGGAACTGGTCTTTGGGGGTCTGGTTGCGGATCAGGGAGACAAAACCGCTTTGGGAGTTGGTGGCGTCGTGGTAGAGGTCGGCGACGGGCGTGGCCAGGCCGTAGTTGGAGCGGGAGCCCGTGAGGCTCGTGTACCAGGCGGTTGCGGCGGAGTGGTCGCCGAGGGAGAGTTGGGCTTCGCCGGTATAGAGATTGCCGGCGGAGACCAGGAGTTCGCCGTCGCGGCGGCGCTCGAAGCCGTTGCGGGGCAGGACGTTGAAGACGCCGTAGGTGCGGTCGCCTATTTCGGCGTCGTAGCTGCCGCGCTGGGTTTCGAGGGAGTCGATGTCCTTGGGGTCGATCTGGGGGCCGACATTTGAGGCGATTTTGGTGTTGGGGATAGCGACGCCGTCGATGAGCCACGATGTCTGATGCCCGCCGCGCATGTGCAGCATATCGTGAGTCATGTAGGCGCCGGGGACGTAGTCGGTGATCATCTCCATGCCGATGGTGCGGTCGGCGCCGGGGGTCAGTTCGATGTCGGCGCGGGTGATGAGGGTGGTGGGGGTTACAGAATCCGAGGCAGAGAGGGGAGCTTCCAATCCCTGGACGACGACGGTCTGCGTGGCAGGGGCAACGGGTAGCAGGATGTGCAGGAGGGGGTTGGTGCCGGAGGCGACGGTCAGGGGCTGGGAGACGGCGGCGAAGCCGGGGGCTTTGATTTCCATGCGATAGACGCCGATGGGGGCTTGCGAGAGTTCGAAGCCGCCCTCGGAGTTGGTTTTGGCGTGCAGTGTGAAAGTGGAATCGGCGGCCTGTAGGGTGACGTCGGCGCCGGCGATGGGGCGATGCTGGGAATCGTGGACGACGCCGTGGACGGTGGCGAAGACGGTGGCGTGCGCGGGAATGGAAGCGGACAGCAGCAGGGCCGCGGCAAGAGAATAAGGGCGACGCATGAGAGAACGGACCTCCGGGAGTGATGCGGCTCAAGCGCAGAGCGAGCTGGCGGACATGGACTCTTGGCCCGCAAAAAGCAGGCTAAGGAACGGGTTGTCCTTGAAGGGGATTCTCAGGCGAGGATTGAGGCGGGAGGACCGCGGCCGGCGCGGGTGCGGATCTGGCTGAGGCGGGCGGCGGCGCGGGCGGCGGCGGGCGAGTGGGGTTGCGCGACCAGAGCGGGCAGGCTGGCAGGGGAGGCGGCCTGCGCAAGAGTGGACGTTGTGGGCGCGGCGGCGTAACCGGGGAAACAGGGGCAGGTGGAGGGAGCGGTGAAGATGGGTTTGGCGGATGCGGCCTGGGCCATCATGGCGGACCTGCGCAGGGACATGGCACAGTGGTGGACGCCGTGGCGGCGGCAGCAGGGGGGCAAACGCGCGTCGTCGGCGGCTCCGAGCGCGGCCGCAAAGGGGCCGAGGGCGAAGAAGAAAACGAGGAAGATGGAAAGGGCGCGCCGCATCTGGGATTCATGTTACATGAGTTCGTGGAATCCCACGCTTGCGATAGAAAAAATCGCAAGGATGGGGCACCCAGGCCCTTGGCTCAGAGTGGGCTTCGGTTAGTCAGTGCGATTGGGTCAGGTATCATCGGGTTATTCGGTTCTTGATGCAGAGAATAAGAGGAAAAGCCGGTGTCTGAAGTGAAGGTGTCTGTATCGCCCAAAGAGGTTTCTCCCCAGGCCGCGCAGGAGTCGCGCGTCGGGTCCCACCCGCTGCGGCCGCTGCGGATTGCGCTGTTTGGATTTGGGACGGTGGGCAGTTCGGTGGCGCGGATTCTGGTGGAGTCGAAGCCGCAGGGGCTGGAACTGACGCACGTGTTCAACCGCGGGGTGGAGCGCAAGCGGGTGGAATGGACGCCCAAGAGCGTGGAGTGGAGCGAGGATGCGGACGCGGTGCTGGGCTCGGATGTGGACGTGGTGGTGGAGCTGGCCGGGGGGCTTGAACCGGCGGGCGGCTGGGTGAGGAGGGCGCTCGGAGCAGGCAAGAGCGTGGTGACGGCGAACAAGAAGCTGATTGCCTACCACGGCGCGGAACTGGAGCGGCTGGCGGCGACCAAGGGCGGACACCTGAAGTATGGCGCGGCGGTGGCGGGGGGGATCCCTGTGATTCCGGGGCTGGAACAGGGGCTGGCCGGGGACAGGATCGAACGCATTGAAGGGATTTTGAACGGGACGTGCAACTTCATCCTGAGCAAGATGGAGGATGGGGCGGAGTATGCGACGGTGTTGGCCGAGGCGCAGGCCAGGGGGTATGCGGAGGCGGACCCGACGGAGGATGTGGGAGGATTTGACGCGCGGGCCAAGCTGGCGATCCTGATGCGGTTGGCGCTGCGGGTGGAGGTGGACCCGGAGGAGATTGTGCCGCGGCCGATCACCGAGGTGACGGCTGTGGACTTCAGCTATGCGCGGGACCTGGGGTGCACGATCCGTCAGGTGGCGCGGGCGGAGCGGGCGGATGGGCGGCTGGCGGCGACCGTGGGACCGATGCTGGTGGCGGTGCGTTCGCCGCTGGCGTGGTCGCGGGGCACGGAAAACATGGTGATCGCGACCGGGCACTACGGCGGGGACGTGGTGTTTTCAGGGCGCGGGGCGGGTGGGCATCCGACGGCGGTGGCGGTGGTGAGCGACCTGCTGGCGCTGGCGCACGGATCGCGGCGGGTGGAGATTCCGGCGGCTCCGGCGCAGGTGGGCGGGGAGTTTGAGGTTCCGCATTACATACGGTTCCTGGTGAGGGACCGGCCGGGGATTGTGGCGGAGATTACTGGGGCGCTGGCCAGGGAGCGGATCAATATTCGAGCGATCGTGCAGAAGCCGGGGTATCCGCAGGATGCGCTGCCGTTTGTGGTGACGGTGGAGCCGTGCGAGAGCTCGGCGCTGAAGAGGGCGCTCGAAAGCATCCGCACGATGGATTGTTTGCTGGTGGAGCCGCTGGATTTGCAGATGCTTGAATAGCGGAGTTAGCGCGGTTAGCGGAATTGGCGGAGCTAGGGAACCTCTGCACAAG
>PLGM01000343.1 GCA_003139795.1 Acidobacteriaceae bacterium | reverse complement strand
ATTTGCTCATCAAATGTAACTATGATCTTCTGGTTCAGCGGCACGCAAGTGGCGCCTGCGGCAACATTCATGGCGAAGACGTCTGGTGGAGATTTGTCCGTGGTTGCACGGGTAGTGAAAGAGAAACCGAAGGGCGCGGCAAGTGGAGTTCCGCTTGTGTCCTTGGCCCCAGTGGTAATGCTCGCGCTGTACGTAGTATCGACGGCGTAGTCCGCAGAAGACTTGAAGGCGCCAATCATGTTGACTGTATCGTAAGTGACTGTACCAGTCACACCTGCCACCACGAAGGTGCTGGTGTTGATGCTTGCCGGATCCATGGGCTTGCTAAAGACCACCGCAATCTCACGGTTTGTGCCTACCCCGCTGGTTTGAGGGACTACCATCGATACCGTGGGAGCATCGGAAGGTTGCAAAACTGGCGTGTCGGTAGCCACGTTACAGCTAGCTAGAAAGAGCACTACCAGAAAGCTGATTGAAACCCTGTACAGCAGACGGTTTGGCATAAGGCCCCTTTCACAAGACCCTTTGAGACTCGGGAGGCGAACGCCCCCTGGTTGCGGGGACCACGCTTGCGTAAGCACGATTCCTTCGGAGGCAGCGTGGAAGGAACTCAGAGAACCTACTCGAGTTCATCGTGAACATTATCGAGGGTGCAATCTAAGCCTTCTGCTCATAATTGCTCACCTTTGCGATTTTGTAGGCAACAGGGATTCGCTGTCCTGTGGACCCCCCCTTCGGCTGAGACAGTCGAATAAGACACTGCAAGATTTCACCCTTCAGCCTGTATCACCGCCAAGCCGTAAGTTACTGTTTGATTAACATTGCCGCACGCCTTCTGCGTGGATGATGCTGCGTATTCCCTCGGACTGCCGCTGGCAGGATTCCGTTGCACTGGGTGGCAGCATAAGGTTTTACCTCGTGCCAGCATGGGATTGTAACGGGTGGCGGAATTCGTTGTTTTCGGCAGGAACAAGGGAACGAGGGGACAAGGGCCCAGGGAATAGGGCCGGCGGGGCGGGCGCGACGGGCGAGGAACCGATCACCAAGATTGAACGGCATTGCCGGGGAGGAGTTTGCAGGGAATCAGGCAGATTTCCGGGACGCTGAGAACAATCAAAAAAGGGCAATGAGGAAGGAGCAGGATGGAAAGTCGAGGCGACTTTCCCAATCATCGTACGGCCATCTCCGCGGATCATGCGGCGCAGCGGAGGAGAAGAGCAGTTCCATTTATCAGCAATCAGACATCCATTCTGACAATGCGTTCTCTGGGCAATTGCGGGCAGCATTGCCGCATAGTCCTTTTCCAGGGCGCAAAGAGCCGACAGCTACCGGAGGGCGCATCTCCTCCGGCAGCAGAATCTCTCCGGGATGAATCAAATCGGCAGTTCCAGCCATTCCCAATCCCCCTGATTCAGAATAAGCTGGAACGTCGCGTTCAGAGCATCATGCATCCCCATCCCCTGCCTCGCCCATCTCCCGCGGGTGAATCCCCCAACCCGCCATTCCACGAGGAACGCCCTTGCGAAAACCTTGACTTAGGCAGATGATTGGTTAGCCTACCCAATAGACGCTCCGCGGTTCTGAAAATCAAGGAGAAGCTGTATGCGCAGGAGTATTATCGCACTCGTATTTCTGGCATTTTGCCCTCTGCTCGTTGCCCAGCAGGCGCTCAACAACGACGCTGTCATCAAGCTGGTGAAAGTCGGCCTGTCTGACGATCTAATCGTCTCCACCATCAACTCACAGGCAGGAACCTACGACACCTCCACGGACGGTCTGATCGCCCTCAAAGCAGCAGGCGTCAGTGACAAGGTGGTCGCGGCGATCATGGCCAAGTCCGCCGCTCCCGCGCCGGCCGCCCTAGCGCCGATACCCCCGTCACTTCCGGTTCCAGTTCCCGTCGCGGCGCCGGGTCCTGCCGCGCAGCCCACCTCGCCGCCAGCCCCGCCGCAGCTTTTTCATTCCACAGACGGCAAAATTCGCGTCTATGTCACCGACCATCCGATGTTTGAATCCAACGGAATGATTAGGGCGTCGGGCGACAGGAACGGCGGTTCAGCCGCTGGCGTCTCCCACACGCAAGCTGGGGACGATCCAAGGACAGTGGAGGTTGAAGCCGACATAATGAAAGTGTGTCCCGCCTATATCGTCGCTTCCAACAATCTGGACCGTGCAGACTTGGTGCTTGTTTTCCGTCGTCGAGGAGGCTCACGGAGTTCAATGTTTGTCTTCGGCGGATTAACTGGGCTAGCTCTAGCCGGATCGATGAAGGTCGACGGAGCTTCACTCTTTCAAGCCGACGGCGACATGATATACGCCACCAAGCAAAACACCGTCGAAAAGGCAATCAAGGATACCTGCGCCCACATTCCCGCGCCTACATCAAAATGAACTAACAGCGGGCGGCCGCACCTGCGAACCTGTACAAAAACCAACAGGGCCGGATACAGCGCTTCCTCCAGGGATGCGCTCCCCTTCGCATCCGGGTAACGGCTGACCATTTGCATAAGATTATGTGCCCGGGGCGCATACTGTGAATTGAATAGGGCGCGACCTCCCGGCAGCAAGGGTGGAGAGTTCCTCCATGCCAAGCACAGGTCAGGAAGATGCGCGCAAACCGGCGCGAAAGGAGAGGCTCTGCGTGGATTTGGTCAGCAAATTAGCCCCGCACACCGCAAAAAGCGGCCTAACTCCTTTAAAGTCTGGACTCTGCAAATAACTCGTTTTGAATCGGATACTTGGAGCGAAACCCCTGTCGTAACTCATTCAGAATGAGGAATTTTCCTAAAAAGACGGGGGGGATGTGGGGGGTGGAGGTTACCCATGCGTTAACAGGGCGGCAACCACCTGCTGCTTGTTCCCTCCCGGCAATGCAGCCCATCCGCCCGAGTGCGGGCGCTGCTCGCGAGTTCTTGGACTGGCCGCAAGTTGATTCCGTGCCCGGAGTGATACGTTATTTCTGACGGCCAATGCACAGACGCACCCGCAGAACGCTCTGGATCGTGGCCGCGGTCCTGTTCCTCCTGGCCGTGGCTGTCTTCCTGCGCTCCAAGGCCCCGCCGGAAGCCGCACGCCTGCTCCCCGAGTCCGACGGCATTCTCTACATCAATCTCAAGCCCGTCCGCGCCTTCATCCACAAGGACTTGAAGCCGCCCCGCCGCGTCCCCGAATACCAGCAATTCGTTGACGCCACCGGCGTGGACTGGGAGCAGGACCTCGACCAGGTGGCCATCGCCCTCCACCGCATGCCCGACCCCAACGGCCCCAACGGCCCCGTCGCCTACTCCATGGTCCTGGTCGGCAAGCTCACCGGCAAGCGCCTCAACGCCTGGCTTGACGCCCACGCCGCCTCCCGCGAGTCCTACGCCGGCCACACCGTCTACTCCGTCCCCTCCGAGGGCCGCACCGTCCGCGTCGCCCAGATCGGCTATGACATGGTGGCCGTCTCCAACACTCCCACCGCCGAGCAGATCCACTCCATGCTCGACCGCCATCGCACCGCCGCCCTGCCCTTCGCCGGCTCCACGCTTCTGGCCCAGCACTACCACGACGTCCCGCTGCTCTCGCTGGCCTGGGGCGTCGGCCAAATCGGCCTGCCCTTCAATGAAAGCGGCTCCATCCACATCTTCGGCCTTGCCCTGCCCCTCGAATCCGACTCCACCATCGTTGCCAGCGTCACCCCCGCCTTGTCGCTGGGCGGCTCGCTCAATCTAAAAATCGAGGAAATCGCCCCCACCGACGATGTGGCCACCAGCCAGGCCGCCTCGCTCGCCACCCTCGTCACCTTGGCTCGCGGCTTCACCGAACCGCTCGCCGCAAACACCGCCAACAACGCCCTCAAACAGCTCCTCAAAACCGCTGAAGTCACCCAGAAGCGCAACCGCGTGGTGGTCACCGCCACGCTCTCGCCCGCCCTGCTCGCCAACCTTGCCCAGGGCGAGAATTCCCCGCCCGATTCCGCATCCGGAACCACCCAACCTGCATCCAAATAGTCAGGTGCGCTTCCCCGCCGCTTGCTTTTGAACCCGTTTTGTTCGAGCTTAGGCGTTTTTGATCTCAATCAAACCCCCTTGAGAGGTCCCATGACCATTCTGTCCCGTCCCCTTCAGCTTTCCGTCTTCCTTTGCACCCTTGCTCTCGCCCCTTGCCTCACCGCCCGCGCCGCGGATACCCTGGCCAAACCCGCGCCCCAACACCCCGTCCTGACTGGCCAGGCCGCATTCACCGACGCTTTCCACGAGTCCCCCGGCATCCGCCGCCATCTCACCGTCGCCGACCTGCCCGCCCCGGCGCCCAATGAGTCGGTCGACAACGGTCCCACCCTCGTTCCCCGCCCTGGCAACGCCTGGCCCATCGCTCCCCAGGGCTTCAAGGTCACCCTCTATGCCACCGGCCTCGACAATCCCCGCCTGCTTCGCACCGCCCCCAACGGCGACCTCTTCCTGGCCGAAAGCGAAACCGGCAAAATCAAGGTCTTTCGCGGCGTCGGCGCAGACGGCAAACCTCAGCAGGCCTCCGTCTTCGCCACCGGCCTCCGCCAGCCCTTCGGCATCGCCTTTTACCCCAGCGGCTCCAATCCCTCCTGGGTCTACATCGGAGACACCGACGGCATCGTCCGCTTCCCCTACAAGAACGGCGACCTCAAGGCCACCGGCCCCCAGCAGAATCTCGCCGACCTGCCCGGCGGAGGCCGTCTCCGCGGCGGCGGCCATTGGACCCGCGACCTCATCTTTTCGCAGGACGGCGCCAAGCTCTTCGCCTCGGTCGGCTCCCATTCCAACGTCGACGACTCCGACACCCATCCCGAGGAGTTCCACCGCGCCGACGTCCTCCAGTTCACTCCCGAAGGCAAATTCGTCAAGATCTACGCCGCCGGCCTGCGCAACTGCGTGGGAGAAGCCATCAACCCCGCGACCGGCGAGCTCTGGTGCTCGACCAATGAAAGGGACGGCATCGGCAACAACCTTCCGCCCGACTACGTGACCCACGTCCAGGAGGGCGGTTTCTACGGCTGGCCCTGGTTTTACATGGGTGGCCCGAAAGGCGGCATTCAGGACCCGCGCCACGTTGGCAAGCACCCCGAGTTGCAATCCAAGGTCATCACGCCGGACATCCTCGTGAATCCCCACTTTGCCTCGCTCGAAATGTTCTTCTATGACGGCTCCCAGTTCCCGTCTGAGTTCAAAGGCGACGGCTTCGCCGCCGAGCACGGCTCCTGGAACCGGGCCCTGCGAACCGGCTACGAAGTCATCCGCCTGCCCATGCGCAACGGCCACGCCACCGGCGAATACGAAGACTTCTTAACCGGCTTCGTCAACCCCGACGGCACCGTCTGGGGCCGTCCTGTTGGCGTAGCCCAGGCCAGCGACGGCTCCCTCTTCGTCTCCGACGACGGCTCCAAATCCATCTGGCACGTCGTCTACACCGGCAAGTAACCCGAAACCGTCGCACATCCCCTGGGTGCCCCACCTTCACCGCGCTCTTTGCGGTTAAGGTGGGATATCTATAACTACAGTTCTTTACTTACAGTTCTTTATCGTCTTTTTCAGTCTTCAAATATCTCGCAGGAAACCCCTTCACTTCTTCAGCCCCAACGCCTCCACCACCTTTTCATCCACTTTCGCCGCCTGCCCATCTTCCTTCCACACCACCCCAAACCCGCCGCGGTAATCCCACATCGCCCACCCGATCCCGTCCGCCTCCAGCGCCGTCCGCACATCGCGAATCCAGTTCATCCGCGACTGCTCGTCCGTATACTCCCGGAACGCGCCAAATTCATTGCAGATCAACGGCCCGCCGTTCGCCCGCCCCCACGCCGCCGCCTCATCGATAGTGAGCCGCATCCGGCGCCCATCCCAGTGATCCAGCCAATACCGTTCCAGCGCAAACCGGTTGGCCGCATCCGGAACCTCTTTGACTAACTCGGCCATCGAGCTTTCCGTAGCCGGATAAGGAATGTTATGCGTATAACTCCACCAAGCCTCGCCCCATCCCGCTCCCTGATGCGTAAACTCGTGCGGATCGTAGAAGTGAAAGTTATAGATAACATTCCCATCGCTCAGGGGATGAATAGTAAGCAGGTCCGCAATGTCGGAATAATTCGGCCCCGTGGCAATAATCGTGTTCTTGGGCGCAACCTCGCGAATCGCCGCCGCCACCCGCGCCTGGATTCCCGCCCACCGGTAAGCATCGTTCACTTCCGGCTCGTTCAGAATTTCGAAGAACACTCGCTCCGGGTCCCGCGCCGCATAGTGGCCGGCGAGCCGCCGCCACAGCATCGTCAGCCGGTCCACGGCATCGTTGCTCGTGCGCAGTTGCTGCTTGTAGCTGCTCTCCGGGTGCAGGTCGATCGTCACCGCGAGGCCCTGGGACAGCATCGTATCCACCGCCCGGTCCAGCCGGCCCACAAAGTCGGCGTTCAGCCCGTCCTTGCCCCGCGGCCACTGCTCCAGCGGCACGGCATCGATGCTCAACCGCACGTTGTCGAATCCCAGCCGCGCCATCAGCGCAATATCCTGCGCGTCGGTATACCTGTTGGTCCGCGCCGCCGAGTAGCCGCTCGCCGACTGCGCAAACCACTCCGACGCGTTGATGCCCCGTTTCAGATGTTCGGCGCGCGCAAAGGCCGTCCGCAAATCCGCCGCACGATCCTGTGCAAGAGCGGGCGAAGCCGCCACGAGGAGAAAGACAAGACAACGGTCAAGAAGGCGCATGAGTTGGACTCCAAAGAGAAGATTGCGACGGCTCCACGATACTACGGCCAGCCCACGCGCCCAAAGCGAACGCAACCCGCCCTCAAAACAAAAGCGGCTCCCATCCACCGGGAGCCGCCTCTGCGTTTAAAAAAGGAACTCGCTCTAATTGGCTTGCGATCCAGCCGCGCCGCCATCCAGATTTGCAACCTGCTCAAAGGTGAGGCGCAGATACTTGTGCGGATTCACCGGCACGCTGTGCACGCGCACCTCATAGTGCAGGTGCGGGCCCGTCGAACGTCCCGACTGCCCCACATAGCCAATCACCTGGCCGCGAATCACATGCTGGCCCGGCAGTACCGCAACCGCCGAAAGATGACCGTACACCGTCATCACATCGTGGCCGTGGTCCAGCACCACCTCGCGCCCATACCCGGCGCCCATCGAGGCTGCGCTCACTTCCCCATCCGCCGTCGCGCGCACCGGCGCCCCGTAGGATGCGCCAATGTCGACGCCCGAGTGGAACGCCCCTTCCCCGTTGAACGGGTCTTCCCGCTCTCCAAAGCTCGAGGTCACGCGGCCCTCGATCGGCCAGATCGAAGGCGCATCCGCCAATTGCGTCCAATCGCCCGCGAAACTCAGCGACAATCCGCTCTCCAATGCTCGCGAAACACGCCCGGAAAGCGCCTGCGCCCGCAGCGCATAAAACTGGTCGATCGAGAGCCTCACCTGCTGCTGGTTCACGTCGTCGGTTAGGGCCAGAGTGGTTGGCGTGGGTGCCTCCGCGGCGCTCGCCGCGGCCGCCGGCTTGGCTGAGCCCAGCTTGTTTTGCCGCAGCCCGTACAGCGCCGTCACTTCACTCGCCAGCGCGCCCAGCGACGCCACCTGCACATCGCGGTCGTGCGCTATCTGCGCCATCTGCTTGTAGCCTTTGCGCAGATTCTCCCGGTCCTGGCGAACCTGGTTGAAACTCTCTGTCTTCAGCAGCATCCGGGTGTATGAGCCCGCAAGGCCCACGATCGTGAACGCACCTATCAGGGCCGCGGCTACAAATCCGTACGCATACTGAAGTGGAAGCGGAATTTTTCGGATTCGCCCGTCTTCATCCCGGGCAACAAAAAGAATGTAATAGCGCTTGCGTAGCATCTTCGCCTCTCATCCCTGCAACCCGCAGGGCCGCAATTCGCTGAGTACTTATAAAAGCGCAGGGCAATTGGCCTTTCAGCCCGTTCAAAAAAACCTGTCACCACATATGGCTTGGTAACGTAACGTTCATCAAGGTTACCAAACCGCCCTCCGTCCGGTCAATTTAATACAGTGGAAATTCCTTCACGTTAGTTGTAGCCTTACTGCCCCACATTGACCATAACCGCCAAAAACTCACCCCCAGCCGCCAAAAGTCCCCTTTCCGGTCCNNTCCCTAGTCCCTAGTCCCTATTCCCTAGTCCCTACTCCCTATTCCCTGGCCCCTCCGTTGCCCTATCCTCAAGAAGTGCCATCCCGCCCCGCCATTCCCGAAAGCGACCTCGATCGCGGCGAACTGGCCCTGCTCCGCCACATCCGCGCCCGTGCCGCCCATCCCTCCTCAACGGCCCTGCGCCTCGGCATCGGCGACGACTGCGCCCTGATTCGTCCCCGTCCCGGCCAGGAGTTGGCCGTCACCACCGACCTCTCCATCGCCGGCCGCCACTTCCGCCTCGACTGGCACCCCCCCGAATCCGTAGGCCATCGCGTCCTGGCCCGCGGGCTCAGCGACCTGGCCGCCATGGGCGCCCGCCCCATCGCCGCCTTTCTTTCGCTAGGCCTGCCGCGCCGGCTCACCACCTCCGCAGCCCGCCGCCGCACCACCCCGCCCACACAACCCGCTTGGCCAACCTGGACCACGCGCTTCCTCGACGGCCTGCTCGCCCTGGCCGCGGCCCACAAAGCCCCGCTCGCCGGCGGCGACCTCGCCGAGTCGCCCATCCCCCTCGCCGACATCGTCCTCATCGGCTCGCTTCCCCGTGGAAAGGCCCTGCTCCGCTCCACCGCCCGCCCCGGCCACCTGCTCTATGTAACCGGAACCCTGGGCGGATCCTCCGCCGCCCTCGCCCGCCTCGCCGAATGGGCTCGCTCATCGCGGTCGGTCGAGGCCCACTCCGCCCGCCCGCGCCCTCCCCGCATCCCCAGAAAGCTCGAAGCCCAGCTCGCCGCGCACCTCTACCCCCAGCCTCGCATCGCCCAGGGCCTCTGGCTCCTCCGCCACTCGCTCGCCTCCGCCGCCATCGACCTCAGCGACGGCCTCTCCACCGACCTCGCCCACCTCTGCGAAGATTCCCGCGTAGCCGCCGCGGTCGATGCCGCGCTACTCCCCGTCCACCCCGCCGCAACCCTTCTCCAGGCCCTCAACGGCGGAGAAGACTACGAACTCCTCTTCACCGCTCCACCCTCCGCCCGTCTCCCCAGGAAGATCGCCGGCGTCCCCATCACCCCAATCGGCCGCATCCTCCCCGCTCGCCTCAACCATCCCGCCGTCACCCTCCTCACCCCGCAAGGCCCCCAACCCCTCAAGCCCCAGGGCTGGCAACACTTTTCATGATTCCGGTTCTGTTGGAACGGCTCTCACCCGTGGTCGAGACGGCGCCACTTCCGTCTGACCCATCCCTCTTCCACCGTCTATCATCATTGTTGTCATGGCCAACACCCTTCCCCGTGTCCGGTTTGCCCCCCCAACCCCCACCGGCCTGCTCCACGTGGGCAACGCCCGCACCGCCCTCGGCGAACTCGCCGGCCGCAGTCGCACCCACAGCCAATACGTAACCCCTCAAGACTTCAAAGCCTGGATGAACGAAGTCAAGATCGCCGCCGGCGTCAATGGCGAGGAACTCTTCCATCCCGTCCGCATCGCCCTCACCGGCGCCCACTCCGGCCGCGAATTCGAACAGCTCATCCCCCTCATTGAAGACGGCGCCGCTCTCGGCCTCCCCATCCCCGGCATCCGCGACCGCCTGGAGCAATTCCGCATGCCCAATTTGCAGGAGTCTGACCCCCATGACTGACGTCTTCTGGATCAAAGGCAACCCCGCCGCACCGCTGGCCATTGTGCTCTGCCCGCTCGGAGGCGATGGGCTTGAGAACGAGTTGATGGGAATGAAACAGGGTGGCATCGAGACCCTGGTTTCGCTCCTCAGGGAAGATGAAGCCGTGATGCTTGACGTTGAGGAAGAAGGCCGCCTCGCTGAGAAGATCGGGCTCAAGTTTCTCTCCCACCCGATTGCCGACTGTCACACCCCGCCCGACACCGCCGCCTTCCGGGAATTCGTAGCCGGGCTGGCAGATCGCCTCCGCGCCGGCGAGCATATCGGCGTCCATTGCCGCGGAAGCATTGGCCGCGCCACCATCACCGCGGCCTGCACGCTCATCCACCTCGGCTGGACTCCGAGGGCAGCCCTCATCGCCATCCAAGCCGCTCGCGGCCTCTCCGTGCCCGACACCCAGGAGCAGGAGGACTGGATTCTGCGCTACAAGGCCCAGCCGTGAGCCCAAATCTGCGGGTGCCCCAGGTCTCGTCTTTGAGACCTGGGAAACCTCGAACCTCAACCCGCCGTATTCCCCATCCGGTGCGCCCGTGACGAACCCCGTCGTGGACCTCTCCTTCCCCCACCACTGGCAAGCCGAAGTCCTCCCCGCGCGCCCCCTCATTCTCCCCACCCGCCACCTCGTCTATCCCCGCCAAGCCGAAGAAGTCGAGCGCGGCGCTCTCGAAGTCCTCATCCACCCCAACCAGAACGAGCAACCCTTCCTGGCCACCTGCGCCCTCGGCTTCCGCGATCCCGCCGTCCCCACCGGCCTCTGGTCCGCTCCAAACCCGGAAGAAATCTGCGCCGTCTCCGGCGGCTACGCCTACATCGTCTCGACCACCGACCCTGGCCACTTCACCATGATCCCCTTCCGCCCGGTCCTCGAAGTCCGCCCCCTCCCCGCCGAAAATCTCCTTCTGTTCGTCGGCCACCACGCCATCCTCGCCTGGGGTCCGAATGGCCACGCCTGGCAATCCGAAAAACTCTCCGACGAAGGCGTAACCATCACCTCCATCGACCCCGGCGTCCTCCACGGCCTCGGCTGGGACCTCCTCACCGACAAGGAAACCCCCTTCGCCCTGGATTTGCGCACCGGCCTCCGCGCCGGCATTCGCTCACCGCGATTTTTCCGTTGAATCCCCACCCTGGAAACGCCTACAGTGCTCTATATGATTCCCAGCGACCGTCGCACCTTCCTCCGCAACGCAGCAACCCTGGCCGGCGCATTCTCCGTCAACAGCCTCTTCAACCAGGCCCACGCCGCCAGCTTCAGCGCCGCCTCCCGCGCCGTCGCCCATCTCGGCCCCGCCGAGATCGCCCAGGACGAAGATTTCTGGAGCGTCATTCAGCGCTGCTACTCCGTCAACCCCGACATCGTCAACCTCAACAACGGCGGCGTCTCCCCCTCGCCCATCGTCGTCCAGCAGGCCGTCGAGCGCTACAACCAGCTCGCCAATGAAGGCCCCTCCTATTACATGTGGCAGATCCTCGACCAGGGACGCGAGCCCCTGCGCGAAAAACTCGCCCGCCTGGCCGGCGCACAGCCCGGCGAAATCGCCATCGACCGCAACTCCACCGAGGCGCTCAACACCATCATCTACGGCCTTCCCCTGAAAGCCGGCGACGAGGTCATCGGCACAAAGCAGGATTACCCCAACATGATCCAGGCCTGGCGTCAGCGGGCCGAGCGCGACGGCATCGTCTACAAGCAGATCAGCTTCGACTTCCCCATCGAGGACGACGCGGTCATCGTCAAAGCCTACGAGGAAGCCATAACTCCCCGCACCCGCATCATCCATGCCACCCACATGGTCAACTGGGTCGGCCAGACCATGCCCGTCCGGAAGATCGCCGACATGGCCCACGCCCATAACATTGAAGTCATCGCCGACGGCGCCCACTCCTTCGGCCTGCTCGACTTCAAGGTCCCCGACCTGCACTGCGATTACTTCGGCACCAGCCTGCACAAGTTCCTGTCCGCGCCTATAGGAACCGGCATGATGTGGGTCAAAGCCGACAAGATCGAGAAGCTCTGGCCGCTCACCTGCAATTCGCAGCCCCATTCCGCCGACATTCGCAAGTTTGAAACCCTGGGCACGCGCAGCTTCCCCCTCGAGCAGGGCATCGGAGAAGCCATCAACTTCCACGAAGGCATCGGCAGCAAGCGCAAGGAGCAGCGCATCGGCTACCTCAAGAACTACTGGGCCACCCGCGTCCTTGAAATCCCCAAGGTCAAGCTGCACACGTCACTGAATCTCAATTACTCCTGCGCCATCTGCGGCGTCAGCATCGACGGCATGACTCCGAGCGAGTTAGCCTCAGCTCTCTTCGACCGCTACAAGATCCACACCGTCGGCATCGTCTGGGAAAACATAAGTTGCGTCCGCGTAACTCCCCACGTCTACACCACGCTCCCCGACCTCGACAAGTTAGTCGGCGCCGTCGGAGAGTTAGCCGCCAAGGCGTAGAACAATCGCAGGGAATTGTTCACCCGACGCTTCCGGCAGGTGGCCCGGTCATGAGAATCTGGGGGAGCCGTGAGAGCTGTGCCCCGTTCATCGCGTTTTTTGCGATGAGCGGGCGTTGCAGGCGCGGCTGGGATCGAATTGTTCACCCGACGCTTCCGCCAACGAACGGGCCGCGGGCGCCCCAGGTCTTCCGCCGTGGCGGACCGCGACGGATGAGCCCGGGGAAACGACGAGTTCCACCCCGATCCACCTACGCCTTCGCGAGCTGTGCCTGCGTCACCAGCCCCTCGTATCCCGCATAAACCCCTTCGAACACCGCGTCCCAGCTCATGGTCAGCGCATAACTCCGCGCCGCCCTCCGCATCTCCGCATGTTTCTGCGGGTCTCCCAGCACTCCCGCCGCCGCCGCCGCAAACTCCCCGTCCGGCACAATCCGCCCCGTCTCGCCGTCGCGCACAATCGTCTTCGGGCCGCCGTCCGGCGTCACAATCGCCGGCACCCCGCTGGCCAGCGCCTCCAGCACCACGTTGCCAAAGGTATCCGTATGCGACGGAAACACAAACAAATCCATATTCGCGTAGGCCGCTGACAGCGCCTCGCCCTTCAGCACCCCGGTAAACTCCGCCCGCGGCAGCCGCTCCCGCAGCCACCCCTCATCGCCGCCGTGCCCCACAATCAGGAACCGGAAGCTCCTGTGCCCCATCCGTTCCAGCTCTTCCTGCACCTCGGCCAGCAGCGCCACATTCTTCTCCACAGAAAGCCGCCCTACGAACCCCAGCACATGGTCCCGGTCCTCTACCGCCCGCCTGCGTTTCGAAGGATGAAACAGCTCCGCGTCCACACCCCGCCGCATCAGGTGGCACGGCCGCCCCGTCGCCTTCTCCAGCAGCGCGCACAGCTCCGGGTTGGGCGCAAACAGCACCTGCGCCACCGAGTAGAACCTGGCCGCCACCGCCATCGCCAGGTCTTCGATCGTCTGTCCCGTTGAATCGGATTGCCGCTTGGGCAACAGCTTCAGAAGCCAGTCCGACCGTCGCGCCAAGTACTCATGCACGTTGGTGTGCCAGCTTGCCGCCAGCGGCAGCTCCAGATGATGGGCCAGACACGCGCCCAGCATCCCCACCTCGCTGGGACCTGTAATGTGAATCAAATCCGGCTTGAACCGCTCCACAACCTCGCCGATCAAGGGAATGTGCCGCAGAAATGCGGAATCGAAGCGAAGGTCTTTTTCCAGGGCAAACGACAGAAAGCTCCGCGGCAGCTCAAGCGTCCAAACATTGTCCTCTTCCAGAATCGCCTGCGTCCGGTCGCCGGCCCGCACACACAGGAACGGCAGATTCCGCCGCCGCGCAAACGCCTCAAAGTGCCGGCTGGTATGCGCAACCCCGTTCACCTCGTGAAACGAGTCGGGAAAGTACGCCACCCGCGGCATTCTTGCACTCATCGCTTTGTCGGAACCCGCTCCGCTGTCCCGCTCCGCACGCCTGCCAGGCGATTTCCCGCCCGCTTATCCGTCGTGCTCGCCCAGTGCAAGCCGCAACTGGTGCGCCTCGCTCCACGCCATGCGCAAGCCGCCTGAAACCAGGCCCCTGCCCATCAGTTGCACGGCGCCGATCACCAGGCGCATCGCCCGCGGCGCCCTTCCCCCGGGCCAAAGCTCGCTCAGTGGCCGCACCACCCCATTCAGGTCGGGATGATATACGCGCTGGTCCCAGTTCCGCGAACCCAGCGGAAACTCCGGATAGTTGCGCACCGCGTCGATCGTCGACTGCAGAATCCGGTGCTTCCACGGTTCCGCATACTGCGGCAGGAAGAGCATGTTGCTCTTCTTCTCCCGCCGGATCTCGTGTACAAACTCCGTAAAGCTGCTCGCGTTGGTCAGGTTGATGGTGGCGTTCGGCTCCACCCCGTGGCGGTCCCCGCCCGAGATCAGCAGCATGTGCCACTTCTCCGCCAACTGCCGCGTCGCGCGGTTCTCACTCCAGTGCCGCAATCCGTTCAGCTCCAGCGCATGAAAATGCGCCCCGTTCTTCTGTAGAAACTCGTTCACCAGGAACTCGTGCTTCTCCTTGCCGATCAGGTACAGGTCCCACATCGGATGGTTGAAAACCAACAGCACATTCGGTTCCGCATTCAGCGCCGCCAGAATCTCGGTCAGCCGCGCGTCGCTCGGGTGCGCGGTGTAATCGGCCAGCGTTGCCATCCACTGCGTCGCACGCGCGCTGGGCAGGTTGTGTACCCCCAGGTGGAACGACTGCGGCCCATACGGCGCGCTCCACTCCACCGATACCGGAATCTGCCTTGCGCTCGGAACCGTCCGCAGCAGCATCGGCGCCTTAATGTTGTCGTGGTCGGTGATTGAGACCATCGGCGCCAGGTCCAGCTTCTCGATCTGCCCGCTCTCCAGGTCGAACGCCAGCTTGGGCGTCATCGGAGGCGTCCAGTAGGCCTTCGCGTAGTTCACCCGCACACCGTACTTCTCCTCCGACCGCCGCTCCAGCCGCGACAGCAAGGGCCGCATCACCGGGTACTGATTGCCGAGGTTCGCCAGAAAATCCAGCGTCTCCGCAGACTGGTTCGTGTGACCGTGCAGTGAAACGCCTCTACGGAAGCCGCGTGGTGCGTTGGGGTCGCGCCACAGGTACGAGATGGACGAACTGGCCATTTCTGCTCCTTCTCCGCGATTCTTCCCGGACATCTGCATCCAGTATCCCCTCCCGCTCATAAATAGGGAGTTAACATGCGACGAATGCACCTTCAATTGTGCAAGGAATCAATAAAGTTACCGGCAATTCCGCAAATTAAGCCAAAATGCCCCGGAAAACCGGGAGAAAATCCTGAGAATTGGGGCGCATCTCCCTTATTTTCTCGTCTTTGCCAGCTCNNGGCCCCAGAAAATCCTCCAGCGTCCATCCGGCCAGCAGCTCCCTGCTCGCCGACGCCGCCGCCGCGACCGTCGCCAGTTTCCCTTCCGCTGCCTCCGCCGCCAGGTAGTTCTCCGTCAACCCCTGCCGCAGAAGTTCGAAGGCCTGCTCCGGCGTATCCGCAAACTGGAACAGCTCGATATCCTTGGGCGAGATCGCCCCCGTTTCCACCAGTACGTCCAGGTTAAACACTTTCTTCCAATACTCCTGTCCGTAAATGACCACGGTCATCTTCTTGGCCAGTTTCTGGGTCTGCGCCAGGGTCAGGATCTCGAACATCTCATCCAGCGTCCCGAATCCTCCCGGAAACACCACCAGCGCCTTCGCCAGGTACGCAAACCACAGCTTGCGCATGAAAAAGTAGTGAAACTCGAAGGTCAGCGACGGGGTAATGTAAGCATTCGGCGCCTGCTCGAACGGCAGCCGGATATTCATTCCGATGGTCTTGCCGCCCGCCTCGCTAGCCCCCCGGTTGGCCGCCTCCATGATCCCAGGGCCGCCCCCCGACGTCACCACAAACCGGTGCCGCCGCGATGGAATCCCCTTGGCCCACCTTGTCAGCATTTGCGCCAGCCGCCGCGCGTCCTCGTAGTAGCGGGCCATATCCACCGCCGCCACCGCCCGCTTGCGCTGCAACTCTGTCGCCTGCCCCGCCGCTATCTCCGGTGCGCTGGCCGGCTGCTCGTGGCTCGGCGCCGGTTGCACCGAACCGGTGTTCTCCAGCAGTTCCAGGGCTTGATCGGCCTCTTCCCGCCCGCGAAACCGCGCCGACCCGAAAAACACCACCGTGTCCTGGATCTGCTCGCGGCGGAACCGCGCCAGCGGCTCCAGATACTCCGCCACAATCCTGATCAGCCGCCCGTCCGCGCTGTTCAGAAACTCGTGATTCTCATACGCCAGCGGAGCCGATTCGTGCGGCGCCGACGCGCCCTTGGAAGCCGCTGCATCCTGCCCCAGCGCAACCGGAACTGTTCCCAGTTCCAGGCCGGGGTCCCCAGCGAGCGGTTCCTGCTCGAGGGGGTCGCCGATCCCTGACCCCTGATCTCTGATCTCTGATCCCTGAACCCTGTCGTTCATCCCTCTTCCGTCCTATGCCGGATCGCATCGTGGAATGCAATCCACAGATTCAAAAGTCCCAGTCCCGACACAAGGCCCCGTACCGCGCCGTTGGCCGCATAGATCGAGAGCGTGGGGAACTGCAAGAAAAGCGGGTTCTGGTCCCAGAACATCCTGGACCACGGCGCATAACAAACCGCCAGCCCGATGTACATCCGCAGCAGCACCCGCAAAAACAGCTCGGCCCGCTCCAGCCACCGCGGAATCCGTTGCGGCCCGTGCTTTCCCGGCGGTGCCCCCGGCGCAGTCCCAGCCCCGGGCGCAAATTCAGGCCCAGCCCCATTCCCGGAACCGGACGCGAACCCCGGCCCAGGCTGTTGAGCCGGGCTCGCGGGCAACGGAGGCGATATCAATTCCGGCTGTTGGGACATTCTCTGGTTTCGCTCGGCCGAGCCCCCATTCCAGCCGCATCGCAGCCATTCTGCACAGGCCCGCAATTCCCGGCCCGGCTCAGGGACGCCGTATTGCAACGGTATCACAGCAAACCGCCCCGAGCCGCCGCACCCGCCGTTGCAACGGCCCGGCCAATCGGTAGCCGCCGCAAGCCCTGGCCCCAGTCTTCATGGAATGATTCTCATGGCTTCCCGTGGCGGAACGGCGCTCTCGCCAAATAACAAAATTGTAGTAACATAATTGCATGAAGACGCGCTTTGAGTGGGACCCCGCCAAGGCAGCAGCCAATCTGCGCAAGCATGGCCTGAGCTTCGAGACGGCCACCCGCGTCTTTGCCGACCCGTTCGCCCTGTTTCTCGACGACCGTATCGTGGACGGCGAGCGCCGATGGCAAGCTATCGGTCGAGCCGAAGGGTACCCCATACTCCTGGTCGCCCACACCGTAGTTGACCAGGACGAAATTGAAGTGATTCGCATCATTTCGGCGCGAAAAGCCAATCCAAAGGAAAGGAGGCGTTATGAAGAAGCAAGAAGTTCAATATGAAATCGATCTCGCCAATCCACCCGCTCTGACGGCGGCGCAGAAGGCGGAATTGACCGCTCTCAAGGCCAAACCGGACAGCGAAATCGACTATTCCGATATTCCCCCGCTCGGCGACGCGTTCTGGAAGAACGCGGTTCGCAATCCGTTCTACCGGCCCACCAAGACCTCGACGACCGTTCGCATCGACTCCGACGTGCTCCTCTGGCTGCGAGCGCACGGCAAGGGCTACCAGTCTCGCATCAACGCTATCCTGCGCCGCGAAATGCTGGCATCGCTCCGAGGTACAGCGGCAAAGTAGTCCCCGCGCGCCAGGCGCGGCTTTGCCGCAGGGGGAGATTGATCCGCCACCGGACCAAAGCTCACTTGATTCAAAATCAAAGCGGGAGTAAGGTGTTTTTGTCCGCGGCTCCCGGCTCGCCGGACCCCGGCATTTTCCCTCAATACCGCCTCCGGCAACCGCAAACTGCGAATCCGCCCATGACCACGCCCCAACACCAACGTCCAATCCTCAAGCACCCGCCCATGCTGCTCGTAAGGAGACTCATCATGAAGCGCGCCGCCGCGTTTTCGTACGCCCTCCTTTTCGGTTCGCTCGCCTCGTCCGGCCAGGCCGTCAGCCAGTACCATCCCCAGGCACTCGACCCCAACCAGAACCAGACCGTCGTCGTTCAATCACCCGGCGCCAGCCAGACCCGGACCTTCATCGTCCAATCGCCCGCGCTGACCGGCGCCTGCCCGGTTTCCCTGCGCGCGCAGCAAGCCGCCGGCGGAGGCACTCTCGCCGTCGACAATGCCCGCCCCAAAGGCCCCGCTCAGCGCCTTCACCTGATCCTCACCAACCCGGATTCCAGGCAGGTCACCGGGGCCACGGTCACGGTACGCGGTCTCACCGCCAAAGGCCGTATTACTCAGACGCTGGCCACCCCCGACGACTCTTCCGATGCGGCCAGGACCCTGACCGTCAGGTTCTCCGCCGGCCCCGGCAATGCTGTTTCCGCGGACCTCTGGGCGCCCGGCCTGACCGCTGTCCAGATGGTCGAGCTGAACTCCGTTACTTACGCGGATGGATCCACCTGGAAACTCGCCGACAGCAGCGTCTGCCGCACCGTTCCCGACAAGCTCATGCCGATCGGCAACCGCTAACAGCGATCTGTGGTGAAAGTCTGTTTCCGCTAACGCCAGATTTTTTAAGTAGCCTGTAATCAATGGCTCGCAAACCGAGATTTGCGGAATTCGGACTTTAACCACAGACCGCTGAGCGCACTGCCGCAAAAAGGGGCAGGCATCTCTGTTCAGATGCCTGCCCCTCGTCGGCTCAGTTGGACCGCGTTTAATTAATGACGAACGTGAACGTAACCGGCGTTGCCTGAATTGACCCCGCCGAGTCTACCGCGCTGACCGTGATGGTATAGGTTCCCGTCGGCGGATTGGAGATGGTGTTGTTAGAGCTGCCGCCACAAGCTGTAACCGCCAGCCCCACTGCAGCCAGAAGAATCAGCCCCGCCAGACCGCGCAGCTTCCGCGAACCGCGCCCCAGGAAGCCGGCCAGCAGCAACCCGGCAAACGCAACCCCCAACGGCAAAGGATTCCCTCCATTGTTCTTCGCCGTGTTCGCCGGGCGCAGCCGGTGCATTGGCTGCGTGCCGCCGGGGCGCATCTCCGCCGACGCACAGTCGGAGGCGTTGGTGTCCAGAGCCAGCGCCGTGGTCACGGCGGCCGTCCCGCTGATGAGCACCGTTCCATCGCCGGCGCTGTTCATGTTGGTGAAGGTATAGCACAGGTTCTGCAGCGCGCTGTCATTCGACGTATCGAAGGACACATCAACCGTGCCCGTGTACCCGCCCCCTGGAGTCACCGAGATCGTTTCGGTCCCCGAGCTGCCCTGGGCAACCGTCAGAGTGGCTGGGCTCGGCGCAGGCGTAAGAGAGATCGTTCCCTTGCCCGTACTGACCACCCCGACAGTCACGGCCACGCTGCCGGTGGAGGTTGCATAGGTGGAGTCGCCCGAGTACACGACCAGGATCGTGTGCGAGCCCGCGGTGGTGAAGGTATAGGGGTAGACGTAGGTGCCGTTCGAGGTCAGATCCTCCGTGACCGCTGCGTTTGTGTCCACCGTCAGCGTCACCGTGCCGGTTGGAGTTCCGGTGCCTGTGTTGGCTGTAACCGAGATGGTGAAGTTGTCTGAAACGCCCACGTCCGGAGCGCTGTTCGACGCCAAGATCGTCGTCGTCGTCGCAATCAAAGTCGGGGGGGGGCCTGAGCTGGCAGGCCACGCGCTTGCCAGCTTGTACACGTCCACCGATCCCAGTCCAGTCGCCTGGTCATAGCCCGTTCCGGCGGAAAAGCCGATATCCCCATTGCAAAGCGCCGAGCCGCCCAGGCAATCGTTGTTGCCGGTGGTGATGTCGTGGAATGCCGAACCATACGTCGCGCTGTTGGAGGCCAGGGTATAGAGCGTCGGATTCACGAGTCCCTGCCCCGTGCTATAACCCTGCTTCTCGCTGATCAGCGCCAGTATGCCGGAAAAAATCGGCCCGTCGAAGCTGGTGCCTCCGGCCACCGTAAGGTATACATCGTTCGAGTCCCTGAAGCCAACGGCGCAGCTGCCCTCCTGAGCGGTACTGCCCCAGGCGCTCGTGTCGCTGGTGCAGTAAAGGTAGCCGGGAACATACGAGGATGCATAGAGAGCCAGGTCGGGAACATCGCGCTTGCCGTCGGAGGGAATCCCCGGCACTCCCGTCTGCCAGCTCGGCTTGGTAAACAGAGCACTGGCCCCGCCGCCGCCGGCGCTCAAACCGCCCCCATTTGCCACGCTGTAGGCATCGTCGTTCCACGCCATCTCAGGAATGTATTGGAGCGCGGAACTGATCACGTCTGTAGAGCCACTCGCGGCCGCCCAGTAAGCCGTGTCCGATGTGTCATAGGCGGAATTGGCCGAGGAGATCTCGGTCCCGCCCATGCCCGTCACGTACGGGCTGCTGGCCGGATAATCCACCGCCAGAGCCTCCTGCTGCGCCATGGTCAGCTCCGTGATGCCATAGCAGTCGGTGGAACCGTCGTCGCCCGCGGCCGACATAATCGTCTGACCCTGCGCCGTGCCTTGTTCCAGGTTCGATTCCAGCGAGTACCCGCCCAGGTCTGTTTCGCAGGTCCCATAGCTGCTGCTGATGATGGTGCCTATCTTTTCGTCGATCGCGTAAATGATCGCGTCGAAGGCGCCATAGTTGGGGTTGTTGCCGGCATAGACAAAGTTGATCGTCGCGCCGGGAGCGATGGCGCCCGCCCACTCCAGGTCGATATCCGATTCAGCTTCATCCCCATCGGCCTCAACCGTCGAGTTCCCCGAGTCCGGCACCAGGAACTGACTTGGGTCTTTCACCGCCAATCCGGCCGCGTTTTGAAAGGCCTCGATGTCGCTCACCTGAATTTCCGACTGCCCGACAAGCGTGATGGATTGACCCGTGCCCGTGATACTGGCGCTGTAGAGCGGCTTGATGTCGTAAACCGTCGCAATGTCGCCCGGAGCAAAAAATACACTCCCCGTCTGGCTCGACGTAAACGCCGGCCTCACGCGCGCATTCTTGCCGAACACCACATGCGGCCGCGGCCGGAAATCGTCCAGATTCTTGATGCCCAGCACCGTGGACGCCAGCGCCGCCGGAACGCTCAGCTCCGTCGATGGCGCAAAATGCTGGGTCCCGTTCACCTTGTAGAAGTGCATCTCCGTCGCAAAGGCTTGCTCCACCTGCCGCGCGCTGCCGGAGAAGTGGATCGCGTTCTTGCTGCGCGCCACTGAATCGATCGCAAACCCCTGCTGTTGCAGCCAGTTCTCCACCTTGTCCAGATCCGCGTCGGCCATTCCGTACCGCGCCGCGAACTGGTCCGGGGTCAGCCACTGGTGGTAAAGCGGCGATGCCGGACTCTGCTGCGCGGCAATCAACGCCTGCAGATCCGCTTCCTGCGCCGCCGAACGGTTGAAGACCATGCTGATGCCGCTGAGCCGGGTGTCCGCGGGCATCCGTCCGGCATCGAACTGCGCCTGCGCCATGGGGTGCAGCGAACCCGTCAAGGTCGACTGTTCCGCATTGGTGATCTCGGAGGAGATGCGGGGAGCCACCGATTCCGCGCCAACCGGCGGAACAATCATCGCGCAGGCAGCCATCAAACCGCAGACCCAAAGGAGGTTTTGCCGTGAGTTTGTAACTATTGTCTTCATTGCCATCCTTCTGAAACGGGGGAGGTTGAGAGTTCAAACACAAATACCCATCGGGTCTGTGTTCGATCGATGCACAGCCAATGGCAAATGCACTTGTCGCAGAGGGCAGAGGAAGATATACAGGAGACCCGCTACGCTCGACCATCGCCGCAGTGTTCGGGGTGGTCCCCGATACTCCTCACGGATCTCTCTCAGTGGTTTGACACCGGTTTCGCGTGAAAGTTGCGGTGTCCTCCTCATTTTCAATACTGCGGCGTCTCCCTTTCTGAGCATTAGCGCTCTCACCCACCTCCGGCCTTGCATTGGCCGCAGTTAGGTTCACAACCTGCGGAAATACCCTCTTGGGCGGTAGGCCGGGACTGGTCGGCCGGGGTCTCAACCCCGACGCATAAATGCAACAGCATCAACGTGGGCTTTAGAGGCCGCAGAAAAACTCGATCCGGCGTGGATTCGCGAGGGTTCTGTATCAGGGCACGACTTCAGTCGTGCCATAAGTGCCAAAGAATCAACCTGGGCTTTAGCCCCTGAGGGTCGCTTCTCGGGATTTCGGCGCGAAAACAGGACTTTTTCCGCAGCCTGTTCAGTCGTGCCGTAAATGCCGCAGCATCAACGTGGGCTTTACAGGCTGCGGAAAAACTCGATCCGGAGGGAGGCGGGGGTTTCAACCCCCGCATAAAGCCAACAGGATCAACGCAGGCTTTACCGGTTGCGGAAAAACTCAATGGAAGACGCAAGAAGTGTCAGGGCACGACTTCAGTCGTGCCGTAAGTGCCGCAGGATCAACGTGGGCTTTACAGGTTGCGGAAAAACTCAATGGAAGACGCAAGAAGCGTCAGGGCACGACTTCAGTCGTGTCGTAAGTGCCGCAGAATCAACGTGGGCTTTAGCCCCTGAGGGACGCCTCTCGGGAGTTTGGCGCGAAAACAGGACTTTTTCCGCAGCCTCTTTAGCCCCCGGAGGGATGCTTCCCGCCGATTTCGCACGAAATCCCGACCTTTTCCGCAGCCAGTTTTCGCGCGCAGGCTCACAGCCGCAGGTACACCCCGATCATCGGCTCCGCCGTGTGGACAAAGGCCCCGCTGGAGCCGTACAGCGTGGTCAGGTCCGGCGCCTTGTACAGGTTGCCGCGGTACTGCAGCCGCACGCCAATGTGCGGAAGCAGACCCCAATCCAGTCCGGCGCCGTAGACAAATACCGGCTTGGTCGACGAAGTGGTGGCTGTCTGCCCGCTGCTGGGTTCATTGAGCAGAAGCCCACCCCCCACCAGCCCAAACGGCCGCAGGTTCCCAATCTTCAACGACGGGACCCAATCGCCGGTGATTTCATGCGCATTGGCCGAGACCACGGCTGGCGTGGGCGCTCCGCAAGGGGGGACTCCGCCCACGGGGCAGGCGTATCCGGTGGCGTTATACACCTGGTTCGCGCGATTGAACGAGTAGGTCACCTCAAATCCAAGCAGCGGGTTAGAGATATGCCGCAACCCAATCAACCCCCCGGCCGCATTGGACGGACTCTGCGCAACGCCGTCCCCCGTGGTGGTTCCGCTGAACGCTCCGTAGAGGCTCACCGATACATCCGTCTGCGAAATGCTCTTCACTGCACCGCCCGCCTGCGCGCAGGCCATTGCCCCGCCCACCGCTCCCACTCCTACCGCCAGAATCGCGCTTTGCATCCATTTCCATTGCATAATGCCTCCACAAATTGAATTCAATTGCGTTGGGTTGTGTTCTGAACTGACGGATCTCTGTTGCCCGTTTCAGATATAGACGCCAGGAAAGACTCTTCGGTGACTCACCGCAAGGCGAAACCATCTTTACCGTCGAAGCACCTCCCCCTTCCGCGTTATCCTGTCAGAACACCATGACCCGACGGCCCTTTTTCCCCGTCCTGGCCGCCCTCACCGGCGCCGCGCTCTCCATCCCCATCTCCGCCACAGCCCAGGAGACCGCCAAGAACGTGATTCCCTACCTCGACGAGCAGCCCGTCCGCGCCAGTCACGGAATGGTCGTCAGCGTCCACCACCTCGCCTCCGACGCCGGCCTTGAAACCCTCCGCGCCGGCGGCAACGCAGTCGACGCCGCCGTCGCCACCGGCTTTGCCCTCGCCGTCGTCCATCCCGCCGCCGGCAACCTCGGCGGTGGCGGGTTCTTGCTCCTGCGCACCCACGACGGAAGCGCCACCTTCATCGACTTCCGCGAGAAAGCCCCGCTCGCCGCCACCGAAACCATGTACCAGGACGCGAACGGCAACGTCATCCCCGACGCCAGCGTGCTTTCCTCCGTCCTCGGCTACCGCTCCATCGCCACTCCCGGCTCCGTCGCCGGCCTGGTCTACGCCGAGCGCAAGTACGGCAAGCTAAGCCTCGAGCGCGTCATCGCTCCCGCCATCAAGCTCGCCGCCGACGGCTTCGTCCTCACCGCCGAGGAGGCCAAAGAGCTTACCGATCCCGACCTTGCCCGCTTCCCTGACTCCAAACGCATCTTCCAGCGCGACGGCAACCATTACATGGAAGGCGAGACCTTCCGCCAGCCCGAGCTGGCCCGCACCCTTCAGCACATCGCCGCCGATCCCGACGACTTCTACCACGGCAAAATCGCCCATGAACTGATCGACGCCCTCCACAAAGGCGGCGCCCTGCTCACCCTCGACGACCTCGCCCAGTACACCGTCGTCGAGCGCACCCCCATCACCGGCGTCTTCCACAACTACACCGTCATCAGCGCCCCGCCGCCCTCCTCAGGCGGCATCGTCCTGCTCAGCGCCCTCAATATCCTCGAAGGCTACGACCTGGCCAAACCTGGCGACCGCTCCGCCCAGTCCATCCACCTCATCGTCGAAGCCTATCGCCGCGCCTACATGGACCGCGCCGACTACCTCGGCGACCCCGACTACAACACCATCCCCAGCGCCGAACTCACCTCCAAACCCTACGCCGCCGCCTGGCGCGCCTCCATCGACCCCGCCGCCGCCACTCCCAGCGCCGCCCTCGCGCGCCCCGCCGGTTTCCTCCCGCCCGCGCCCAAAACCGCCGGCCGCCGCCGCCCCGAATCCAACGACACCACCCACTACTCCGTCGTCGATTCTGAAGGCAACGCCGTCGCCGTCACCACCACCCTCAATGACGGTTTCGGCTCCCGCGTCACCGCCGGTTCTCTCGGCTTTCTGCTCAACGACGAGATGGACGACTTCGCCGTCAAGCTCGGTGTTCCCAACATGTTCGGCCTCATTCAGGGTCCGGCCAACGCCATCGCCCCCGGCAAGCGCCCCTTGAGCTCCATGACCCCCACCATCGTCCTCGAAGACGGCAAGCTCCGCTACGTCCTCGGCTCTCCCGGCGGCGCCCGCATCATCACCACCGTCGCCGGCATCTTCCTCTCCGCCTCTGAAGGCGGCCTCAACATCCAGCAGGCCGTCGACGCCCCGCGCTTCCACCACCAGTACCTGCCCGACAAGCTCTACCTCGAACCCGGCTTTTCCCCGGAAACCATCGCCGCCCTCCGCGCCCGCGGCTACGACCTCGCCATCGCGGACCACCACTGGTCCAACGGCGAGTGCATCGCCATCGACCCCCAAACCGGCGGCCTCCTCGGCGGACAGGACCACCGCAGCCACTACGGCAAAGCCGCCGGATACTGAGCCCTCATGCGCGATGGCCTCCCTGAGCCTTCCTGCCAGTTTTTCTCCATCGGAACAAAAACAAAGGGAAGCACAAGCCAGACACTTGCACCGACGCGTGTGGGGACAAGAGTAGGATTATTTACTCCAGAGAAAGATCGGATACACTCGCTTTCCTGGACAAATGTGACGGTGAGCACAGATGAATGATGGAAAACTGTGCAATATTGAACTGTTTTCTTCCCTCGCTCGGGTCGATTCTGGGAGATACACGCTCAGCGACGTGCTCGCATGAACAGCAATAAGTGAAAGAAATGGAGGATCAAGCCTCCATTCCGCACATTGGGCCTGGGCTTCGGTTCACCTCGCCGGGTTCCTCCCGGTTATCGCGTTGGGTTCTCCGCCGAAGCCCCTTTGTTTCCACCCGGATCTCTACTTTGAAGTCGAGCCAAGTGCCCTTAAAAGGAAAATCCAGTTAAGGAGGTTCCCGTGGCCATTCCCCCCAAGCCGGGTTGGAGCAAACCCTCCACGATTCTCTTCGCCTCCGAAATTCCCGCCAATGAGAAGGCCTTTGCCTTTGCTCTCGCACAGGCCGTCGAGTTTGGCGCGGATCTCATTATTTTTCATGCATATGACAGTTTGGGCGTGGCCGCATGGGCTGACCCGGCGATCGAGTGCGACGAATACTCCGCCGCCCGCGCCGTGAAGATCCGTCTTGAACCTATCGCCCAACGCGCCAGAAATCTCGGCATCCAGTGCAGGATCGTGGTCCGGCTCGGATGGGCCGCCGACCAGATCCTCAACTTCCTGCGCGAGCGGAAGGTCGATCGCGTCGTCATGGGCGCTCACTCCCCCGGCCCCGTCGGCAAGCTTTTGGTGGGCTCGGTGGCCGAGGCCGTGCTCCGCACCGCCAACGTGCCGGTCTGCATCGTCGGTCCCAACGTGGTCGAGGGCACCTATCGCAACTTTGTCACCCGCAAGATCCTCTGTGACGTCAGCAAGCAGGAAGGCAGCCGCGTGGTGGCGCACTTTGGCGCGGAAATGGCCTGCAGACACAACGCCAGCCTTATCCTGCACCGGGTCATCCCGCCCCAGGAGCGCGCCGAGGCCCTCGGCGACCGCACCATCGACCAGATTGAGGCCGAACTCCCCTCCCTGGTTCCTGTCAAGTTCAAGCATAAGATCCGCGTGCGTACGAAAGTGGCGCTCGGCGATCCCACCGAGGAACTCCTTTACCAGGGCAGAGCCCAGCAAGCCAACCTCATCGTGCTCGGTGCGCAGGGCGCGTCCCACTTTGCCGCCATCTCCCGCGCCGGCACCGTGTACAAGGTGCTGGCCTATGCGCAATGCCCCGTCATCACCATGTCGCCCATCGTGCTGGCTCAGTGTGGCGCCACGGAGGAAAAGCCCCGTACGTCCCAGGTCAACTATTTGGCCGGCGTGTTTTAGAAAGATGGATTTTCATCTTTCGATACTGAGCAAAACAGCACAGTCGATTGCTGTCATTCCATGCGATTGTTCCCCATGTGCGATCGCGAATGTGCTCTCTCCTTGAGTACAGAGTGACAGAAATGGTGAGCAGACCCTCCATGCCGCACATTGGGCCTGGGCAACAGTTCAACCCGCGGAAACTTTCGCAATTCCTGAGGAGGGTCCTCTGGATAGGTTGACTGCTTTCCCCCCGTCTTGTTCCCTGGTCATGCGTTGCCGGGATGCACGTCTGCAAACCTACTGGGGGATTGCAGGCTTGCATTCCGGAAAGCGCCGTCGCCGCAACCGCTTCCCCCTCAGCCGGTGTTCCCCGCACCAGCTCTCCCCACATCCGGTACAAAATTGCCGCTTCTAGCTGCCGCGTACCTTTTGCCGCCGCTTCACCGGGTCCAATTCCATCCCGGCCCCTCGCGTCTCGGCACACCCTCCATGAGAAACTCCCATCTCCCGTCCGTATTGTGGAGTTAGTTGAATAATCGTTTCACAATGTTACAAATTTCTCTCAGTTTTGTTATATGAAAAGATTCTGAAGTATTTTTCGACCCAATGAATTCCGCTCTGACGTTGCTCAAAAGTGTTCAAAATTGCTCATTCGCGGCTGTTTCCTCAATGCTAATCTTCCCCCGTGTAGCCCCTAGAGAGTCCACACGATGGCCCCTCAGAGGCTCATGGGAGCGGCGATTTTGCCGTTCAGCATTTCGGGCCTTCAATTTTGCGTTGAACTCACCGGGAACGTCGCAAACCTCGCGCCGGAGTCTCCGGAAACGTTGGCGGCTTCCCCGTTTTACCCTTCCCCAGTCGTGTGTCCTCCTGGTGCAAGCCTGCGATCCCCCCATATCGCAGGCTTGCATCCCGACCCACTTCCGCATCCATTCCCCCGCATCGAAAATGATCGTCTTTTGCCCCGCTCCCGCTGGGATCGCCCCAACCCAAACCTGGTCTTCCCCCAACTTTCCATCGCGCACCATCCTCCGCGGCGCCCGCCTCACCGTAAACTCCTGCAAAATGAGACAATCGGTGTAGCGTCCGGTTTGTCTTCCGGAGCCACCCGAAACTGGGGAGTTCTTCACCATGCTGCGAGTCCTGTCCACGCACCTGTTCCTCGACCAGCGCCTCCACCCCGGCCTGCTGGAGCTCGCTGACCGGTCCGGTGCCCAGGCAGTCGAAATCTTTGCCGCCCGCCAGCACTTCGACTACACCAGCCGCGAGCACATCGCCGAGCTGGCCGCCTGGTTCCGCTCCAACTCTCTCCAACCCTTTTCCATGCACGCCCCGCTCTTCCCTGACCGCGAGATGGGCCGCGCCGGTGCGCCCGCCGTCAACATCCTGCACCCTGAGAAATCCCGCCGCATCGATGCCGTGGACGAGATCAAGCGCGCCCTCGAAGCCGCCGAGCAGATCCCCTTCCGCAACCTCGTCCTCCACCTCGGCGTGCGCGACGACGGCTGGTCCCAGCGCAGCATCGAGTTCGCCATCAACGCCCTCGAACACCTCGGCGCCTTTGCCCGCCCCCTTGGCGTCCGCCTGCTCGTCGAGAATCTCACCAGCGAGCCCACCACGCCTACCCACCTGCTCATCATCCTCGAGATGGGCCACCTGCCCGACGTCGGCGTCTGTCTTGACCTCGGCCATGCCCACATCACCGTAGGCGTCGCCGAAGCCATCGCTACCCTGGGCAGCCACATCGCCTCCGTCCACGTCCACGACAACCACGGCCTCAAAGACGAGCACCTCTGGCCAGGCGACGGCAACATCGACTGGCCGGCCGCCGTCAAAGCCCTCAAGGCCCTCTCCGTGCCGCCTCCTACCGTCCTCGAAATCAACCACACCCCCGGCAACGATCCCGCCACAATCCCCGCCCGCATCCAGCAGTCCTTCGCACTTTTCGAGTAAAAGGATTCGCCTGAGAACCTGTCCAATAACCTCGCTAACTCCGCCAACCCCGCCCCCGCGATCACCGTCACCGGGGTTCACCCCGTGTTGGAGTGCACCACCGATAGCAAACTCGACCCCGGCCACAGTTGCAACCCCACGCCCGCTCCACCTGTACCGTGATCTGCTTGGTCGCCGTCACCCCGTCGCCGCTTGCCGTCACCGTAATCGCCGCCAACCCCGCCCTGGCCGTTGAAGACGCCGTCAACGTCAGCGTCGATTTCCCGCTCTCCCCGCTCAGCGTCAGCGGATTCCTGCTCCACGCAGCCATTACTCCCGCCGGCAGCCCGCTCACGCCCAGGCTCACTGCGCCACTGTAGGTCCCATTCCCCGTCAGCGTCACCGCGTCCGTCGCGGTCTCGCCCTGCACCACCGCCACCGCACTCGAAGCCGCCGTCAGCGCAATGTTCGGGCTCCCAACCCCGCTCTTTCCCGTGCCCCAGCTGCTCGCCAGCACCGCCCCGTCCACCGACCCCAGCCCGGTCGCCAGGTTATAAGCCCCGCCGTCCGCCGCAAACCCCGTCACCCCCGGTACGCTGTTGTTCCCTGAAGGCGTCGTGTGAAACGGATCTTTCGCCGCGTTCAGCAGCGGATACAGCCCCGCATTCGCATTCCCCACCCCCGTTCCGCCCTTCGTCTCCACCACCAGCGCCATCACCCCGGCAAACGCAGGGGACGCCGCCGATGTCCCGGAAATCACGAAGAACGATCCGTTCTCGCAAATCACGTACCCATCGTGCGCCGCCGCCGTCATCGCCACGTCCGGAACCGCCCGCATTCCATTGGCTGCGCTCGTCCCGCTCACTCCTTTTTGCCAGCTCGGCTGCGCATACACCACGCTCGCCCCGCCGCCCGATGCCCACAGTCCCGACCCCCCATTTGACCCGCTCTCGTTCCAAACCTCCTCCGGAATGTACCCCAGCGCCGATTCGTAGCTCGTCGTATTCGTCGCCGACCAGTACTCCGCCGCATTCGTCCCCTCGTTGAACTCCGTCCCCCCCCACGCAGGTCGAATACGGCGAACTGCACAGCCCGTTCACCGCCGTTCCCGATCCCGAACTGTCCGAACCGCTGTAGCAGCCCGCCGCCCCCGCGTCCCCCGAGGACACAAACGCGCTCATCCCCTCGCTCGCCGCCTGCTCCCACAGCCCGTTGTAGAAAGCCAGTTCCGTCGTTCCCATCTCCCGCTCGCAACTGATATAGCTTGTGCTCACCACCGGCGCCGTCGCGTGGTTCACAATGTACTCGGCCGACAAGTCCACCCCATCCGTCGTCGCCGTCGAATCCCCCACCACAAACTTCACCGCCGCCGCCGGAGCGATCGCCCCGCTCCACTCCACGTCCAGCGTCGATTCGTCCTGATCCCCATTTACCAGCCCCGGATCCGCCCCCGCCAGAATCGCCGCCGGCGCGTTCGCCGTCAGCCCCGACGTCGCCCGGAACGCCGTCACGTCGCTCACGTCGATGTTGCTTCGCCCCACAATCGCGATCGACGTCCCCAATCCCATCGTCCCCGCGCTGTACAGCGGGTTCAGGTCGTAGATCGTCGCCCAATCCGCCGGAAACAGGTAATGCGTCCCCCCGGCGGTGTATCCCGGCCGCGCCCCAACTGAAGCCCTTATCCCCGCCGTGGCCTTTATCCTCGCCGCGGCCTCCGTTTCGTTGCCCCCCAAAAGCGCCTTCCTCGCACCGATCGCCGTCCTCCGCCGGAAATCGTGCAGCGATACCACCCCGCCCACCACTCCGCTCAGCGCCGCCGGAATCTGTGGGTCCTCGGCGTTCGCAATATGCTCCACCCCATCCACCTGGTAACGATGAATCTCGGTGTGAAACGTATCCGCCACCTGCCCCGCCGTCCCGGAAAAGAGAATCAGCCGGTTGCTCGCCGCAACCTCTTCCACCGTGAATCCGTGCCCCTTCAGCCACGCCGTAATCCGCGCCATGTCCTGCCCGCTCACCCCAAACCGCGCCCCATACTCTTGCGGCGTCAGCCACTGGTGAAACAGCCCCGACCCCGGATCGTCCTGCGCCTCCACCAGCGCATCCAGCTCCGCCTGCTGCGCGGCCGATGGCTCCAGCTCCAGCACCATCCGCCCCAACGCCGTCTCACCCGCCACCACCCCCTGGTCAAAATCCCCCCGCGCCAGCGGATGCACGTTGCCCATCAACGTCACCACCTGCCCCTCATTGATCGGCCCCGCCACCCGGCTCACCGGCCCCTGCGCCACACCCGTCGCACCCCCCACGGCAAGCCACGACAAAGCCGCCAAATAGAAGGGGACTCTCACAAAACTCCGCATCTCCGGCCTTTCAAGACAAGAATGATCGCCTGCGATCAGGGACAGCCCTTCCGCAGTCTTAGCGTCTTCTCATCCATCGGCCCGGAAACTCCGCCCCCGAGATGAAACAGCCGGTCTGTCAAGAGAATGTGCTTACGAACGTACTTTGAAAGAACCCAGCGCACCCAACCCCTGTGATGGGCGCCACCGCAGCAGAACTCCATCCCGCTTAACCTGCCCTCGTGCTTCCCGCTTTGCCCCGCGCCCGCAGCAAGAGCGCCCCGGCTCACCATCCGCCTTCATCCGTGAGGGAGTGATCGATATGCGCGTTCTCATCGCTTACGCAAGCCGTTACGGCGCCACCCAGGGCATCGCCGAGCGCATCGCCGCCACGCTCCGCCAGCAGGGCCTTGAAGCCACCGTCCAGCCCGCGCGGCAAGCCGCCGATCCGGCCGGCTACGACGCCGCCGTCATCGGGAGCGCCGCCTACTACTTTCATTGGATGAAGCCGGCCGCCAGCTTTGTGCGGCGCAACGCGCGCGCTCTGGCCAACCGCCCTGTCTGGCTCTTCAGCAGCGGTCCGCTGGGCACAAAGGACAAAGACGACCAGGGCCGCGACCTGCGCGAATTCCTCGAACCCAAAGAGATCGCGAAGTTTCGTGAGACCCTCAAACCCCGAGACCACCGCGTCTTCTTCGGCGCCATGGACTCGGCCAAACTGGGGTTCCTGCACCGGCTCGTCTATAAATTGCCCGCCAATCGCGACAATGCGCTTTTTCCCCAGGGCGACTTCCGCAACTGGACCGAGATTGACTCCTGGGCCGCCACCATAGCCCACTCGCTGAAAGCTCCGTAGACCATCAACCGAAGTGCCGTGTATCGCGCGCCAGGCATCAGGTGCGGGAGCAGGTGCGGGTGCGGAAGAGGTGCGGGTGCGGAAGGGGTGCGGGTGCGGAAGTGGAAGTGGGTGCGGAAGGGAAATGGGTGCGGAAGGGGGTGCGGGTGCGGAAGGGGAACTGGGTACGGAAGTGGAACTGGGTGCGGAAGAGGATGCGGGTGCCCCACTCTCGCCGCGTCTTTGTTTTTGCGGCTAGGGTGGGATAGATCCATCTATCTACAGCCTTTTATTGTCTTTATGACTTTTAGAGAATCCGTCAACCGAATACCTGCTCAAAATGAGCACAATAATCCTCATGCCGCGAGCCGGCCGCTCCAGCTCTCGTCCGCCGCGGCGGAAGCAGGCAGCCGCCTTTGGCCCGTCAAGTCCACCAGGGAACATATGTGTTCCCTGGCAGACCTGAAAACCCTCCAACCTCGCAATGCGCCTCGTTCTACCGGAATACTCCCAGCAGCCAGCAAATCAGCAGGATCACCAGTATGGTGCCAAGCCCTATGCCCGCGCCTCCGCCGCTGCCCCACCGGCTGTAGCCGTAGTATCCTCCGCCGCCGCCGAAAAGCAGAATCAGAACAATAATCAGAATGATGATTCCCATCTCAAGTCTCCTTCTCTCCGGGTCGCAACCCCGGGGTTATCCCATCGGTTTGAGTCCGCCGCGTGTCTCCCCGTCGACGATGTCGTCGAAAACCGTGCGGCTCTAAACCTCCATGGACCGCGGCGTGTCCTTCGCAATCCCTTCCGAATACTTGACGGCTTCCACGGAGTCTCCCAGAGCCTTCTTGGCCAACTGCTGAACGGAGGCGTGATCCCCTGTGCTGTGCTCGTGCGCCGCCGCTATGTGTGCGTACGCCGCTCTGCTGTGGAGCTCTGCCAAATGGGTCAGCTCGCTCTGTGTCATGGTCCTCTCCGCCATTCCGCAAGCGCCCGCGACTCCTCGAGAACGCCTGCAAGCCCTTGCATTTGGAGTCTCCCACCCATCAATTGCCCAAGCTGAGCAATTCGGCACACAAAAAAACGCGTGTGCCCCTCCTTCGCGGCGTCTTTGCTTGTGCCGCTAAGGCGGAATACTTATCTACAGCTTTTTGTTGTTTTTGTCGCCTCTTGATGCCACCGTCAGCTGAATATGTTCTCAAAGTGAGTACAACCGTCCTCGTTTCGAGAACAGCCCGCTGCCCCATCCTCGCGACTCTTTTCAGTCGCAAGGGTAGGCAACCACGAACCTCAACCTGAATGTCTTTTATCCTGTCAGGGCCTGCCGGGTGCTCCAGGCCCGACCCGCCGCGGCGCGAGACCTCGGAATCCTCGCATCCCACCTGGCCGGTGCAGCCCAAATCGCCCGTACCCCACGATTCCGCTAACTCCGCTAACCCCGCTAACCCCGCTTCTTCAACAGATCCTCGGCAACTGCTCCCCAATCTGTGTAGGAATCACCCGGTTCGCCCCCATCGCCGTCCGCGCCACCAGCATCCCCTTGTGCTCGGCCGTCACCTGCCCGATCCTTGCCGCATCCCGCCCCAGCGGATGCGCCCTGAGCACCTCGAGCACCCGCTCCGCCGCCTCCGCCGCCACAAAAAACACCGCCTTGCCTTCGTTGGCCACGTACACCGGGTCCAGCCCCAGCAACTCACACGCCGACTGCACCTCCACCCGCACCGGCAGCCGCGCCTCGTCGATCGCCATCCCCACTCCCGACGCCTGCGCAATCTCGTTCAGCGTCGAGGCCAGCCCCCCGCGCGTCGGGTCCCGCATGGCATGAACCGCGCAACCTTGCGGACTGGCCGCCGCATCCAGCACCTCGGCAATCATCCCGTTCAGCGCCGCGCAGTCACTCCGAATCTGGCTCTCGAACTCCAGCCCCTCCCTCACGCTCATGATCGCCATCCCGTGGTCGCCGATAGTCCCCGAAACCAGGATCGCGTCTCCCGCCCGCGCCCGCCGCGGTCCCACCTCGATCCCCTCCCGCAGCACCCCAATCCCCGCCGTCGTGATGTAGCACCCGTCCCCGTGTCCCCGCTCCACCACCTTCGTGTCGCCGGTAACAATCTGCACCCCGGCCGCCGCCGCCGCCCGAGCCATCGCCTCCACAATCGCCGCCAACTGCGCCAGCGGAAATCCCTCCTCCAGAATGAAGCTCGCGCTCAAAAACTTGGGCAACGCCCCCGAAACGGCCAGATCGTTCACCGTCCCGTTCACCGCCAGCTCCCCAATCGACCCCCCCGGAAAGAACAGCGGCTGCACCACAAACGAATCCGTGCTCATCGCCAGCCGTCCAGCCGGCAAATCAAGCACCGCCGCATCGCCCAGGTTTTCAAGCGCCCGATTCCTGAACGCCGGCAGAAACAAGTGCTCCACCAGCTCATTGCCCAGCTTCCCGCCGCCCCCGTGCCCCATCACAATGGTCGGGTAGCCCACCAGCGGCAGCGGGCAAGTCCAACCAGAAAAATCCGGCGCACCCTTATCTTCGATCAACTTCACCGCGCCTCCGCCCTCCGGCAACTGACCACTGATCACTGACCACTGACCACTGTCTTTGCTCCCGCCAACTCCTCCGCCGACAGGAACCGCCCATAATTGAAATAAGCCGCGCAAGCCCCCTCGCTTGAAACCATAGTCGCCCCCAGCGGATGCCTCGGCGTACATTCCTTCCCAAACGCCGCGCACTCCGCCGGCTTGATCGCCCCCCGCAGCACGTCCCCCGCCCGGCACAGCGCCGACTCCTGGGTATGAATTCCCGTAATGTGGAACCGCTCCTCGGCGTCAAACTCCCGGTAAGCCTCGCTCAGCCTCCAGCCGCTCCTGGGAATCACGCCAATCCCCCGCCACGCCCGGTCCGTGACCTCGAAAACCTCGGCCAGCATCTTCTGCGCCGCCCGGTTTCCCTCGAACGTCACGATCCGCTCGTAAGCGTTCTCCACCTCGTGCCGCCCGGCCTCCAACTGCACCACCGCCCGCCGGATCCCGTCCAGCAAATCCAGCGGCTCAAACCCCGTCACCACCATCGGAACCCCGTACTTCTCGGCCAGCGGCGGATACTCCCAGTACCCCATCACGCTGCACACATGCCCCGCCAGCAGAAACCCCTGCACCTTATTCCCCGGCGACTGCAGGATCGCCGCAATCGCCGGCGGCACCAGCACGTGCGAAACCAGCAGCGAGAAGTTCTTCAACCCCCGCCTCTTGGCAACATGCACGCTCATCGCATTGGCCGGCGCGGTGGTCTCGAACCCCACCCCGAAGAACACCACCTGCTTCTCCGGATTCTTCACCGCCAGCTCCACCGCGTCCAGCGGCGAATAAACGACCCGCACGTCCCCGCCCGCGCCCTTCACCTGGAACAGGTCGCCCTCGGTTCCCGGAACCCTGAGCATGTCCCCAAACGAGCAGAAGATCACCCCTGGCAGCGCGGCAATGGCCAGCGCCTTGTCGATCAGTTCCAGCGGCGTCACGCACACCGGGCACCCCGGCCCGTGAATCATCTCGACCCCGCTGGGGATCATCTGGTCGATCCCGTTGCGGATAATGGAGTGCGTCTGTCCCCCGCAAACCTCCATGATCTTCCACGGCCGCGTAGTAATGGCGGCTATCTCCCGCGCCATCCGCTGCGCAATCTCCCCATTTCGAAACTCAGTAAGGTATTTCATTTACTAGAGCAACTCCTCGTAACGCTTTTCTCTAAATATCTAAATTGAGCTGTCATCCTGAGCGGAGTAGGTCGCGCTTTTTGCGACCTGCGCAGTCGAAGGACCTGCGTTTCCGTCGGAGCAACTCCCATCCGGACAAGCCGACCGCGGCGCAACCGCCGCCCGCGCAAGCGCCTCTTCCTCGCTCCCCAGTTCCTCGTCCAGCACCCCCATCTCCCTGAAGTCGGCCAGCGTCTTCTCCGCCGTCTCCTCATCGATCTTCGACAGCGCAAACCCCACGTGGACAATCGTGTAGTCGCCCACCTCGACCTCCGGCACGTAGTCCAGGCAAACCCGCTTCACCACCCCTCCAAAGTTCACCCGTCCCACCCGAAGCCCGCCCTCGGTGGTAATCTCTTCCACTTTTCCCGGAATTGCTAGACACATGGTAACTACTTTATACCGGCTTGGGGGCCGAGTATAGCGTGATTTGGATCACTTCTTTATCCTGCGCGGCTCCCTGTTCTATTCCGATTAAAGAGCCGATCAAACGCCGCCATGAGCCCACGGCCAGGTGTCCCAGACATCGATCACGAGACCTGGGACATCTGACCATCGCAAGCGACGACGGCAGCACTCTCGTTCAGCGGATTCAGTGCCTCTTCGACCTTGCGTGCCGGGCAGCGGGTTTCGGGTGCGGGGCAGCAGATTTTCCGTGCCGCGCAGCGGGAGGCGCAGGAGTAGGAACGTCTGAAACCGCGACGTCCGAGACCGCCTTCCACGATCCACCCGGTTTCTTGCGATAAACGGTCACGTAGCTGCCATGATCGTTAATTGGCTTCTTCGATCGCGGATCGGTCAGGGTCAGTTTGTAGGAGCCTTGTGTGTACGCGAGGTCGCCAGACTTTGCTACCTCAACGGTGGAAGCCAGAAAAGTCAGCGACACGGCGGGATCGGCCACCATCTGCTTGATCGAGCTGAGGATAGCGTCTCTGCCTGAAGTCGGCGGCATTCCGGAAACAATTAGCACTCCGTCGTCAGCATAGTGGGCTGCAATCTTGTCCGGATCTTTTGACTGCCAGTCCTGGTTCCATTGCATTTCGTTGTTTTTGATTGCTTGCACGTCAGCATCGTGGGTAGCCGCGGGTTCATTGCAGGCAGTTGCCATCAAGGCAATCACAAGAACGCTCAGCAAGGTCGCGAATCGTCTCATTTTGTCTCTCCTTACCTGGGGAAATCCGAGGAATCTCGAAGATCGCGGCATCATCTCGCACTACGAGAGTAGCTTAGCACCGCTACTCTCGTAGTGCGATAGCCTTCAGTCCGCAAGCTGGCTGGTGGAGTGGTAATCACGGGACTTCCTCAGGAAGCGAATGCTACTCAGACAAGAGTCAGAGAATCAATACATATTATTGACAGTCAAGATGGGCGTCGATTGCCGGCTCGCTCAGATTGACTTCTTCCGCTCGTTTTCGGCGACCCGCGCCTTCACCATCTTCTTCACAAGGGCCGCCGGCAGCGGCGTGTCCAACGGGAATTGAAGCGTTCCTTTCGACGTGCGGTACCCCTTCACTTCTTCCTCAAGAGTGTCGATGAGCGACGCACTCATCGGAAAGAAGCTGCAATGGTTCTTGAACGCCGCGTACCCCACCAGCGCCCCCTTGTACTGGAACGACGGCATTTTGTAGCTGATCGCTTCGGTCGCCTCTTGGGGCGCAGCGGCCCTGATCATGGCCCGCATCTTTTCAAGGGTCGCCCGCGCCGGCTCCGGCACGCGCGCCAGGTAGGCCTCCACCTCCGCCTTACCACTCTCCGCACTCACTTTCTTCACAGCCATCTAAATCACCCAAAATCGCCCCGCTCCATTCCGAGCCTTCCTTTCCTCCTCCAGATACCCCAGCCACGCCTCCATCCCCACCCCGCTCTTCACCGATGTTTCAAAAATCCGCATCCCCGGCCGGATCTCATTGATATTTTTGAGCGTCGCCCACCGGTCAAACCCGCACGGCACCGCCAGGTCCATCTTCGTAATCACCGCCGCATCCGCCGAGTTGAACATGGTGGGATATTTGAGCGGCTTATCCTCGCCCTCCGTCACGCTCAGCAGCACCACCCTGATCCCCTCGCCCAGGTCGTAGCTCGACGGGCAAACCAGGTTCCCCACATTCTCAATAAACAGATAGTCGAGCCCCCCCAGCGCCACGCCCTCCCACCCGTCCAGGTGTTTCCCGATCATCTCCGCATCCAGGTGGCAAATCCCATGCGTATTGATCTGCCTTACCGGAGCCCCGCTGGCCGCCAGCCGCCGCGCGTCGTTATCCGTCTCCAGATCCCCCACCAGCGCCGCCACCCGCGCGCCCCGCTTGCGCAGCTCCGTGAGCGTCCACTCCAGAAACGCCGTCTTCCCCGCCCCCGGGCTCGAAACCAGGTTCAGCACCAGCACCCCAGCCGCCGTGTAGCGTTCCCTTAAGGCCGCCGCCAGCTCATCGTTCTTCTTCAAGATTCCCCGCCGCAGCTCCACAATCCTGGTGGTCATATCTTCTCCTCAGCCTCATCCATCTCGTCTATCTCGATCGAATCGATCTCCAGCTCCCGCCCCTGCCGCAGGTCAAGGCAAGGTTCCCCGCACTTGGGACATCGAAAACTCTGCACCCCCTCCAGTTCCACGTCCTTCCCGCAGGGCACGCAGTGCATCACCACCGGCAGCACGTTCACCACCAGCCGCGATCCCTCCAGCGCCGTCCCCTCCGTCGCAATCCCCCAGCAGAACTCCAGCGAATCCACCACCACGCTCGCCAGCGCCCCCACCCGCAGACGCACCTCTTTCACCCGCGCCCCAGGGTAAGCCGCCACTGTCTCCGTCACCGTATCCACAACGCTCGAAACGATCGAAAGCTCATGCATAAAAGGTCGATTCTACGCCTCACCCCATCCGCCCCATCTCAACCCACGGGAGGCTCGGGTCTGAATGGACGATGCGGCACTGGCAGGCCGGACTGGTAGACCGGGACCGGCAGGCCGGGACTCTAGTCCCGGCAGAGCTCCCCCCTGATTGAAGGGTACGGGCTTCAGTCCGTACATAAACCCGGCAAAATTGGCGGGGCTTTACAGGCTGCGGAAAAACTCGATCCGGAAGGAGGCGGGGGTTTCAACCCCCGCATAAAGCCAACAGGATCAAAGTGGGCTTTAGCCCCGGAGGGACGCTTTTCGCCGATTTCGCACGAAATCCCGAGTTTTTCCGCAGCCTCTTTAGCCCCAGAGGGAATGTCGGCCCCACAAGAAAAACTTGTGCAGCGATCCCCTGTAATGGCCCGCGGATTCCTGCCATTCAATCGCACCTTGATGCGATATCCTCGTAACCGGTGCAGACCCGCCGTTCCTTCGCGTTCTGAAATCGCCTCGGCTAGACTGCGCGCTGCTTTCGCCTCGCGCGCCAACAAGGATCGCGGCCGGGTCTCGAGAGGTGGTCTATGTCTGCATGTTCTCTTCGCCAACTTGCCAACTTCGGAGTTTTTTCCATGTTCGCCCTTGCTGCGGCAGCAGCGGCACCGGCCTCCCAGCCGCTCGGAATCTTTGCGGATCACCAGGACGTCGGCGCCGTGCTCCACCCCGGCTCCGCGCAATACGACAGTGTGCACAACGCCTACACGGTCAGCGGCAGCGGCGAAAACATGTGGTTCGGCATCGACGACTTCCATTTCGTTTGGAAGAAGGTCTCTGGAGACGTTGCCCTCACCGCCGGCATCGCCTTCCTCGGCACCGGCGGAAACCCCCATCGCAAGGCCGTCCTCATGATCCGCCAGACCCTCGACGGAACCTCGCCGGCCGTTGACGTAGCCGTCCATGGCAGCGGTCTCACCTCACTGCAGTTCCGCGACACAGCCGGCGTCGATACCCGCGAAGTTGAATCCAACGTCTCCGCTCCCGGCGCCGTGCGCATCGAGAAGCGCGGCGACTTCATTTACGCCTTTGTCTCCGGCAAGGACGGCAAGCTCCAGCCCGCGGGCGCCTCCACCAAACTAGCCCTCACCGGCGAGTTCTATGTCGGCATCGGCGTCTGCGCGCACAACAAGGACGTGGTCGAGAAGGCCGTATTTTCGAACGTCAGCTTGGAGCAGCTTCCGCCCGCCACCGGCAAGCCAGTCCTCGTCAGCGCTCTCGAAACCGTCGCCATCGCCTCCTCCGATCGCCACGTCGAATATGTCGCCGCGGCCCACTTTGAAGCCCCCAACTGGTCTCGCGACGGCAAATTCCTCATCTTGAACCAGGAGGGAACCATCCGCCGCCTTGCGCTCGATGGCACCGAGCCCGCGCAGATCGCCACCGCTCCCGAAATCCATTGCAACAACGATCACGGCATCTCGCCCGACGGCCGGTTTCTCGCCATCAGCGACTCCTCGGCCGAAGACCATAAGTCCCGCGTTTACGTTCTGCCCCTCGCCGGAGGCACACCCCGCCAGGTCACGCCCAATGCTCCGTCGTACTGGCATGGCTGGTCGCCCGACGGCAAGACCCTTGCTTTCACCGGCGAGCGCGGCGGCAACTTCGACATCTACGCCATTCCCGTCGCCGGCGGAGAAGAAACGCGCCTCACCACCGCCCCCGGCCTCGACGACGGCCCCGAGTATTCTCCTGACGGCGCCTATATCTACTTCAACTCCGAGCGCACCGGGCAAATGCAGATTTGGCGCATGAAGTCCGACGGCTCCGCCCAGGAACAAGTTACCTCGGACGACAGCAACGACTGGTTCCCGCACCTCTCGCCCGATGGACAATCGATGGTATTCGTCGCCTACGAGAAGGGCGTCACCGGTCACCCGCCAAACAAGGATGTGGAACTCCGCCTCATGGCCCTCAAAGATAGAAAGGTCCGCGTCCTGGCAAAGCTCTTCGGTGGCCAGGGAACCATCAACGTCCCCTCCTGGTCCCCCGACGGCCTGAAACTCGCATTTGTCAGTTACGAGCTCTTGCCGGAAGAGAGCCTGAGCCTGAAATAAGCATCACATCGCCAAGCCGCGATCCTCATCGGGCAAAGTGCAGAGCCGCCTCCGCCCACACCACGGCTTCCGCATAGAAACCAAACAGTTTCTCCTCGTTCAGTCCATGGGCCTGAGCCACCGCATCGCACCCGGCCCAGTCCCCGCGCTCGTAGAACTCCAGCCATTCCAGCAGATGGCGCTCGGAGTTGGCCGTCCCAAGCAGCGCCGCGCGAATCTCTTCGCGCAGCGGCAGCGACGGCGCCAGATCCGCCATCGGCACCCTCAGCATCGCCGGCAGCAGGCTCAGCATCCCCAGCAGGTATTGTTCCGTCGCGTCCAGCGCGCGCTCCCTGGCGGCCAACTCGCAGAATCGCCCCCGCTCAAACGCCATCCGTAAAACCTCCGCCGGCTGGCCCGCATTCAGCTCGCTCGCAATGGCCAGCGTCGCGATGCGCCGGAATGTCTCCTCGCCCACCGCCAGCAGCGCCGCCTGGATCGAGCTCACCTCCTGCCGCACCGCGCACATCGGCGAATTCACCAGCCGCAGCAGCCTGTACGTCAGGGACGCATCGCGCTTCACCAGCTGCGTCAGCTTTCTCAGCTCGATCGAGTCGTCCCGCAACATTTGCAGGATCTCAATGTGCGAAAGACGGTTGGCAGGCACCTTCCGGTTCGCCAGCAGCACCGGCCGGCAGAAATAGTACCCCTGAAAAAGCGTGAAGCCCTCCAGGCAGGCCTGCTTGAACTCCTCCTGCGTCTCCACCTTTTCCGCAACCAGCGCCACCGTCACCCCGCTCAGCCTTTTCAGCAGGCTGCTCCGCTCCTCGGCGCCGGTCAGGGCGATATCCACCTTGATGTAGTCGGCCAGTTCCACCAGCGGCTCAAACTTCGGTTTCCAGGTGAAATCGTCCAGCGCCATTCGGAAACCCGAAGCCTTCAGCTTGCGGCACGCGGCGATCAGGCTGGGCGTAGGTTCCAGGTTCTCCAGTATCTCCAGAACCGTCATGCTGGGCGGAAGAATATGCACCAGATCCTCGGTCAGCGACTCCCGGGTGCAGTTTACAAAAGCCGGCAACCCGCCCGCCAGCCGCTCCAACCCGAACATCACCGTATTGTCCAGCATCGTCCGGGTCGCCAGGTCGCCATCTCCCCGAAAAGCCGCCTCCGGCCCCGCCCGGAACAGCAATTCGTATCCATGCACCCGGCTGCGCAAATCCATGATCGGCTGCCGCGCCACATACCGCAGTCCACTCCCCATCTCGGGCATGCCAGCCGCGAGACTCTTGTCCGGCATCACCTGTGTAGCCATGCGTACCTTCCCGTACCGCTTATCGGGTGGTCGCAGGCATAACTTGAATGTGTGTAGGCCCCCACGACAATCTCCCCGCCGCTACAGACGATGAACCCCGTCCTATTTATCTATGCCGGGTGCCGGGTGCCCCAGGTCTTTCGCCGCGGCGAACCGCGGCGGAAGACATGGGAAATCACAAATCTCAATCACCGGTGTTTCTTACCTTCGCCTATCCACAAAAGCCCCGTGCCCCATCCTTGCGCTTTTTTTCTGGCGCAAGGGTGGGAAACCACAAATCTCAACCCGCCTTGCTTTTCCTCACTGCCCAGCCACAAACGCCAAGTGCTCCAAGCCTCGTCCGCCGCGGCGGAAAACCTGGGGCACCACAGACCTTAACCCGCCGCCGCGTTCACGAATCCGGCCTCACCCGCCCATGAACATCCCGCCGTTCACGTCCAGCACGTGCCCGGTAATATACGCCGCCGCATCCGAAGCCAGAAACTTCACCGCCTGCGCAACATCGAGGTCCGTCCCCCGCCGGCCCAGCGGAATCTGCGTCAGCATCGCCGCGCTCACCTTCTCGTCCAGCACCGCCGTCATGGGCGTCTCAATGTAGCCCGGCGCCACGGCATTCACGGTAATCCCCCGCGAGGCCACTTCGCGCGCCAGCGATCGCGTCAGCCCGATCAGCCCCGCCTTCGAGGCCGCATAGTTCACCTGGCCCGCCTGGCCGGCGCGGCCCACCACGCTGGCCATGTTCACGATCCGCCCCCACCGGTTCTTGATCATCGGCCTCAGCAAGGCCTGGGTCAGCAGAAATGGCCCGGTCAGATTGATGCTCAGGACCAGATCCCAATCGGCCCGCTTCATCGCCATCATCAGCGCGTCGCGCGTGATCCCGGCGTTGTTCACCAGGATTTCCACCTTGCCGAACCGCTCCAGCACCGCTTTGGCCCCGGCCTCGATCGACTCCTGGCTGGAGACATCCAGCCGAAACGGCGCCGCCTGGCCGCCGGCCGCCTCAATCTCGGCCGCAACCTGGGCCAGTTTGACCTCGTTGATGTCCGCCACGGCCAGCGTGGCCCCGGCCCGCGCCAGCTCCAGCGCTACGGCCCGCCCGATTCCCTGCGCAGCCCCGGTTACCAGGGCGATTCTCCCCTGCAAATCCGCCATATCTTCCTTTGACCCCCGCGCGCACATCTCCGCGCCCTTTCGCCCCTCATTATAAATGGGTCAAAGTCACGGCCTGCATTCGCCCCGCGTGCCTGGGCCTCCCTTTGCAACCTGGAATTCCACCAAGCCGCAAGGAAATGTGAGCCATCGGCTGTCAACTTCTGGCCGCCATCACTCTGAAAAAACAAAAAAGCGCCGAAGCCGCTACATCCGGCTCCGGCGCAAGGAGCAATCGATCAAATCTCCGCTCTTTAGTCCAGTGCGTCCACGTAATGTGCCAGAAGCACGGTATTCCCCGACGTAGGATCCTTCAGCAGCAGTCCAACTACGCGCACTTTTCCGCCACCGTTCACGTCGGCCATTCCGCTCCAGCCATTCCGGAAGACCGTCGGGCTCGCCGTGTAGACCGTCACCGTCTGCGGCACCAGAACGCCGGCAAAGCCGTCGATATGCATCTGGAATGTCCCGTTCGACGTGTTGGGGCTGCTGGCCACCACCGTGCCGTTGTATCCCCAATGCCGCAGCACGATCCGCTTCACGCTCACGTCCTGCGCATTGGCGGCCCCGCTCGCCGGTCCTCCCACGGTCACATGTTGTCCCGGCAGCAACTGGCTTTGGTTGAACAGGAACTCTGTCAGCGGGTTGTGGAACCAGTAAATGAAGTACTTCTCATTGCCGCTCAGATCCACCTGCGCAATCTGTCCCAGCGTGAGCCCGGTGTCGGCAGGCAGCAGCCCGCGCACATACAGGTCGAAACTGTTTGCCGTTCCCGTGGCAGGCTGAACGTACGTAATCAGGCCGCCCGCGTAGAACCCATCCTGCGAAATAATCGCCACATCGTCGGCGTCCAGCGTTTGGTCGGCCTTGTCCAGGGTCCCGGAAACCTGCACGATGCTGCTGGCCGTCAGATCGCTGATGCTCTCGCCGTTCTCCCACTCCGTCTGCCCGTTCACGTCGATCGTGAACTGCTCGCCGTGGGGCCCCTGCACCACGAAGGATTGCGCGCCGGCGGCGGGGGCGCTCACCACGCCGGCCTCGATCGTATCGATATAGCCGCCCGAATCGCCCGTACCCACGCCCTTCACGTTGAACGTCGGCGTCACCGCCCCGGTAATGTTGCCGTTCGCGTCCACCCCGATCGACTTGCGCAGATCGAAGTCCACATACAAGCCCACCGGCGCCGACGCATTGGCCACCACAATCGGATTGGTCAGGGTGGTCGTGTACGTATAGGTGGATGCCGAAGACGGATACGTCGCCGCTTCCGTCGCGATCATCGGGGCGCCGCTCGCTGGCACGTTCAGATAGCCGATCGTGGCGCTGCCCAGCGTGATCGACACAGTGCTGTACCTGCCCGCCGCAACATCGTTCATGTCCAGCAGCGTCTGCAACCCGTTGAAGCGCGCAAAGTCCACCGTCGGCGTGCCGCTCAGCAACGACACGGTGTTGCCGTTGGCGTCGGTTGCGGTGATGCTTTCGATCTGCACCTCAAACGACACCACGCTCGCCATCGGCGCATCCGTGCCCACCACAAACGACGGTCCGGTTACCGTCGCCGGCGTCACCGGCACTGTGCCGGTGCCGCCGCTGTTGCAGCCTGCCACCAGCAATGCGGCCGCTGTCAACGCCACCAATGCCGCCGGCAAAGATCTGAAAAACGTCCTGGAATCCATAACAGTTACACCTCTCTCTTCTTTTGTGTCTCGTTGTGTGGTTAGGAGCGCACACGTTGCGCGGCCCATCTCATGAAACCTTCCGTCCGCAAAGCAACTGAAGCAGGAATCCGCTCAGGAAACGCCCAGGCGCAGACCCGTCTCGTTTGTCTTGTTCCAGGCAAGAAAGATGCAGCAATAAGAAGGTGCAGCATTTACCGGCGCAGGGGCGCGTTTGCTCGTAATCCATCGCGGAAACCTCTGTGCGCCGGCAAGGAAAGAATCCCGCGCCCATATCGACGGCGCTGCAGGATTCTGACTGCCCCTCATCCCAGGAACACAGCCTCTCACGGAAAGTTGCGCAGCCCGGCGCAGAAATTTACGCAAAGTCAACTCTTGCGGCCCATCCGTTTCAACTTGAAGCTTCTTCCCCAGGCGGGGAAGTCCTGCGCGCCTGCACTCTGCGGCCTTCGCAACGACGTCCTGTCTGGATCATGACGGAGCACACTCTCTCGCTGCGTCCACACCAGCCCCCGGTAGCGGAAGCCGGAACACCCGCATGGCGGAATCCGAAATCTCCAGTCATGATTCCGCACCGGACACAGAGATGCCAATCCCAGTTTGGTGGTAGCTCCACTCCACCCCGGTAATGTGATCTTTGGTATTGTGCTCTTTGGTAATGTGCCTTTTGTCAATGTGCCTTGTTTCTCGGCGCGCCCGGCCGGCCGCGTGCTCCATGTCTCGACCGCCGCGTCGGGAAACCTGGCAGCAGGAAGACTTATGCTCGCCGCGCCTCTCGCCGCCAAGATGGGATATCTCTATCTAAAGTATCTACAGTCAGTATCTACAGTCCTATATTGCCTGCAGCGTGTTTCATAAGCCTGCCTTTGCATCAGTCGTCCACCGGCGTTGCCGACCTACGGAGGGATGAAACTGCGTCCGACGATGCCGCCGCCAACTTGCTAACTCGCTCGTCGCCGCTTCAGCGGGGGCTAACTCGCTGCATTTTCCCAAACTCGCTGTTTTTGTTTGAATTGTTCAACTTGCAGCCCAATCGGAATCTTGTTTCTTTTTAGGGCGCGACTTCAACCGTGCCGAAAAGGCCGGAAAAGACGAGGGTTTTAACCCCTGAGGGGGCTTTGCCTGAAAACTACCGGTTCGCTCGACTTTTTTGGGCAAGAACCTGAGTTTTTGGGCAGGGCGCAGACTTTTTGGGCAAGCGATGAAATTTAGCGAATTCCCCCGAATCCTTTCAGGGTTGCCGTAGTGTTTCCGGGGGTTTTCCAAAACATAACTGACGTTTAGCCGGTCAACCACCCAGAATCACGGTTTACGCAGATCATGGACTGAATGAGTGCATCGGCGGAGATTCATCACGTTTTGAGGATTCGGCTCAGAATTCTGATTGAAGGCCCCATTCAGAGGGCAACGCACACAAGGACCTTTGAACCAATGTTACCCGTTTTCCGCAACCGATGACTGATGTGCTCAAGCCTGAGTGACGGTTACTTGCGCCGCCAAGCTGCCCGTGCTATGATTCGACGCAAAATCAGCTTTCTATTTCGGGCTCTGTGACTACGCGGCTTTTTTTGGCGCGCGGATTTTGCATCGTGTGCGCTGGGGGCTTTCTCCAGCTAATTGGTTGTATCGGAGATTCGCGGAGATGAGTATGAGATTGATGTGGAGGGTCGCGGCTGGTGTGGTCGTACTCGCATTGGCGGGATGCGGTGGCTCATCGGGCGGCGGCAGCACGGCGACGTACACGATCGGCGGCACAATCAGTGGGCTTTCGGCAAGCGGGCTGGTGCTCGCCAACGGCGCCGATACAGTGAGCCCGGCTGCCAATGCGACGAGCTTCGTTTTCCCCACCGCGCTCGCATCCGGCGCCAGCTATTCGGTGACGGTGAAAACTCAGCCGAGCGGGCTGACTTGTTCCGTCACAAACGGCTCGGGGACGGTCGGCTCGAGCGATGTCACGAATGTGCAGGTCGCCTGCACGGCCTCCGCTGTCTATACCATCGGTGGAACGATCTCCGGCCTGACCCAAGGCGGGCTCATGCTGGCCAACGGCGCCGATACTGTGAGTCCGGCTGCCAATGCGACGAGCTTCGTTTTCCCCACCGCGCTCGCATCCGGCGCCAGCTATTCGGTGACGGTGAAAACTCAGCCGAGTGGGCTGACTTGTTCCGTCACTGACGGCTCGGGGACGGTCGGCTCG
>PLGM01000190.1 GCA_003139795.1 Acidobacteriaceae bacterium | reverse complement strand
CCGATTCCTGCCACCGCTGCCTGCCGATCCGGGTAGCTGATCTGCAATTATGCGCCTGCAATCTTGTAGCCTCAAGTCAGCACGCGATCTGCGTCACTTTTTGGGGTGTTATTCGCCGTTTGACATGGATGATCGCCACACGAACTGAACTGCGCCGTACTTTGAAGGCGCAGATTCCGAAGGCGCGGATTCCGAAGGCGCGGATTCCGAAGGCGCGGATTCCCTTGCACATTCGCGGAGGGGATAATCCATCTCAGCGTCCCCCCGTCCGCGCCTGTTCCGCCACGAACTGATTTGGCCGGCCCAGGAGAACCTCAGATAGCCGATATTGGCGCTGCTCCGCGCGCAGCGGGCAGGTGACCACGACGGACTGGAACGGAAACTCCTTTACCCCGGCGGGACATCCCGCCGACACCGCTTGCGCTCGACGACGAACTGCTTGCGTTCCTGAATGCCGAATCTCATGGCAGAACCAGCAGAGGCGAAGAAGGACCGAAGGTCTACATGAGGACACCCTGCGAGTTGGCCTGGCTTCGAACGTTTGGGCTACGGCGCCGCCGTACACGGTCATGTCGGCATCGCCCAAAAACCACCCCTAAGCCATCGAACGCGGGCTCAAGGGACCCGGCGCCACAATCCTGTTCAGGATTGCCAGCCTATATGGCAAGACGATCGCGTGGCTGTTGACGGGGAGCGGCGGCGGGGCTCAATGAGGCAGCCGGCTCAAGCAGCCAAGGCAGCGCTTCTATATCGCCTGCGATGTCGGCGAGCGGGCCGGCCGTCAGAGTGGGATAAGTCTATTTCACAGGAGTGAAGCACACGGTGATCTCTAAGGAGATTCTGAACAAGATGGCCGCCATTCCCGGCGTTTCTTCAGTCAGCTTCTCAAGTGAAGTTCCCATGGATGGGTACGATTCGAATGATTTGCTTTACGCGCAGGATCATGTCCTGGGCGAGGGCGAACTGCCGCCGATCCGCCGCTTCAAATTCATCTCGCCGGGATTCTTTAGGACACTGGGCACCCGGCTGGTGGCGGGGCGCGATCTCACCTGGACAGATACTTATGAGAAGAGGCCGGTGGCCATCGTCTCGGAGGCCTTCGCGCGCGAGTATTGGCACAATGCCAACGGCGCGCTGGGGAAAAAGATTCGCGTGGCAAGCACGGACGACTGGCGCGAGATCGTCGGAGTTGCCCAGGACATGCACGATGACGGCGTAGACCAACCCGCTCCCGGCGCCGTCTACTGGCCCGCCATGCTCTCCAACTTCGAGGGTCAAAAGCAGGAGCTGCGCCGCGGCGTCGCATTCGTCATCCGCAGTCCCCGCGCCGGTTCGCAAGCATTCATGAAAGAGGTACAGGAGCAAGTTTGGTCCATCAATCCCGGTGTGCCCCTGGCCGATCCTTCAACGCTCGGCGAGCTTTACACAAAATCCATGGCGCGGACTTCCTTCACCCTGGTGATGCTTTGCGTCGCGGGCGCCATGGCCCTGCTGCTGGGGATCGTGGGAATCTACGGAGTGATCTCGTATTCGGTGTCGCAACGCACACGCGAGATTGGGATTCGCATGGCGCTGGGCGCGCAGCGGGACGAGCTGACCGCATTGTTTGTGCGCCAGGGAATGTGGCTGACGGGCATCGGCGCAGCGTGCGGCCTGACGGTCGCATTCGTGACCATGCGTCTCATGTCATCGATCCTGTTCAACGTGAGCCCCGTCGATCCGATCACCTACGTCGCCATCACCGCCGGTGTTGTGGCAACCGCATATCTGGCATGTTATCTGCCCTCCCGCCGCGCGGCGACGGTGAACCCCGTGAATGCCCTGCGGTCCGAGTAGCGCCCCTCATCTGCGAATGGTTGCAGCGCAGCGTACGAGTTCACGCCGGCCAATCTGAATCGAAGCCGGCATTTGACGGAGCGATTGGATGTGGCTATGCGTGCAGAGGGGTTTACACTTCCAACGATTGTGCGTTCAGATTGCTCCCAAGCGTTGGATTTGTGGCGGAAAGCGAGAACGAGACTGCAGTGACTGGGCTGTTCATGGAAGCGTCGGGCTTGACGAAGTTGGAACCTCGAAAAGGCGGTACCGATTGCCGGTCATCTGGTCAGTCTTGGCATTTGTGCGAAGTTCGACGAGCCGCTTCAAGAGCGCAGGAACCTGGTCTTTCTGATCCGTCTTACGCAACGCCACGATCAGGTGGTAGACGGCCTGCTGGTCGTTCGCGTCGAGAGCCAATGCAGCGCGGCCATGTTCGACGGCCAGATCCGTATGTCCATTTTCGAGGTAAATTGTGCTGAGCAGATCGTGAGCCGCAACCAGGCCCGGGTCGAGTTTCACTGCACGTTTGGCGGCCTCCACTTCCTCCTTATACTCGGGACTCCCCTCCGGCCTTCCTTCTTCAAGCAATTCCTCGGCAAGCAAATATTGAGCATACGCTTCGTTGGGATGGGCCTTGACGGCAGCACGAAACTCGGCCAGTGCCTCAGCCGACTTGTGCTGTTGTGATTTGACAAGCCCCTCGGCTACTCCAAGAAACAAGAGCTGAGGATCAATTCGACTGGCGGTATCGAAATCTTCCGCGGCGCGTGTGAACTCGCCGAGTTGAGTCAGCAAGACACCTCGAACGAGGTAGAGCCTTGGCTCATTTGGCAACTGACTGAGGCCGGCATTCAGTATATCGATGCCCACCTGAGGGGACGCATGATCGTAAGACAGAGTGGCAAACTGCAGATAGGGGTCCACGTTTTTAGGGTTCGCGAGAATTGCCTTGCGCAGCAGCTCGATAGCGCGGGGCGTGTCGCCTTTCGACTCAAGAATTTCGGCGGCAAGGGCCAATGCGTCCTGTTCAACCGGCGTCGTTTCAATTAGCGGCTGGAGTGTCGCCAGCGCATCTTCCGCGTGGTGGGCATTCCACTGCGCAAGTGCGAGATTGTAACGAGCCTCGCGCTTTGTTGGGTCCACTGAGAGTGCTTCGGCGAAGGCAGCGACTGCATCTTCGTCGCGCTTCAGAATGGCCAGGCACGAGCCATATTCGGTTAGCGCTCCCGGCTGACCGGCAATGACTCCGGCTGCCCTCTGGAAATGATCGACGGCGTCGGCGCAATTGTTCTTCCGGTAGTCAAGAACACCGAGCATTGCATGAGACGTTGGATCGTCCGGCCGCTGAGCCAATACCCTCAGGAGCAGCGGTCTTGCCGCATCGTGACCCATCTGAAACTCGGATTGCGCCGCCCCTTCCAGAGCAGGCAGGTAGGCCGGGGCAAGTTGCAACGCATGTTGATATGCCGACAGCGCCTGTGGAAGGTTGCCCATTGCTGCCGTAGCCATTCCACGCAATGTCCAGATCCTGTAATCGCCAGGCTGTCTTGCCAATGCCGTTTGACTTAAACTCAACGCTTGTGCGAAATCGCGGTTGCGCAGCGCGTTGGCAATAGGGCCAACTTCGTCTTGCGCGGCCTCACCTTGCGCAAGACAGACGGGCACTAACGCAACCAGGAAGCACAGAAGGTGCACATATCGAGTTTTCCCTGGCATCATTAAAACCCGTCGCCGGGCGAAAGGGCCCGGGCTCTCCAGTCCGCTCATCTCGCATCTCATCGAGGTTCGCGAAGATGGCTCTGCGTGGCATCAAGGCGCAAGTGACTCGGTAAGTTGAGGCGTTACGTTGTCGAAAAAGATTCCCTGCAATTGTCCTGGCGCCATTTGCGGAACGCGCAGTTCAATTGTATGCCGCACGTCGGGTGCGATTATCGAGAGATCGGCGTAGAAACCAACAAATGAGGCCGCATCGACCCGGCTGGAGCTGTACGCAGGTTGCAACTTCAGGGGTTGGCCATCAAGCGTTCCACTCACTGGGATGGAGTCCTTTCCATCCGCTGCCTGCACAAAGAGCAGGAGCCGCTCTGGTACCAGCCAGGTTGACTGGTAATCCTCTTGTGTCCACGGGATGGGCCACTTCAACTTGCGAGCGGCCAACTGATCCAGCACACGCTGCGGAACTACAAAGGTTCCCGTCAGTGAGCCATTCACGCTCGGAGCGACCGCAATCTCCTGAGCCTGGGCAAACCGGGTTCCCTCGAAGCGAACTTGCGCCTCGACGTAGCCGCCAGACTGCGTGAACTTCACGGCATTCCCGTTGACGGTCACGGTCGATACCTTGGAGCCGGCCGGAAGCAGCACACCGAGCTTCTTAATCGTACCGGGCTCGCCGGCAGCATGCTCAACCGACAGGGCGCCTCCCTTCAGAGCGACGCCAGGCGGTACGGCGCGGTGCAGAGCCGCTGCATTGAAGAGAATGGGTTGGTCCAATTTCCCTTCAGGAATCAGTTCCAGGACTGTAGCGCTGGTCCCATCGAGGGTCAATTCCACTTGATCCCCGCGGTTCCACGCCCCCGTCCCCGGCTTTCCAAGCAGACGTCCCTCTTGCGGATATAGCTCGCGCAACAGGAATCTCTCTCCCTTTGTCAGACCAATCGTCGCATCGAGAGAAATCTGCGCTGGCAACTGCTTGTAGTTGGGGTTGAACAGGAACAAATAACCGCGATCTCCCAGAATCGCTGCCGTGCCATCCACATGACCCAGGGCCGGCTGCTCGAGAATCGTGCGCGTGTGGCGCAAGTATTCCTTGTTCTTCGCGGTCCAGGCAAGCCAGCCGCGAATCCACGCCTTGTCTTCCGCTGAGAAATACCTGGCCTCCTCAGGATCTCGCGCCGGAATCATATCCACCACGTTGTTCCAACCCCCGGTGGCAATGGAGGAGATGAAGGAGTACCGGTAACCCAGGTAGTCCCAGTCCCGCGGCCGGTACCGGGTATACATCATCTCCACTCCCTGGCGATGACCATCTGCCCCGGGAAGATTCCGCGAACGCTCGGTCTGGTGCGTGGCATAACCGGGAATGATCTCCTCCGGCGCAAACTGGTAGTTTCGATACCAGTAATTGACGAACCGCGTGCGGTCCGCTGAGACACGATCGAAATGCAGATCGGGATAGGGTTTGAAACTCTCCGGTTGCTCGTCGTTGCCGGTCGGGTGAGGATAGCTGCCGGCCAGCCAGCTCCATGGCCCAAACATCTGATAGGTCTGCCGCCCGTCGATGACGATCGAGGGCGCCGCCCGGCGCAGGGTCTCCATGACTCTCCGCCATCCGTACCACTGCGCATAGCTGCTGCTGCCCGGCAAATCCAGCCAGGTATAGTCGAACGAATAGCCTGCTATCCCTGTGCGCTTCTGGAACGCGATCAGATTGCGGATCAGGTAGTCCTGAAGCTCGCGGGATGCCAGCGTGGCATAGGTAAACGCGTCGCCATCTTTCGCGGGCCGCTTTACCAGCCAGGAAGGATTCGCCGCAAAGGGCGCCGATGGGTAGACATAGGCAAGCAGGCCGACATGCTTCTGCTTGGCATAGGAAACCATCTCCGAGACACTTGCCGGAATCGAATCTTTGCCGGGATCCCACTCACCCTTGCGAATCTTCTCGCCCAGATTGAGCCACAGAACATACTCCCAACTCCATGAGTCGGCGCTTTGCGTGCGATCTGCAAGCGTGGAATTGCCGGGGGCATAAAGAAGCGTCTGAATGCCCAGCGCGGACGCAGTATCGATGATGCGTTTGTACTCCGTTTTTCCCTCTTCCGTACCCACATCGATCTGATAATCGTTCAGCGTCCATCCAACCTCCACGCTGATGGACGCAGCCGGCGGATCAATCAGGAACGCACGTACACAACCGGTAAAGGCTGCTATCTCCGCTTCGTCCATCCCGTCATCCGGTGTTTGATTGGGCGGAAGATGCCATTCCAGTGCCATCTCGCGCGGCTTGCGGTTCCCGCTCAGACGATAGGCGCCAATGCATGCCGTATCGCTCGCGAATGCTCCCCAAGCCTGCCGCCACTCCATCTCCGGCGCATAAGCGACGGTCACCGATTGTCCATCCCGTTGCACTTCGAGAAATGGATTCTGGACCGCCAGAAGCGCGCCTTCATTTCCAGCGAGGCGCAGGAACTCGCCGAAATCCTTCCCTGGCAAAGACTTCCGGCTCTGCTCGATGGTCCCGCCGAATTGTGGTACATAGGTTGACGGCACATAGTCGGAAATCACTGCATTCCGCACCGTCAGATCCAAGGGGACGACCCGGTGAACCGTGAAGTTCGCGTTGGGCGCGCGCAACACCTTGATCTGCTTGCCGACGAAACTCCAGGTCGCGCCCAGCCTGTAGGTTACCTGGATTCGATAGCCGGAGATTTCGTAGTCGTAAGAGACTTCACCGGCCTTGGTCTTTGCAACGGAAGGTTGCTGATCTCCGCTTCGCAAGACGGTGTCGCCGATCGCCAGCGACCAGGCATCCCGCGCAACATCGACTCGAGCCCCCGATGCGGCATCCTTGATCGATACAAGGCCTTGCGGGCCGAATTCCGCGGAGACGGCCGCATTTTTCAACTCCAGGTTTTGCGCCAACGAGTTTGCAGGCAAGAAAGCAAACAGACAGGCGAGACTCAGCACAATTCGATGTGTGGCTGGCATAACATCCTTATGGAAATGCTGGGCTGGAGTTGAGTGCAGGGCATTTCGAGGGACGATGCGGAGGTCTGAACTCCGACCGCCCCTCGTAACAATTGCAGTTGTTCAGGATGGGAACTCTTGTATGAGCTGCACTGAAAGATATCGGCACAAATCCCCGCTACGCTTTCCGCGCCGCTTCGGTAGCCGAATTGGGGCTCGGGCCTCACGTCGATCATTTCAATCCGTGCGGTTTGCGTGAAGCCCGTCGCGCCAAGGTCCGTCCTGTTCGCGCTCCTCCAGGGCTAGAAAGTAATCCTTGCTGCAAGCTGCAGGTAGCGCGGGAATGAAGTGCTGCTGGTGGTGCCGAACCCTGCACTTGTATCGTTGTAGTTAGCGTCCACGCCGTTCAGGTTGACCCGGTTGAACAGGTTGAACGTATCCAGCCGTAGCTCCAGGCTGACATGCTCGGCTATCGCCGTGGTCTTCTTCACGGTAAAGTCCGAGTCCGCGTAGCCGGGGTTGTGGAATTGGTCTATTTTCTCGTTGCCTTCCGTGCCGGAAGCGCTGAACGTCGGCTGCGCAAATTGGCTGTGGGTGATAATGCCCGAGTCGACAACGCCAGTGTACTCATACGACTTCCGGTCGTGCTTTTGGTTGTAGCTGACCACGTTCGGCACATTGTTGTTGTCGCCGTCCGCGGAGTAGTTGCCGCTGTTGCCAGCAAAGGCAATATGCCCAGCTGCCAGTTCGCTCGCGTAATTGGCCGAGGTCACCGTGACGCCGGTGGTATCGACCAGGCTCAAAGCGTTACCGGCGCCCACATAGAACGGGTTGCCCGACTGCAGAATGGTGGTCGCCGACAGGTTGAAGCCGTTGGTTAGTCTGCGCGTAAAGCCATTTCCGTTCTTCAAACCGGGAATATCGTAACTCCAGCCCAGCGAAACCCGGTTCGGCGCATCCCAGGGCGAGGGGCTGTAGAACTGTTTGAAGTTATAGGAAGTTCCGCCGCCGCCCACGTATCCTTCCGGATAGTTGTTCCAATCATCCTTGGCGGCCGAACGCGTGTAGGAGGCAGTCAGGAAGCCGTGGGCGCCAATCTTCCCCTTCAACGCCACGATGAACGCGTAGTAATTTGAGTACGCCGCGTTGAACGCATAATTGATGGAACCGAAGCTGGTATTGAGGCGGGTTTGAATACCGTCCCCTGTCCATACTCCGCTCGAGTTGAACGCCGGGTGCTGGATCAGATCTCCGGGGAATATATTCACATCCACGCCGTAGGTGGTGTTTCCCGTATTGCCGCCCGCCGAAACAAGATTGTAGCCATGCGACCCCTGGTATCCGACGCTGGCCACCAGGTTTGCCCTCAATTGGCGTTCCAGCCCGGCCGACCAGTCCAGCGCATCGGGGGATGACATGCTCGGGGACGTTCCGCCGACGCCATTCTGCGCGCCCACGATCCCGCCCTTTGCGTCGAGCGTGGTTCCGACAAATGCCGGCGCCGGAAAACCAAATGGCTCCGTGTTCTGCGTTCCGTAACCGAAAATGGGAGCCGCAGTGGATCCATTGCTATAAAACGTCGGCACAACATATCCCGGCGGGTTGCCTTTCAAGCCGTTTTCGGCGTTCCCCAGTGTGAACTCGTTGTGGAAGAGCCCAAAGCCGCCGCGCGCCACCCACTTGCCGCTTCCGGTTGGATCGTATGCAACGCCGAAGCGCGGGCTGAAGACCCAATTCATATCCTTGTTGAAGACATGCGACTGTTGGGTCATTACGCCATTCGCAACCTGATCTGCGAATGTGGATGCCGATGCAAGATGAAAGTTGGCCAAAACGGTTCCGGCAAGTGCCACGTAGGGATTGCCGAAGTTGTCGTAGCGGATGCCGTAGTTGACGGTCATCTTGCGATTGACCTTCCAGCTATCCTCCGCAAAAATGCCAGAGGTCGTTTCCTTATAGCCATAGTTTGCGGACTCGTAAGCACCGGTCAGCGGGTTATACGAAATTCCGCTTTCAGTGTAGGGGTTGTTGGCGATCAGGTCGATCATGTTATTGAATTGGAAGGAGGGCTGGTCATAGGCGCCCGCGAACAGTGCAATGTCGTTGCTGCGCCATAGCTCGAAGCCGGCCTTGAAGCTATGCGTGCCAACAATATGGGTCAGGACGTCGCGCCAGTGATAGCTGTGCTGGATGTAATCTCCCTCAGCAAACCCATCGCCAAAACCCTGCCCCAGTCCGGTCACGTTCACGATCGGAACGTCGAAGAGGCCAGTGGCGGGCGAGAAGCCCTCGATCCGGTTGTAGCCGAAATCTGCCTCATTCAACGTGTTCGATGAAAAGGTGTGCGTCTCGTTCCCTTGCAGAGAAAAGGTGAAGTACTTGCTGGTCGTGGCAAACGCCGGACGAGCAGCCGGTCCGCCATTGTTGATGGTGTCGCGGAAAAACTGGCCGTAGACGCGATCTTTCTTGAAGTATTTGTCGATGCGGATGTTGTACTGCTCGGCGTTGTAGTAGCTGGAGCTGTTGAAATTGCCGGTGTCGAAAACCGGTGTGGAGCAAGGGACGGAAATGTCGTCGTAGGCAGTAACATTCCCGACGCCGGCGGCGCAGGCTTGTTGAGCCGCCGTGCTTGAGAGCGTATTGCTCCACAACGAGCCGGCCGTAGCCGCGAGCTTGGTGTTCACCATGCCGGATACCGGATACTTTTGCATCAATGCCACTTCGGGGCTGTTGGGCGCCGCGGTTTGGGCGAAGGCCAAAAACGCCGGATCCTCGAACCCATCGAGCGAGGTCCCATTGGAGGCCAGCGACAGGTAAGGCTCATAGCCGACAAAGAAAAAGAACTCCTTGTGGGGAATTACCGGGCCGCCCACGGCAAAGGACATGTTGTTGACGTGATATGGGTTCACCGGGGTCGGCTGCGGCACCCCGAATTCGCCGCGCGCCGCCAGGTTTTGATATTGGTAGTATTCGCTGGCCAGGCCATGGAACTGATTGGTACCGGACTTGGTGGTCATGGCGGTCTGAATGGCGGCCGCGCGACCGTAGTCGACGGAGTACGTGTTGATCTGAACGCTGACCTCCTGCAAGACATCCGAATTCGGCGTCAGGTTCAGCACGCCGGGGCGAATGGTGCTGGTCACATCCATGCCATCCACGATGTACTGATTGCCGGTGGCGCCCTGCCCGCTGGCGCTGGCGTTGACCCAGTTTTCCGGTGCGAAGTTGGTGGATGTGCTCGATCCGGGCGAGTTTTGGCCTCCCGTGCCGGTAACGCCGGGAGCGATGGTGATGACATTGGTCGCATTCCGCCCCGGCAGCGGCAGGTCGGTAAGAGCCTGGGTGTCCAGCGTCTGCTCGAAGCGGCTGTCCGAGGTGTCGATCAGCGGAGCCTCGGTGGACACCGTGACCGTGGACGCAACTTTCTCCACGGTCAGGGTCAGCGGAACATCGCGCGTCTGATCGGTGGCCAGATTGAACGATACCGAGGCCGTCGAGAATCCTTGCACGGTAGTCGATACGGTGTAGTTGCCGGGCGCCAGGCTGTCGAAACGGTACACGCCACTGACGTTGCTGAACGCCGTCTGTGTGACGGCGGTGTCGACGTTCATCAAGGTTACCGTTGCCTTGGGAACAACGGCTCCCTTTTGATCTTGTACAGTTCCCTGCACGTTGCCATTGAATTGCGCGTAGCAGCTGGCTGTTGACATGAGCAACACCAGCATCAGGATGTTGAAGAATCTTCGCGTGGATCCCCTCATTTTGGCCTCTCAAAAGCAGTTTGGTGTGTGCGCAGTGGCGCCGGATGCCCAGACTCCGGAATGGCTGCCGGCATGACGCCCGGAACGATCTCAATCCCCGCGTCCTGAAAACGTTGAGCAAAATCCTCTGGATTCAGGAACCTATCAACCCTACTCACTTGGGATGAGACGCGCATGAGCTAGTATGACCACGCTGACATAGTACATATGGACTAGAAGCCGCTATCGTCTTGCTCGGCATTGAGCTTACGGCGTAGACTCCAACCTGCCCGTCAATGAATAAACTCTGCCAATACGGACACCTCTGGGGACGAAACAAGTCTTGTCTTGGAGTGGCCGGGCTGGCCTGCGTACTTGTCCTTTGGGCCTCTGCCTGCCGATCCCATCGGCAGGTCAGGATCGCCGTCATCCCCCAGACGGAAGGAACTTTGTTTTGGGAGGCCGCACATACCGGGACGGAAGACGCGGCCGACCCAGCCGGAATATTCATCTATTGGAAGGCCCCCACGCGCGAGGATGATGTGGAAGCGCAGATTGCGCTGGTCGACCGTGTCGTGGATAACAACTATCAGGGATTGGTGCTCGCTCCGGATCAGGCCCTGTCTCTTATTATGCCGGTGCGGCGCGCTCTGGCGCACGGCATCCCCACGGTCATCATTGGTTCCCCATTGCCGATTCCCGCCGGAGGAAATCTCTCCTATATCCTCAACGATGACGTAGATGGCGGCCGGCTTGCCGCCGAGCGTGTCGCCGGGTTACTGAACGGCCATGGAACCGTCGCTCTTCTGGGCATCAATCCGGACATTACCGGAATCATGATCCGCGCGCGCGCTTTCGAGCAGGTTCTCGCTCAGAATTATCCCGGTATCCGTATCGTAGAGGAGCGGATGGGGTCGTTCAACGTACCGCACGAACAACAGGTGGCCGAGGATGCGCTCAGGGCCAATCCGGATCTCGATGTGATTGTCGCCCTCATGTCGACCACAGTCGATGGAACCCTGTCTGCGCTGGACACCACGCCGGAGAGGCACTCAGTCAAGGTCATCGGCTTTGACGATGCTGGATTGCCTCCTTTCGATCAGAAGAGGAGTCTCGATAGCGTGATCCAGGAGGATACTCGATCCATGGGGCAGCAGGCGATCGAGCTCATCCATTCCAGGCTGCTCGGACAATCCGTGCCGGCAACGGTACATCTCCATCCCAAGCTCATCACGCGCAACAACATCGACACGCCGGAGGTCCGCCTGATGTTCTCCCAGGATTGGACACTTGGCCGCTGGCGCTGGAGTTCGGCGCAATGAAACTCCCGCGCTCGCTGCGCCGCCGGATCCTGGCTGGATTGCTTGCCAGCCTTGTTCTGGCCCTGGGGTTCATTGCGTCGCGCGCCTATCTTCACAGCCCGAACCGGGGTCTGCCCTATCGCGATTCCTTTGCCAAAGGCCGGGCCAACGAGTGGAAGGCATTTGGCGGCACATGGGAACTTGTGAATGGCGTCATGCGCAACGACTCGGATGAGCGGGGAGCGAAGCTGCTGTCGGGATCGCCCTATTGGCGCAACTACTCCATCGAAGCCGATATCAACTTGCTGGGCATCAGCGGAGACGCGGGTCTGGTGATTCGATCGGCGAATGAAGAGGAGGGCGTGAATGCCTACAGCGGCTACTACGCCGGGGTGCGCACGCTCGATAACGCACTGATCCTGGGCCGCGCGGAACACGGTTGGATGGAGGTCGTCAAACAGTACCCTACCCCCGGCGGCATTCGCCCGTTCCAGTGGTACCACCTGAAATTGCTGGCCTACGATTGCCAGATTGTCGCCGCTGTAACCACTCCGTCGCAAGCGACTCCAACTTCCCTCGGCATCAATGACCCGGACTGCGTCCATTCGGGCCGGGTCGGTCTCCGCTCCTACTCTTCCGGCGGCATCTGGCGCAACGTCTTGGTCCGCCCTGCAACGTATCAGGATCTGGTTGAGACGCTAAAGAGTGGGCGAGGTCCGGGAGATTCCGAAGCCAGGGATACAGCCCTCCCGGATTCAGAATCTCTCGGACTGCAACCTCGACAGGAGCAACAAAAGGCGAACGTCCGCTCCAATGCAAACACGCAGATCATCGCGAGTCTGCGCCTGACTTCTTTCGCCATGCCCGCGACCGCCACGGTCCGCGGTGTGGTCATCCTGACCGCACCGCTGCTCTTCGTTCAGGATTCCACGGGCGGAGTCTACATACCCCAGCCCACGGCGCCTCTGCTCAAGGTCGGCGACGAAGTTGAGGTCACCGGCGAGGTGCATCCCGGCGACTTCAGTTCTACGTTGGAACACGCCAAGGTTCAAGTGCTTTGGGCACGCACGCCCGTGCCGCCTGTCTCGGTAACGGCATCCCAGGCATCCACAGGCAGATACGACGCCACCTTCATCGAGGTACAAGGGCGTCTTGCCGCCAAGGAGCGCGGACCGGACAACACGCTCATTCTCGATCTCGATGAAGGGCCGCAATCGTTTCGCGCCATCCTGAATCCAGGACGCAGCGACTATCTTTTCAGCAAGCTCAAACTGAACAGCAGTCTTCGCCTGCGCGGCGTCTGTGTTGTCGATGCCGCGTTCACCAGGAACCTTACTCCTTTCGTCCTTTTGCTACGCTCCAATGAGGACCTGGAAGTGCTTGCCGGTCCGCCATGGTGGAGTACAGGACACGTCATTGCCATTGTCATCGCCTCCCTCCTGCTCGCGCTGGTAGTCAACTTCGTTTACAACCGCATAGCGCATTGGCGTCTTCAGGGCGTACTGGAGGAGCGCCAGCGACTGGCCCATGAGATGCACGACACCCTGGCGCAGAGCTTTGCCGGCATTGGATTCCAGTTGCAGGCGATTCGCAACGGACTGCCGGATGGGATGCCCACATTGCATCAACAGCTTGATTTGGCCAGCAACCTTGTCCGCCACAGCCACGAGGAGGCGCGGCGCAGCATCGCAACGCTTCGTCCCGAGGCGCTGGAGTCGGAAGATATACTCTCCGCGCTGGACTACTGCGCACGGCGCATGGTAGAGGGCGGTCCGGTTCAGGTGGTTTCGGAGAGAGAAGGCGACGAGAGACCCATACCCTTGCGGATCGCGGACACCCTTTATCGCATCGGTCAGGAAGCTATTGCCAACGCTGTCCGGCATGCACATCCCACCATCCTGAAAGTTCGGCTCACTTACAGCGGAAATGCGGTCTGTCTGCAGATAGACGACAACGGAACAGGCTTTACGCAGGGCGGCGGGCTGCTGGGCTTCGGTATCCGCGGCATGCGCAGGCGAGCCGAGAGCATCTCCGCGGCCTTTCAACTTCAAAGCAAGCCGGGCGAGGGCACGCGTATCCAGATAACGGCTTCATTGCCGCCTCGCATGACCCTCGTCTCCTGGCCGAAGCTCTTGTGGAAATATGTTTGGGGGCATTGGATCGATGGCCGACCTACGAAACACGCCGATTCGCATTCTTATCGTGGATGATCATCCGGTTGTACTTGCCGGCCTCACCAGTATGCTTGGCACTCAGGCCGGCATGGAGGTCGCCGGCTCCGCTTCCAGCGGCGAAGAGGCGCTGGAGATGCTTCGCGTCAAGCCCGCTGACCTGCTGCTGCTCGATCTACGCATGCCCGGCATGAGCGGAATCGACACCCTCCATGCCCTCAAGCGAGCCAAGATCGGTGTCCGCGCGATCATCCTCACCAGCTATGAGACGGACGAAGACATCTACCGCGCGGTACAGGCAGGCGCTCAAGGCTATCTCCTGAAAGACGCGCCGCAATCGGACATGATCGATGCCATCCGGGCAGTTGACGCCGGTAAGCGCTACTTCCCTCGCCACATTGCCGCACGGCTGGCCGAGCGCATGATGCGCACCAATCTCACCGCACGCGAACTGGAAGTCCTGAACATGCTTGCCCGGGGGCTCACAAACAAGGAGATTGGCAGCGCCCTGGACATCAGCGGCAACACGGTTCGCAATCATGTGAACAGCATAATCGAGAAGCTGGAAGTCTCCGACCGCACGGAGGCTGCCACCACCGCCATTCACCGCGGGATTATTGAATTGAACGGCTGATACGCATAGGATTGCCTGGGCGGATTGCGAGGTCTCCGGCTGGGCAAGGGGGATGGAATGAGACAATTGGCAGCCGGCAGTCTGGGCGTCTGGATTGTGGCAGTAGCCATCGCCGCCATTCTTGGGTGGGGCGCTGTGCAGCGCGCCTCAACCGCGGCAGATGCGTTGTTTGCGCAGTCACTGGCCAGTCCATACGAACCATATGCCGGAATCGCGTGGTAGCTATGATTGGGGAGAGTTGACTCATGAGTCGAAAACACCTCCCACATCGAATCCGTTTTTGGTCAGCGGCTTTTGGTCAGCGGCTATTGTGGCGGAGCGATACGATGCGAAGGTTGATCTTGCTCGCAATGTTTGTGGCCATTGCGCTTCCCGCCGGGGCGCGTATGACGGTGGCGCAATTGGAGCAGGTGCTGACCAAGGCCCGCTTCGCGCACAAGTCGGACGCAGAGGTTGTGCGCCAGATCCGGCCTTTGGAACTCTCCGAGCGGCTGACGGAGGCTTCGCTGGACCGCCTCACCGCTAATCTGGCGCCCGGCCCCCAGACAGTGCAGGCCCTGCAATTGCTCGCCGATCAGTCGGCTTTTCTCGATCCGCCGGCAAGCGAGTTGCCGGCCATAGCCCCTCCCGGCGACATTACCCAGCAACAGATGCTCGATGCGGCACGAAGTTATGGGGCGCAAACCTTGTCCCGTCTGCCCAATTTCCTCGCCACGCGGACTACCAACCGTTACGACGACAGTCCCCAGGAGTTGACGAAAAACGCCTGGCCGGTCCGCGCGGGACTGCACCTTGTGGGAACGTCAAGCCAGGAAATCTCTGTCCGCGACGACCAGGGGACCCTGTCGCCCGCCGCGGCTTCCGCCGCCAGGCAGGAGCAGGCGCACAATGGACTGACCTCGTGGGGCGAGTTCGGCCCCATGCTGGCCATGATCCTGACCGACACAGCCAAAGGTAAGGTGAGCTGGAGCCACTGGGAGCAGGCTGCGGCGGGCCCGGTCGCAGTCTTCAATTTTTCGGTGCCCAGGGCTTCATCGCACTTCCAGGTAAACGGCTCCATCCCACAACACGCGCCCGTCGAAACCAGATCCGTCACCATGCCCGGCAGCTTTGGACTGCAACCGGGTCTCGATGTTTCACGGACCACAATCTTCCACATTTTGCCCGGTTATCACGGCTCGCTCTGGCTGGACCCCGCCACTGGGACCATTCTCCGCATTTCCGTCCAGGCGGAATTGAAAGATCGCGATCCAGTCAAGCGGTCCGACGTTCTGGTGGAGTATGGTCCGGTCTTGATCAACGGCCGTAGCTTTGTCTGTCCGGTGCGCAGCCTGGCCTTCCGCATGAACCCCATCGACCCTAACGATACCTCTGGGGCTGCACCGCTTCTGATGTTGAACGAGACGCTGTTCACCGGCTATCGTCGCTTCGCTTCGACGGTACGGATTCTCCCCGATATACCATAGGGGTCTGAGAATCCAGCGGCTGCAGACTCCGGATTACCGGAAACCGGCTTGCAGGCGCCTGTGCTCCAGGCGTCGGAAATCGTTCCAACTGAAGAGCCCGCCACGCAGACAAGCGCGGCAGCGGTAGCGCACGCGGCCACTGCGCCAACCCAGGCAGACACCGTTCTGCATATGACCACCAATCTGGTGCCGGTGGATAGCGAAAGAGTCTCCACGACGGGCGCGACACAGAAATCACGCATCCTTTGTACCCTATGCGGCGCTCCAGTCAGCATGGAGCGGCTGCGGGGGAACTCGCGCCGCGTGCTTCATCACCAGGCTCGACGCGCACGCGCAGCCACAATAAGCCTGCCACGATTGCCAATCCCGCGGTGAGCGACAGCGCGGATTCCCATCCGATGCGCTCTGCCAGCCAGGGCGTGAGCGCGGGTGAAACCATGCCGCCGAGGTTGCTGCCGAAGTTCATGACGCCGCCGGCGAGGCCGCTGCGCTCGCCCGAGAGCTGGGTCATCGTGGCCCAGAAGGGGCCTTCCGTGCCCAGCACCAGCACCGTGCACGCGGTGAGTGCGAGGACGGCCACCATTGGGCTGGGCGTGCGGGCGCCGATCAGCAGAAAGATGGCGGCGATGCATAGGGCGGCGAGGGGGACGCTGCGGCGTCCCCATGTGGCTCCCCAGCGCGCCACAGCCGCGTCTGAAAGCACGCCGCCCAGCGGGATGGCAAAGATGGTCGCCACCCACGGCAGCGCCGTGAAACTGGCGGCCTTGAGCACCTCGAGATGACGCACCTGGACCAGATACAGGTAAAACCAGAAGACGAAGATATATCCCAGGTAGCCCTGCAGAAGGTAACTGGCGAAGAGGAACCAGAAACTCGGAGAGCGCAACGGCTGTGGAGAGGCCTTAGGCGATCCCGCCGCAAGGGAAGTGCTGGCCGCGGGTTGGAGAGTAGCGCTCTCAGACGAGTGAAATTGCCGGGGCGCGAACCACAACCACAGCAGCCCGGCGGCAACGCTGAACGCGGCGGCCACCAGCAGCGCCGCGCGCCATCCGCAGCGGCCTGCGACGGGCGCCAGCAGCAGGGGCGCGACCGCCGATCCCACGCCCACGCTGGCCAGCACCAGGCTGTTGGCGCGAGCACGCAGCCGCGGCGGCGTGGTGACGGCGATGGTTCTGCCCGAGGTGGGATAAGTGGGCGCGGCCATTACGCCAAAGAGGGCGCGGATCAGCCATAGCTGCGGAATGACCATGGCCAGCCCATAGCCATGCCAGGCGGCGAAGGCGGTCAGAGTGCTGAGCAGAGCCCATCCCAGGCAAAGCACCAGGAAGATGCGTCGGGCGCTGACGCGGTCGGCCAGTGCTCCCGAGGGCACTTGAAACGCGGTGTACCCGATCAGAAAAGTGCTGAAGACCGTGCCCATCTGCGCCTGGGTCAGGCCAAAATCCTTCATCATGCCGGGAGCCGCTATGGTGACGGCGACGCGGCCGATGTAACCGGCTGAGGCCGCGGCCATCAGCAGCAGCACGAGGCGCTTGTTCATAGAGGACGGCGAGTTTGGCCTCGCGGGGCAAGTCACTGGAGCCCTTTGTGAAAGATAAGTTCCGAATGCCCCGGCACACAGTAATCTTCAAGCTTCCCGACAAACTCGTAGCCATGCCGCCGATAAAGCCGTTGGGCGTGGTGGTTGAACGACGACACCAGCAGAAAAAGGTGCCCGCGTCCGGCGAAACGCCGCTCGGCAAAACGCAGCAGTTCTGATCCGACTCCTTGCCCGCGCACCTCCGCCGCAACCGCAACGCTGGCGATGTAAGGCGACGCCGCCAGACCGTAGGGGGCCAGCAGGATGAAGCCCGCCCGCAGGTCATTCTCCCGGCTCCTGGCGACAAAAAGCTCGGAGCCGGGGCGGGTCAACGCTTCGCGGCATGCTTCGAGATCGCGGCCCAGGGTGATCCAGGGCTCGGAGGAAGCCATCAGGCTGGCGCACCATGCATAGTCGTCCGGCGCGGCCGCTGCAACGTAGACCGGAATCTCCATTCGAGCCTCAAGAACAGCAGCATCATAACAGCGGCCCCACCTCCGCACAACGTTCGAGAACCAGGCAGAAGCCCACGGTCCCGCCCCAGGCAGACCCTGCCGTGGGGCGTTCAATTCATGAAGATCGTGGGCTGTCTGAAGCGCTTTCGGCGATCATGCGGCACTTAGGAAATGCGCGCCCGCTGCGCGGATAAACGATAGGACATGGAGCATGACAATGCAGGCGGCGAATGCGGTTCGGCCAGGTCGGCGATGGTGGGCAGCGACGAAAATTGCTGGATCAGGATGCGCCGGGGACCCGTTCCGTGCGTGGGCGAGAGGTTGATGGTTGGTGTGGGCGGAGCGTCTACCAGCTTGACCATGACCTCCGGCGGCGCCTGGTACTTCAACTCCGTCGAGGAGGTGGTCTGTTGCGCCAAAACCGATGGGATCGATGGAACGGCAACGGCGACGACAAGACAAAGAAGAACGGCGCAAGAGAACGCGGAAGGCAGGAGCATCTTCATACCGACGCAGCATACCAGAGTCTGCGGCAAGGAACCGCAGCCTTGCTAACTAAATCATTAGTTGCACGTCTTATGAACCAGGGACGGTCGACGGACGACTTCCCATGGACTTGCATCTTCAATGCCACCAAAGAGATCCATCACGCTCACTCAGGCTGAACTCCGGCTGATGAAGATCCTCTGGGACCGGGGCGAATCGACCGTGGCCGAAATGGTAGCCGCGATTTCCGCCGATGAGGCGCTTGCCTACACCTCCGTCCTGACGACCATCCGGATTCTCGAGACCAAGGGCTACGTCAGCCACCGGCAGGAGGGCAGAGCGTTTCTTTATAGCTCCTGCATCGGGGAGATCGAGGCCAGCCGATCGGAAGTTCGCCACGTATTGCAACGATTTTTCGGCAACTCCCGGGAGCGGCTTTTGCTCTCGCTCCTGGGCGACGACGAGATCAGCCCCGGCGAACTGAGCCGGCTGAAGGAAGCCATTGCCAATGCGCCGGAAGATGCGCGAGAGGAGTCTTAAATGGAGCCCCTCCTTCAGGCCGCCTCACCTGTGTCCGCTGCCGCTGTAAGCGCTCTCTTTTCCGCCGTTTGGGAAGGCTGCGTTCTGGCCGTTTGCGTGCTGGTCTGCCTGCGGCTGCTGCCCCGGCTCAGCGCCGCATCCCGGTCTGTGGTTTGGATGAACGTCTTCCTGCTGCTGGTGCTGATGCACATGGTCCCTCCCTTCAGAGAGCACCTTGGCATCGGCGGCCCGGTGGATGCTTCACCTGTCCGCCTGGACCTGCGCTGGAGTGTTGCCATCGCCGGCCTCTGGGCGATGCTCTCTGTCTGGAGGGGGACGCAGCTGATCCTGAGCGCCATCCGCCTGCGGCGGCTGGCAAATCGGGCCACCCCTGTACCTGCCGACCCGGCTCTGCTGGCGCTTCTCAAGGGTGGGCAAGGCGGCCGCGCGGCTGAGCTCTGTACTTCCGTCGAGGTCGAGCGGCCCAGCGTGTTTGGCTTCTTTCGCCCGCGAATTCTCGTTCCTCCCGCACTCGTAGAGAGGCTTTCCGCCCTGGAGTTGCGGCAGGTGGTCCTGCACGAGATGGAGCACCTGCGCCGCGGCGACGACTGGACCAATCTGTTGCAGAAGATTGGCCTGGCGTTCTTTCCGCTGAATCCGGTGTTGCTCTGGGTGGAACGGCGGCTCTGTGCGGAGCGGGAGCTTGCCTGCGACGACCGCGTCCTGCGCTCTGGCGGCGCCCGCAAGGCCTACGCTCTCTGCCTGACGCGCCTCGCCGAATACTCCATGCTTCGCCGCAGCCTTTCGCTTGTCCTGGGTGCGTGGGAACGGCGGCCGGAGCTGGTGCGCCGGGTGCACCGCCTGCTGCGGCGGCCCCATGAGCCGATGGGTGGCCGGCAAACGGCGCTGGTAACCGCCAGCCTGCTCCTCGGCGTGTTGAGCGGCGCAATGACCCTGGCTCGCAGCCCGCAGCTTGTCAGCTTCGCTCCGCTTGCTCAAGCAACGGTGCAGGCCTGGTCCGCGCATCCCGCAGGTCCTGGCGAGATGAACCTCCGTCAATTTGGAGGCTCCCCGCAACTGGTCAAAGCGGTCCTGCCCCAGCGGCCGGTTCAATCCGCACATACAGCGAAGCCGGTGCGGAGTAACGCTCGAAAGCGGAGTTTCAGGCGGCCTTACGCGCAGAGCCAGCAGGCGTGGGTTGTGCTGGCTGCATGGAGCGACGCCGAAACTCCTCCGCACCTGCTATTCGCCGTCGCGCGAAGGAGTCGAATCTCGTATGCCGCCGTCCCGATAGCGAATGGCTGGCTGATCGTTCAAATCTGATTCGAACGCTCCCTGGCGCAACCCTGGTTGCGCTCAACGTCAAACCCTAACCGGCAACAAGGAGAAGGTTCCCCATGTCTCAATCAACTAATCAATTAGTAGTAATCGCAAAGAAGATGGCCGCGCCCGCGGCAGTCGCCGGAGCCTTCGCTCTGGGAGCGGCACTCTTCGTCGGCCACGGCAGCGTTCACGCCGCGTCGGCCATAGACGACAACAGCGTGGCGGCGCTCACCTCGCTCGATCGCGCCATGGAGGCAGTTGCGGCGCGGGTAACTCCCGCCGTCGTCAATGTCGCCGTTACCGCGCGGGGTACCGGCGAGGCTGAAACCTCCGAAGGTCCGATGCAGGGCCTTCCGCCAGGACTGCAACAGTTCTTCGGGCCGATGCAGCAGTTGCCCGCGCAACCGCAGATCGAGCACGGAGTGGGAAGCGGCATCATCATCACGCCGGACGGTTACATCGTCACCAACGCGCACGTCGTCGATGGCGCCGTGCAGATCAAGGTGACGCTGAACGATCGCCGCATCCTGAAAGCGAAGCTGATCGGCGTCGACAAGCTGACGGACCTTGCCGTGCTCAAGGTGGACGTGGCCAACCTGCCCAGCATTGCCTGGGGAGACTCCACAAAGCTGCAGCCGGGCCAGACCGTGCTTGCATTCGGCAGCCCCTTCGGCTACTTCCAGTTTTCGGTCACGCGCGGAATCGTCAGCGCCATCAACCGGCCGAACCCTTACTCGGATGACCCGCGCAAGCCGGGCAACTTCATCCAGACCGACGCCGCCATCAATCCCGGCAACTCCGGCGGTGCCCTCGTCAACGCACACGGCGAGCTGATCGGCATCAACACCTTTATCATTACCAACAATGGTTCGTTCGCCGGCGCCGGCTTCGCCATTCCGTCGCAGATCGTGCGCGCTACGGCCGAGCAGTTGATCCAGCACGGCAAGGTCGACCACGGCTACCTCGGCATCGGCATGAACGACGTCACGCCCGATAACGCCCATTTCTTCAATCTGCAGGATGCGACCGGAGCCATTGTTTCGCAGGTTACGCCGGACTCTCCGGCAAGCCGCGGCGGCGTGCAGACCGGCGACGTGATCACGCAACTCAACGGAGAGAAGATCGTCAACGGAAGCGCCTTGCAGGTNNGGCAAGCCGGTGACGTTGAGCCTTACTGTGGGTCAGTTCCACGGCAATGCCGAAGTGGCCAGCAACGACGGACGGGATGGCCCGCAAAGCGGCAAGCTCGGCCTCGCGGTCAGCGATCTGACGCCGGATGCACGGCAGCAGATCAACGTGCCTGACCAGGTTCATGGCGTCGTCGTCCAGAGCGTTCGACCGGCCAGTCCAGCCGATGAAGCAGGCATCCAGCCGGGTGATGTCATTGTCGAAGTCAACCGCAAGCCGGCGCAGTCCGCCAGCCAGTTTGCGAGTGAAGTGCACCAGAACCGGGATGGAAAGGATCTTCTGCTCCTGGTCTGGTCGAAGGGCAATGCGAGCTATCGAACCATTCATCCCGACCAGGACGAACCAAAGGGCTAGTTGCACAAAGATGAGGCCGTCGTGGATCGAGACGGCGGCCTCGCTGCTTGCGCTTTCGGGTCTCTCCCGACTCGGCCGTTGCCCTTGCCGCCCGCGTCAAACTTGCGGGACAGGATTTTGTCGGCGAGCACGAGAGCTCTACCTGTCGGAAGCGCGGCCGGGAGAAGAATTGCCTTATGAGCGGCTTTTGGACGACGTCATGGCCGGCGACGGCGCGCTGTTTACGCGTGAAAACTCAGTCGAGGCCGCGTGGGCGGTGGTCGATCGGGTGCTCAAGACCCATCACCGCGTTCGCTCTCGCAAGCGTCGCGGCCGGGGGCCGTCAGGCGAAGAGCAACGGCGCATCCGCAGTCGAACAACGAAGCGATTCCGCATCATGACTCCGCTCTGGATAGGATGACCGCGGACGTGATAACTTGGTTGCGTTTGCAAACAACAACGCCGCCGGGCGACCATGAGCCGCGCCCGGCGCTATACCGGGAAAGCCGGCACGGTATCCGCCATGATCAAGAAGCGTCTTGCAACTCTGCTCTGTCTTCTGGTGTCCGGGTTCGCCCCGGCCCTTGCGCAGCAACCCCACTATCCGTTCAACGATCCTGCGTTGCCCATGGAAAAGAGGATCGACAACCTGCTTTCGCTCATGACCGTTGACGAGAAGATCGACTGCCTTGGCACACGCACCGGCGTGCCTCGGCTTGGCGTCCCGAACTATGGCGGCTCCGAAGGCATCCATGGAGTGGTTCAGCGTGAAGCCAGGGGCAAGCGCTTGCCCATTACGACGACGCAATTCCCGCAGCCTCCGGGCATGGGTGAGTCGTGGGACCCGGACCTGGTTCGCCAGGCGGGAGGCGTGGAGGGCTATGAAGCCCGATTCATCACGCAGACCGCTAAGTATGACCGTCAGATGCTGATGCTGTGGGGACCGCAGTCCGACCTTGCGCGCGACCCGCGCTGGGGCCGCAGCGAAGAAGTCTACGGGGAAGATCCGTTCTTCAACGGAACCATGGCTGTCGCTTTTATCAAAGGTCTGCAGGGGGACGACCCGAAGTATTGGCAAGCGGCCGCACTGCTCAAGCATTTTCTTGCCAACAGCAACGAGGATCGCCGCACCAGTTCGTCCTCCGATTTCGACCAGCGCCTGTTCTGGGAATACTATTCGGTGCCTTTCCGGATGGGTTTCCTGGAAGGAGGCGCCAAAGCCGTCATGGCCTCCTACAACGCCTGGAACGGCACTCCAATGGCCATCAATCCAATCCTAAGGAGCATTGTCCGGGACCGATGGGGGGTGGACGTGATTTCAAGCGATGGAGGGGCGGTCAAGCTCCTTGTCGATCCACGCCATCTCTTTCCCAACCAGGAGGCCGCGGTCGTCGCGTGTCTCAAAGCCGGCATCAATCAGTTTCTCGACAGGTATCTGGACGAAACCAAAGCCGCCCTGAAGGATGGCCAGATCACCGAGGCGGAGATCGACGGCCTGCTCCGCCCCAAGTTCAGGGTCACGATCCGTCTTGGGTTGCTCGACCCGCCGGAGATGGTTCCCTACGCGAAGATCAAGGCCTCGCCGGAGCCAATCAAAGACTCGCCCGAGCCCTGGAATGCGGACAAGGATCGCGCCGTCTCAAAACAGATGGCGCTCGAATCGGTGGTGCTGCTCAAGAACGAAAATGCCTTTCTGCCTCTCGGCAAGGATTCCATCAAGTCGATCGCCGTCATCGGGCCACTGGCCGATTCCGTCCACTGGGACTGGTACGGCGGCACGCCTCCGTATGTGGTTACGCCGCTCAAGGGAATCAAGGATGAGGTTGGTCCAGGCGTAAAGGTCAACTACGCCGCCGATGAGATCGGCAACGCCGCCGTCAATGCGGCGAAATCTTCCGATGTCGCGGTGGTGGTGGTCGGCAACGATCCGACCTGCGGCCCTGATATGGCGCATGACTGGTACAACACCGCCGACGGTGGCGGCACACTCCCCTGCACCGTGCCCAGCGACGGACGCGAAGGGCGCGATCGCGAAAGCATCACTCTCGATCAGGAGCAATTGGTGAAGCAGGTGTATGCCGTGAATCCCAAGACCGTGGTCATCCTGGTCTCCAGCTTCCCCTTCGCCATCAACTGGACGCAGGCCAACATTCCCGCCATCCTGCACATGGCCCACGCCTCGCAGGATGAGGGTACGGCTCTTGCCAAGGTTCTCTTCGGGGACTACAACCCCGGCGGGCGCCTGGTGGAAACCTGGCCGAAGTCTCTCGATCAGTTACCCCCGATGGTGGATTACAACATCCGCGACGGCCGCACCTACATGTACTTCAAAGGAGAACCGCTCTATCCTTTCGGCTATGGCCTGAGTTACACGACCTTCAAATACTCCAATCTACGGACTAACTCCCCAGAGCTGGCCAGGGATGGCACGGTCACGGTCAGCGTCGACGTGACCAATACCGGCAGCCGGGCGGGCGACGAAGTCGTCCAGCTTTACGTCGAACACCTGCGCTCAAAGGTGGAGCGTCCGCGCGAAGAGCTGAAAGGCTTCCAGCGCGTCACCATCCAGCCCCATGAAACGAAGACCGTACAGATTCCGCTGAAGGCTTCGACCCTTGCCTGGTGGGACGAAAAACTGCCCGGATTCCGAGTCGAGGCCGAACCCGTTCGCGTGATGATCGGGAATTCGTCGAGCGGCATACAACTGACCACCACGGTGCGGGTTCAGTAGCGCTGCCGGGCTGGGTGCATCGCANNTGGATCGGAGAGCGATGAGCCGGCCGATGCAGGTCACGGTGGCCAGGGGCGGCGTTTGCGAATGCATGTGGGAGATCCAGCCATGCATGTGGGACTCGCGGCACTGTTGGTCCAGGCGGTCGACCTGGGGGCGGCATTCCGAAGAAGCCTGGAACTTATACGCCCGCCTTGGTCCGGCGCGGCGCAAGCGGACGCTGTTCGATGCTGTTGAGCGATTTCAGAGTTAACAGGCTGCGGCGGAGTTCCAGCAGTGTGGCTTTTTCTTGGGGAAAAGGCCACTTCAGTGCATCGGCCCGCATTAATGCAACCCTGAAATTGCTGTCAGCGACCGCAAACTGGGATGCGACTAAGAACTTATCCGTAAATTAGTAGCGCCAACCTCCAGGTTGGCTGTCGCGTGGGCCTCCCGGCCCACGCACGGGTCCTGATTGCGTGGACGCCGCCAGGATAGCCCCTCTGGAGACCGCGCTACCGCAGCAGACAATTTACGGATAAGCTCTAACTCTTGCACTGCGGAAACGCGGTAATGCGCAGCTTTGCCGCCGCGTATGGAATCAGCGCAATGTTCTCCTCAGGTTGATCGCTGGCGACGGGGCTTTGCGGCAGCGGGTTGGCGGCGCCGTCTTCCGCGCGCCACTCGTTGAGCTTGCGGGCTTTCACGCTGAGCCGGACTGGAGCATGGCGGGCAGTGAATGGACCATCGGTGACCTCCGCCTCCGTGACGGCGATGCTCTTCGCGGGCGAGGCCTCATCGACGTTCAACGCATAGTTCCACGCGGTCGTCGGGAACACCTGCCAATCGGCGGTCATGCCGCGGTCGCGCAACTTGAGCCAGTCTTCGCCGATGCCATAAGAGAAGACCAGTGGCCCGCGCTCGACGGCAATAGAGTTATGGAACCACCGGGAGATGCGCGGGCTCATGGGAAAGGCGATCTCGACGCGGTCGCCGGATTTCCAGGTGCGCTCGATACGGGCAAAGGAGCCAGGAGCCGGTGCGGGCGCGGGCTCTCCGTCGACGAGGATCGCGGCGCCCGCGGCCCATGCGGGAATGCGGAGTTGGAGTGGAAAACTCAACGGCGCGGCGGGATTGAGGGTGAGCCGCACCGCGCCGCGGAAGGGATACTCGGTCTGTTCCGTCACGTGAACCTGTACGCCGCGCACGACCGTGCGCACCTCGCAGGGTGCGTAGACGGCTGCCACAAGGCCGTCGTGAGCTGTCGTGCCCGGCTCGCCCGAAAGCATGAAAAGGCTGTTGGCAAACTTGGGCCAGCCCTGGTGATAGTTGGCCGTGCAGCAACCGAAGTTGGGCTCCAGGCCATAGAGATTCGATTCCGGCCCGTCGGTGCCCCAGGGTTTCGCATGTAAACTGCATTCCACCTGGTTTGGTTCCTGGTTGTACTGGTGAGCCCACATATCGTCGGTGAGCGTGCCCGGCAGCGCGTTGAACGCGAGCCGCTCCAGCCGGTCGCCCAGTGAGGCGTCGCCGACAATGGCCAGCGCGTGTTCGAGCGAGAACATGTACTCGACAACGGTACACAGCTCCGAGCCCTGCGACGGATCAAGGCCCGCCAGGTGCTCATCGCAGGAGAACATGCCGTTGGGCAAGCCGTGGTACTTGTCCAGCCCGGCGATCATCTCAAGGGCGGCCAAGCGGTCTGCGTCCGACCCTGAGACCACTGACCACACGGGGCCGGTCTTCACAGCCTGCCCGTTGTTCACGCCATGCGTGCTCAGGCCCACGTCCTTGAGTCCGCTGGCCGCCGCAAGCTTGAGGAACTCGGCTGTGATGCGCTGGGTGTACTGGAAGTGCGCGTATTGCTCCATCCAGTCAAATCCCTGCTTGCGCAAGAGGCGCGCCAAATCGAGCAGATACGCGGCCCCCGTGCGGTTATAGAGCCAGACCACGCTGAGCAACTCATCCTGCCAGCGGAATCTTCCCCAATCGCGCAGCGGACGCTGCGGCAACTGGGCCAACTGATATTGGAAGTACTTATCCATCACGGGGATCACGCGCGGGTCGCCGGTCAGCTCCTGGTATTGTGTGAGAGCTTTCAGCATAACCATGCGCGGCCACCAGTCGTCGTTGGAGGAAGGACCGATCATGCCGCTGGCAGCCTGGTGGTCCAGCGTCCAATCGACGTATCTCTGCGCCTTGGCTTTCAAGCGCGCATCGTCCAGAAGATAGGCAAGCGGCACAAGACCGTCAAGGAAGTAAGGGCCGCGCTCCCATGATTCCCCTGTCCCGCCGAGCCAGCCGCTGTTAGGACCGACGTCCGCCCAGATTTCGTCCAGGTGCCCGCTCAGTCCGTTGGCCTGTATCTGAAGCTGGCCCTTGAGCCAGCCGCCGGGGCGGATGGAACCCAAAGGGAGAAGGTAAAACGCATTCGGGGCAAGCGGTGCGCGATTCCTGACCACTGACGGCATTTCGGAAGGCGTTTGCGCAGATGCAAGGACCGATTTACCGGAAGTCAACAGAAGGCGGCCAAGAGGAAAAGACGATCCCAGGCCGAAAAGGCCAAGCCGGTTAAGGAAACGACGGCGCGTGAAAACGAGCTTCGATGAAGGCGGCACTTTCGACTCCTGAGTCAAAGTTGCAGCAATTGTACTTAGCTCAACTTTCCCGCGCATGGTACACATGGTCTACTCCGGGCCTGTTTGTGAAGGGTACTGTCCCAGGCGGCGACGAACTCATGCTGTATAGGAGATGAAGCGCCACGGAAGAATCGACCGGACCAGGTCTCTCACCGCTTGTTTTTGTACCAGCTCTGTGCCCCATCATTTCGCCTTTTTTCTGGCGAAAGGATGGAAAACCGCGAACCTTAAAGTGCGAAATCACGCGGTCAAAGACCTGGCCGGCATAGCGCATTGCATGAGTGTCAACCGCTTGCTTCGATGATGCCTCGATGGATCGCGGTGGCGGCAGCGGTAATTCCGGCGCCACGGCAGGGACCTGCACCGTAACCGTGACCGGCACTTCGGGCGCGACGACGGCCACGGGCACGGTCACTCTCACCGTGCGGAAGCCCGCGCATCTGGTTGGCTACCGCCGGGAGGCGCATCGCCGTTGCCAGGAATTGCTCGCATCCATATCTGGAGCTTCTGCTCTCCGTCCACGACGTCGGAATGGATGAGCAGTTCCATGTTCTTTGTCTGGTAATTGTGCGGCGCCTTTTTGGAAGAGTCGTCGAGATACAGTGGATTGGCAAGAACTCGCCGGCAGCGTGAGTGGCGAACGGAGTTACTCCTGCTATCACAATGGAAGGTTGCATGGCCGGGGATCGAACATGCTCGCACTCGCTGACCCGCTCCCTCCCTCCCTCTGTTCCAGTGCGATAATCTGAACTACGCATCCATTTCTCTCCCCAGCACCGGGTGAAACCCTTGATCGTCGAAATCGAAGCGCTGACCAAAATCTACGAGTCCAAGCTCCGCGTCGTGGCCCTCGACGGCATCGACCTGGAGCTGAAGCAGGGCGAAATCTTCGGCCTCCTCGGCCCCAACGGCGCTGGTAAAACGACGACAATCAGCATTTCCACCACCCGCACACTGCCCACCAGCGGCACTGTCCGCATCGCCGGAATCGACGTCGTGAAGCACCCGGCCCATGCCCGCCGCCACATCGGCGTCGTCCCCCAGTTCAACACCCTGGACCGCTCGCTCTCCGTCTACGAGAACCTTTACTTCCATTGCCGCTACTTCGGCTTCTCCCACTCCCACGCCAAATCCCGCTCCCTTGAACTCCTTGACCAGTTCCTGCTCACCGAGCGCCAGACTGTTTTCCCCGCGCAGCTCTCCGGCGGCCTCGCCCAGCGGGTGCAAATTGCTCGCGCCATTGCACATAGGCCCACCGTCCTGTTCCTCGACGAGCCTTCCGCCGGCCTCGACCCGCAGAGCCGCATGGCCATGTGGACGGCGGTCGAGGGCCTGCGCAAGGAGGGCATTACGGTGCTGCTGACCACCCACTACATGGAGGAAGCCGACTCGCTCTCCGACCGCGTGGCCATCATCGACTATGGCCGCGTGCTGGCCCTCGGCTCCCCGGAAAAGCTCAAGTCCACCTTCGGCGCAAAAACCATCTTCGACCTCAAACTCAAATCGCATGAAGGACTTGAGCCGCTGATTGCCACGCTGAAGGCGCGCCCGGACGTGACCGGGGCAGAGGCTACCGCCGACGGCCTGCGCGTGATTGCCGCAACCTCCGACGGCCTCCTGCCCGACCTGGTGCAAGCCGCCGCCGGCTTCGGCCTGCGCGACCTGGCCATCACCGAGCCCAGCCTGGAAACAGTCTTCATCCAACTCACAGGGAGGGATTTACGTGAGTAGCTCCACAGGAAACAGGAAACAGGGAACAGAGAACAGGGAAAAGGGACCGGAGGGGCCGGCGCATGCGGCGCGGTACGGCTCGGGGATCTTTGCAAAGGCCTTTCTGGGGCTGTTTTTGCGCGACCTCCGCGTGCTCATGCGCGAGATTGTTCCCTTTCTGCTCCGCGTGGGCATGCAGCCGCTGCTCTTCCTGTTCGTCTTCACCTACATTCTGCCCCGCATGGCGGGGGGGAATCCGATGGCGGCCGGCTCCGGCGCCAGCTTCGGCACCATCATTCTGCCGGGATTGATGGCCGTGGCCATCATGTTTTCCGGCATTGCCGCCGTGGCTCTGCCGCTCTCGTCGGAGTTCGGGATTACCCGCGAGATCGACGACCGCGTCATGTGCCCATTGCCCTTGTGGGCCGTGGCTCTGGAAAAGGTCTGCTTCAGCGCCATGCAAAGCATGGTGGCCGCGCTGCTGGTCATTCCCATGGCCTATTACATTCCCGCCGTGCCGGTCCGGGCCAACGTCGCCAGCTGGTTTCTGCTGGCGCTGGTGCTGGTGCTTGCAAGCCTGCTCGCCGGTTCCCTGGGACTGGTCATCGGGTCCACGGTCAATCCGAAGCAGATTGGGCTGGTCTTCTCCATCATCGTGGTTCCCATTACCTTTTTGGGATGCGTCTACTACACCTGGGCCGGCCTGGGAAAAATCAAGTGGCTACAGGTGGCCGTGCTGTTCAATCCCATCGTATATATGAGTGAGGGCCTGCGCGCCGCGGTCACACCCGGCATTGCCCACATGCCCTGGTGGGCCATCCTGCCGGCGTTGCTGGTCTTCACGGCAGCGCTGGGAAGGTTGGGACTGCGAGGATTCCTGGGAAGAGTACTGACTTAGTACTACAGTTGTAAATCG